>JBCCGJ010000285.1:0-7950 GCA_039029335.1 Actinomycetota bacterium | reverse complement strand
TCCCGGGCCAGGGAGGAATCAAAGGATCAGGTGATCCGGGGGAATCAACTGTCCCGCCATGCGTTCCTCGAGCTGCTCCGTCGGGCCAGGGAAAACGGCGGTGTCGCCGACACGATCGGCCCGATGCTGCTCCAGGAGGACCAGTTCCTCGCCTATCTGGAGGATCCGGCGGCGGTGGTGCCGGTCATCGAGTCCCGCCGGGCGGCCTACGAACACCTGCGGGGGCTCGAGCCGCCGTTCGCCTTCGACCACACCGCCGGCGGTGTGCCGCCGGTCTCCACCTGGGCGCCACGTCGAACGGAGGGTCCAGCGTTGGCAACCGACGAGGTGCTGGAGGGCGCAGCCGGTGCGCCGGGCGTGGCCACCGGTACGGCCCGGGTGATCCTCGATCCGGCAGACCCGGCGGGACTCAGCCCGGGCGACGTCCTGATCGCTCCCCACACCGACCCGTCCTGGACGCCGTTGTTCGTCCCGGCGGCGGCGGTGGTTGTCGAGGTCGGGGCGGCGATGAGCCACTCGATGATCGTGTCCCGGGAGCTCGGCATCCCGTGTGTCGTCGGCGTCGTCGACGCAACGCTGCGGATCCCGGACGGTGCTCTGGTCGAGGTGGACGGCGGCACGGGCCAGGTCAGACTGCTCTGACGGTCCGCGCCGGTGCCGTTCGGCTTGCCTTCCGGCCAGAAACCCAACAGACTTTTGTCTTCGTCGCACGAGGGAGAACACGGGAGGGAACGGCATGGACCAATCCTCGGCTGCCTCATGGCAGGCCCCGGTCCCGGTTCTCGAGTTCTGCGCGAGCAGACAGGCGGCCATCGACCGCGTCCTCGAGCGGCTCATCGATCCCGGGCACGGGTTATCCACCATCGCCGTGTTCGGCGGGAGGGGTCTCGGAAAGTCCCGTGCCATTCAGGCCACCGGTGCCGGTGCGCTCGCCCGGGGCATGGCCGTTGTCCAGCTGAAGACCGGGGAGGCTCATCAGGCACCGTTCGCCACGATCCTGTCCGGGTTCCCGACGTTGGAGCCGCTCCTGTTCGACGAACCCGACGGCCGAACCTGGGACCAGGCGATCGCGGCCATCGAGCGCGAGCGGACCGACGTCGGGCTGCTCATCCTGATCGATGATGCCCACGATGTGGACTCCGAATCCGCACGCTTCCTTGCCTTCCTGCACCGCCGCCTGATCCGGGAGAAAAACGCCGGGCCCTTCGTTGCGGTCGCCATGGCCGTGCCGGAGGTGGACCTGCTGCCGGACAGGCTGATCCGACGCCTGATCAAAGCCCAGCGAACCAGCTTCGTGGAACTCGAACCCCTTCATCAGGCGGAGCTCGCCGATCTGGTCGGGATGGTTTTCACCGATGCGTCCGCCCCGATCCGTCGGGCGCTGACCGTCGACCTGATGAAACGCTCGGAAGGTCACCCGTCGGTCATCGATGCGCTCATCCCACTGGTCGACCGCTCGACCTACACGATCGACCTGGGTCCCGCCCCCGCGCCCGGTGCGGTCGCGTCGGTCATCGAGGACGCAAACCGGTCCGTCGGCGACGGAGCGTTCCGCAACGCGGTGGAGAAGCTGAGCAGTCTGAACCATGTGCCGGGTTTGCAGCTCAACGAGGCGACCAGGACCCTGCTCGCCACCTCGCTGTATCGGATCGGGGCGTACGCCGAGGCAGACCGGGTGACCGGAGAGTTGGTCGACGAGGTGCTGGCCGCCGGGGATCATGAGACGGCGTTCTCCGTCGCGACCCTGGGGCTTCCCGAGGCGGAGCAGCACGACGGCAGCGCCGTTCGGCTCGGCTGGCTGCTGCGCATCGAACCGGATCTGCTGGCCGAGGAGAGCCGATGCCGCCACGCAACGCTGACCGCACGGCAGTTGGTGCTCGGCGGTGACGCGACCGACGCCGAAGGGTGGTGGCGCACCGCCGAGCGGCTGGCCATCACCGCCGACGAGCGGGCCACCACGGCCAGCGTCGGCTGGTACGTGGTCAACCATCGGGTGCAGCCCGACCACCAGGTCGAGACACTCCAGGGCCTGCTGTCCGATACAGGCCTTTCTCCTGACCGGAAGCTGAGCCTTCAGGAACACCTCTGCATCAGCCTGTACGAGGCCGGACGGATCGCGGAGTCGGAATCAACACTTCGCAAGATCGGCCGATACGCCGCAGCCGCAGGCGACGATCTGCGCGACTGGCACCACCGGGGCTTCCTCGGTGTGCTTGCGTTCGAGGACGGCCGGTGGGAGGACGCGGAGCGGCATCGGATCGAGGCGGTGGCCCACGCCCAGGACCGGGCGATCAGCGAGGGCGAAACGCTGTACCTGGCCCAAAAGTTCAACGAGTCGTTCATCAAGAACGACCACGCGGTCTTCGCATCGATGAGTCAGAAGCTCCCACCCGACCTGGCCGGCTCCTGGTTCGGCAGGTTGGCCGGGGTGGAGGCGTTCCGGGCGGCGGGCCGGATCGATGAGGTCAGGGACGTCGGCCAGGAGCTTGTCCGGCAGTCGATCGACGAGCCCGGCTACCGGACTCCCACGTCCCTGGCCTATCTGTCCCGTTTTATTGACGAGACGGCGACAGACGAGGACCGGGAGGCAATCCTTGGGCTACTCGGGCTGCGGGCCGGCTCACTGCTGGTGCACGGGTTCGGGGCGGCGTCGCTCGGACCGGCCGACCGGTACCTGTTCCACATCTCGGGCGACATCACCCACCTGGAGCGGGCGATCGAGGTGGCCGACGCCGCAGGCATCCGGCTCTGGCGAGTCCTGCTCCGGGCGGAGTACGCCGCGGCGGCCGGTGGCGGCCGACAACTGATGCGTCGGCAGGCCGAAGGCCTCGCCGAGGGAACGGATCTCGGTCCGCTACTCGACCTTTGGGGTTAACGCCCCGGCTCCTGCCTCCGCCACTCCGGCACCCGGTCGCTGATGATCTCCCGATCGGTGAGATCCGCCACTTCGCCATCGGACAGGCCGAGCAGTTCCTGGAGGACGCTGCGGTTGTCCTCACCCCGGAACGAGAGCCGCGGCACCGCTCCGGACGGTGACTTGTTGAACCGCCAGGGGGTCTGGGGAAGGGTGATCGGATCGGTGCCGGGACGGTGCTCGACCTCGAAGAACGCACCCCGCTCCTCCGCCCACTTCGTCTCTCGGATCTCGGCCGCAGTGCGCACGTCGGCGACGAGCACCGTCGAGTTGCCGATCGCCGCCTCCACTTCGGCGGCGGAGTCCATGGTGGCGATCCACTCCCCGATCAGCCGGTTCAGTTCCTCCAAGTTGGCGACCCGGGCCGGCATGTCGACGAACCGCGGGTCCTCCCGCAGATCACGCCGGTCCATGGCCCTGGTGTACAGACCGAACGGGCCGTCGACCGCCGGATCGGCGGTGACCGTGATCCATCGGCCGGACGCCAGTTGGTAGCACGGCGGCCAGTTGCTCCCGGACCGGAACCCGTCGGTGACGTCCTGGTCCACCCGCAGGTTTGACGAGGTCATGTCGTTGGCCAGCATCGCGGCCTCAACCATGTCAACCTCGACCGCCTGGCCCTCCCCGGTCACCGAGCGATGGTGAACGGCGGCCAGGACCGCACCGAGGCAACTCATGCCGGCGTACACGTCGGCCTGGGACACCGGGTCGTTCCGGGGCGCCACGTTCCGCCGCTTCGCGATGTCCGCGGTGATCCCGGCCTCGGCCTGGGCGGCCGCGGCGAACGCGCCGCGATGGGACCAGACGTTTCCGTGCCCGAACCCGCTGATCGACCCGACGATGATTCCAGGATTGACGGCCGAGAGCACCTCGTACCCCAGCCCCAGCCGGTGCATCACCCCCGGCCGGTAGTTCTCCAGAACGATGTCGGCTCGTTCCACCATCTGGAGGAACAGGGCTCGCCCGTCCTCGGTCCGGAGGTCGATCGAGACACAGCGCTTACCGACGTTGGCCTGCGCGTAGTAGACCGCCATGGAGTCCTGACGGGGTTTTGTTGTCCTGGTCAGATCGCCGTCCGGCGGTTCGACCTTGATGACGGTTGCGCCAAGGTCGGACAGCATCCGACCGGCTATCGGCCCGGCCAGCGCCCGGGTCAGGTCCAGTACCAGTAGGTCGGAGAGCGGCGCACCGGCTTTGGAAGTCATACCGAGCGACGTTAGCTCCGCTGCCCCATCGCATGAAAAAGCGATGCGGCCGTTGATCAGGCTTCGCTGAGCCGCTTCAGGTTGGCGAGGCCCTTCTCGAAGTCCGGTCCGACCATCTTGTCCATGCCCCGGCCGAACAACCCCATCACCCGCACCATAAAGGTGTTGGCCCCGGTCATCCGCCAGTTGACGGTGGTCCCGTCCCCGGCCGGGGTGAGGGTCAGCTCGGTCACGTTCTCCGCCTTGAACGGTTTCATGAACGTCAGATCGATGGCGACCCGCTCGGGGGGCGCCACCTCGGTGAGGGTCATCCGCCCCTCACCGACCTTGCGGTTCCCCGACCAGTGGTAGCTGGAACCGATCGCTCCCGGTTCCCCGCTGTAGGTCTTGTCCATATCCGGGTCGAGGTCGGCCCAGGGTGACCACTCCTCCCACCCGTTCAGGTCGCCCACCTTTGCGAACACCGCCTCCGGTGCGGCGGCGATCATCTCGCTCCGTTCAACGACAAATTGGTCTGCCATGCTGTCCCCTCGGTTGGCCCGCGCCCTCCGCGAGCCCAACCGAAGATCGTACTCGGCCCCCGCAGCCACCGCGGGATGAGCCTGCAGTCAGACCGTGCCTTCAGAGGTGCCGTCAGATCGTGCGATTTGTGTGATGTCGGTGCATCGCTGGCACAGTTGGGGTGGTGACAGACCTTCAGGCAGACGCGGAATCCCAAGAACGGCCGTCCCCGGCCGGCGCGCTGCGCCTCCCCAACTTCCGGCGGTTGTGGCTCAACAACGTCGGTTACTTCATGGCGTTCAACGCCCTCCGGTTCGTTTTCAGCTGGTACGTCCTCGACGGGCTGGGGCTCGGCGAACGGGAACAGGGGTACGTGGTCTTCGCCCTCGGCATTCCCTCGGTCTTCCTGATCCTGCAGGCCGGGGTTTGGGCAGACCGCCTCGACCGGCGGTTGATGCTGATAGGCACCCAGGCCGCATCGACCGCGGTCATGATCGGAACCGCGTTGTTGATCGCCAGCGGCCGGGCGTCCCTGGCGCTGGTGTTGGTTGCGGCGGTCCTCGCCGGGATCACCACCTCGATCGGCCAGCCGCTTCGGGCCGCCCTCATCCCGGCCCTCGTCGGCAAGGAGCAGTTGTTCGGGGCGATCGCCCTGAACGCGCTGGCCATGACAACCTCGATGATCCTCGGACCGGTGGTGGCCCGCGCCGCCGGTGAGGCCTTCGGGTTCCAGGGCGCGTTCTGGTTCATGGCCGTCCTGCTGGCCCTCGGTCTGATCGTTGTCTGGTCGATCGTGATCCCACCGATCGAACGCACCACGCCGCAGTCCGCAGCACAACCCGAAGCCCGCCGCTCGGTCACCGCGGAAACGGTCGACGCAGTCCGTCACGTGATCAACGACCGGGCGCTTCGGTCGTTGTTCCTGCTTCTCTCGGTCGCCGGGGTCACCGTCAACCCGGCGGTGATGATCACCCTCCAGGCGTTTGTCAAGGAGGAGCTGGGCCGGGACTCCGGCGACACGGCGATCCCGTTCATGTTCATGGGGATCGGCATCGCCATCACGTCGGTCTATGTGATGCGTCGGGGGGACATGCCGAACAAGGGTGCGGCGTTCCAGCGGGCCATGATGGTCGGCGGCACCGTCACGATGGCCATGGGATTCACCACCGACTTCTACCAACTGCTTCCGCTGTCGTTTGTGATGGGCCTGGCCGGCGGGTTCTACATCAACATGAACCAGGGTTTAATCCAGGCCAACACCCCGCAGGAGTTGATGGGCCGGGTGATGGGCCTGTTCACGCTCGTGCAGGCCGGTTTCATGCCGCTCGGTGCGCTGGTGCTCGGCCTCGTCGCCAACCGGATCGGGATCGGGGTCACCATCTCCACCGCGGCGGCAACCGCCCTGGTGGTGGTGGTCACCACCTACTTCGCAAGTCCGCACCTGCGGACCCTGAGCTGACCCGGCGCCGATCCCGGCGGTTTGGAAGGCCCGGAACGGGCGGTGTTAGCGTCTGTTCACCGGCCCGGGACCGTGTGGGCCACCATTCGTGAGCTTGAGGAGCACCTCCAATGTCCGACGCATACATCATCGACGCCTGCCGCACGCCCCGCGGCATCGGGAAGCAGGGCAAGGGCGCGCTGGCCCACCTCCATCCGCAGCATCTGGCCTCAACCGTGCTGAAGGCGCTGGCCGAGCGGAACGACGTCAACACCGCTGAGGTGGACGATGTTGTCTGGGGCACCAGCTCTCAGGTGGTCGAGCAGTCCGGTGACCTCGGCCGAATGGCCGCGCTGGACGCCGGTTACGACATCAAGGCCAGCGGCGTGACCCTCGATCGGTTCTGCGGGTCCGGCATCACCGCAACCAACATCGCGGCAAACGCGGTCATGGCCGGCATGGAGGATCTTGTCATCTCCGGCGGGACGGAGATGATGTCGCTGCCGAAGAAGGGCCTGCTGCCGATGGGGGCGAACAACATGCACCTCCAGGAGCTGCACCCGCAGTCCCACCAGGGGGTGTGCGCTGATGCCATCGCAACGATGGAAGGCTTCGCCAGGGAGGACCTGGACGCCCACGCCGCGGAGTCCCAGGCCAGAGCGGAGCGGGCCATCAAGGAGGGCCGGTTCGACAAGAGCCTCATCCCGGTGATGAACATGGACGGCAGCGTGGCCCTTGACCGGGAGGAGTTCCCCCGGCCCGGCACCACCGTTGAGTCGTTGTCCGCCCTCAAGCCGAGCTTCGAGGCCATGGCCGACTACCGCCACACCGAGGAGTCGCTGACGTTCCGGGAGCTGATCAACAAGAAGTACCCGGACCTGGACATCCAGCACTTCCATCACGCCGGCAACTCGTCCGGTGTTGTTGACGGTGCGGCCGCCATCCTGATCGCCAGCGGGGAGTACGCAACGGCCAACGGCATGACACCGCGGGCCAAGGTGGTGGCGACGGCCAACATGGGCGACGACCCCACCCTCATGCTCAACGCCCCGGTCCCCGCGGCCGAGAAGGCGCTGCAGCGGGCCGGCATGACCCTGGACGACATCGACCTGTTCGAGGTCAACGAGGCGTTTGCGGTGGTCTCCGAGCGGTTCATGCAGAAGCTCGACCTCGACCGGGAGAAGGTCAACGTCAACGGCGGCGCCATGGCACTCGGTCACCCCATCGGGGCCACCGGCGCGATCCTGATCGGCACCGTGCTCGACGAGCTGGAGCGGCAGGACAAGCAGGTCGGGCTTGTCACGATGTGCGCCGCAGGCGGCATGGCCCCGGCGATCATCATCGAGCGGGTCTAATCGGTCGTTGGAACGGCCGGCGGGCCCGCAACCGCCGGCCGCGCGGCCGTCAGCTTCGAAGCAACGTACCGGTCGAAGTCGTAGACGTTCCGCTCCAGGTAGGAGAACGGACCGCGCTTGAACTGGGGACGGTTGACGTTGCTCCGCACCGCGGTCACAACCGGATGATCCTCGCTGTTCACCAGGTGGACCAGGTCCATGATCTCCTTGGCGTATGCGTCCCGATCCGGTTGGTCGGCCAGAACGTCCGGGGCGACGGCCACCTGCCAGGCGATCCGGCAGCGGTCCGTACCGAGCGGCGTGATTGCCAGGTACCACAGCCAGTCCGGCTGGACCTGGATCACAAACCCGGGAAACACCGCGGCCAGCACGATCGTGCTGCGCCACTCTCCGCTGAGCGTCGTATTGGCCGGGGTGCAGAAGTCCGGGTCAGCCGGATTGTGCACCAGGTGATGGGCCCAGGACTCGGTGCCCGGATACATGGTGGTGAACCGGGTGTTGTCACCATCGACCCCGAAGCTGTTCTTGTGGACCTTG
>JBCCGJ010000284.1:0-7953 GCA_039029335.1 Actinomycetota bacterium | reverse complement strand
GCGTTCCGGAACCACTCAGTCTAGCCTACGTGGAACCAGCCGGTTCCGTAATGAAGGACCGGTCCCAGCAGCAGACATAAAACACGACGACACAAAGAGAAGAGGCAACACATGACCGAGGCCCGGGCCTGGCTCGAATCCTGAGCCCCGCCGACAAGAAGTACGAGAGGACAGAACATGCTGGACATCAAGAAAACCCGAAGGATCAACAAACCCATCGACGAGGTGTGGCGGTTCGTCATCGATGGATTCACCACCAACCACGAGTGGGCCTACGGCACCTCGAACTGCCGGGCCGGCACGGAGGACGAGAGCTTCGACCGGGTCTGCGACACCGAGACCGGTCGGCTGACCGACACCATCACCAAGGTGGACGACACGAACCATGTGCTGGAGTTCACGGTCGAGGGACTGCCATTCTTCGTCCGCTCCGTCGTGGCCACCTGGTCGTTGAAAGCGGTATCCGAGACCGCGACCGAGATCACCATCGGCCCTCGCATCGAAACCATGCCGATCATCGGCCACCTGGCGGAGATACCCATGAAGCGGGCGCTGGACAAGCTCTACCCGGAACTGCTGGATGACATGGCGGTGTTCGTCGAGACCGGTCAGCCGTCCGCCCGCAAGCAGCAGGAGCTGGCCGGGACGGCGTAGGCGTCTCGGCCCCATGGCGTGACGAGGATCGCACCGGGATCTCGAACCCGCGTGGTCGCGCTCCCGCCTCTGAGCGGCAGGCGCACCCGGTGCCAGGACACGAACGTCGGGGTAGGTTCGTGCATGATGTCGGGAACCGGCACCGATCTGCGGACGTCCAACTGATCATGACCCCCACCGTTTCGTACCGGTCCTGCCCGGTGTGCCTGATTCTTTGGCCCGCCGTTCTTGCGGCGGGAGTGCTCGCTGCGGCCTGCGGGTCAGGCGGTTCTGCGGCACCGGGCTCGACCGGCGCGGTCGTCGGACCGTCTTCCGGGGTGGAACGGGCGGCGGTTGCCGCCGACGATCACGTCGGAGCGCTGGTCGACGGGTTTGCCGACGGCGGGTTCGACCTGATGCGCACCCAGCCGACCGAAGAGAACCTGGTCTTCAGCCCGCTCAGCATCGGCCACGCGCTCCTGATGGCACGAGGCGCCGCCGACGAAGCGACGGCCGAAGCGATCGACGCCACCTTTGCCCTTCCGGCCGGCATCGCCGCCCACGACGCCTGGAACGCCCTGGACGCGGCGCTGGTCGCCACCAATGGCACGGCGGTTGCCATCGACGAGAGCGAGACGCCGATCGTCAGAGTCTCCGACCGGCTGTGGCCATCGACCTCCGCCGAACCGAGTCAGGACTGGGTAGACCTGATGGCCAGCCACCACGGTGCCGATGTTGAAACCATCGACGTCTCCGACGCCGAGGGATCCCGAGAGCGGATCAACACCTGGGTGGCGGAGCAGACCAACGACCTGATCCCCGAACTCGTCCCGCCCGGGTTCATCACCGGCGACACGGTGCTGGTCCTGACCGACACCGTCTACTTCAAGGCCCAGTGGCGAACCATCTTCGGCAAGTACGGTCCGCTGGATGCGCCGTTCGCTCTGCTGGACGGCACCACCGTCGACACGACGTACCTCGTCGATCTTGAACAGCCCGGCCCTCGCGGCGTCGGCGACGGGTTTGTCGGGGCGGAAGTCCCGTACCTCGGCGACGACTATGCGATGCTGATCATCGTTCCTGACGAGGGCAGATTCGAGGACGTTCGCTCCCGCCTGTCATCGGATCTGCTGGCCGAGATCGACAAAGCGTTCACCACCGGCCCCTACGAGCTGCGGATGCCGGAATGGGAGACCACAACCGCAATCGACTTCCTCGGCTGGCTCACCGAACGTACCATCGCTCCCGGGTCGTACCCCGGAATCGGGCCCGGCGTGTTCCTCGACGGTGCCGTGCACGGCGCCGACATCGCCGTCGACGAGATCGGCACCGAGGCCGCCGCCGCCACTGCCCTCGGGTTCCCCTCATCCGGCCCGCCGGAGCCCGAGCTGCTGGTCGCTGCCGACCGCCCGTTCTTCTACCTGGTCCGCCACGTCGACACCGGCGCCGTGCTCTTCGCCGGTCAGGTCACCAACCCGAGCGGATAGCTCGGATTCAGTCGGTGCTCCGGGCCACCGCCAGGATGTGCGGACCGGCGCCGATCAGGTCCGGCTCTGATTCGCACGTCCGCAGCACGTGCAGCAACCGTTCCCGCTCGTCGGGGTCGTCGAGTCTGGCGTCGACATCCCCCAGCGCAAAGGAAACACCCTGGACGCTGATGAGTTGTTCGACGGTGAGGTCGGCCTGGGTCACCTCGTCTCGGAGCTGTTCCGCGGTGTGGGCGTAGCCGTTGAAGCCGCCTTCAAACAGGGGAGGAATGATGCCCGTCTCCCGAACTTCATCCAACAGCCCGTAGATCTGGGGGTGGACCAGGTCTGCTCGTTTCATGAGGAGGCCGTCGAGGAGAACGGAATGGCGGTTGATCGCCGCCGCGACGATCGCCCCACCACGACGTACGATCCGGTCCGCTTCCCGGATGGCCGCCCGACGATCGCCCGGGTCGGGCAGGTGATACAGCGGACCGAGTAGCAGGACCACGTCAACGGAGTCATCAGCGATGTCCAGGTGTCTGGCGTCTCCGATTGCGGCGTCCAGTCTGTCCCCGGTCTCCGTCCCTGGTTGATGTCTGGCCCGGATCGCTTCGACGTGATCGGCAACGAGGTCGCGGTGGACCACCCGATGGCCGAGGGACAGGAGATGGTCGGCGTAAATCCCGGGGCCACCGCCAATGTCGGCGATGACAGCTGCTGCGTCCGGCAGAATCCGTCCGAGCACCTCGACGGTTCGCAGGTATTCGACTCGACCGAGCCCGGTAGCCAGCCGGTCGGCCTCCTTACCTTGGGCGTAGTAGGCCTGGAGCGATTCGTCGTCCACGGGCAGAGGAGCTTCCGGCTGCATGCTGCCATCCTGATCGATCGGCCGACGGGTGGCCACCGATTCTCGGTTGCGGAGCCGACGACGCCGGACGGCGCGCCGTCAGACCACAAAGAAGTCGCCGGGAACGGCTCTGTTGCGGACCAGGCGGAGACGGTGACCGGGTGCCAACTGTTGTGCAACGCCGCCGTCCACACTGACCCGCGGCGTTGAGCGCTAGGTGGCCCTGTCGTGGGACAGGAGGTTGCCGTACCGGTGCATGGTCTCGCTGACCGCCTGCTCCCGGAGATAGTGCAGCAGCTCTCGTCGGCCGTCGGCCAGGACCGGATCGGCGGCGAGGTGCACGCCGACGCTGTTGGCCGCGTCCCGGACTTCGGGCTCGACCGGGCCGATCACCCGGAGGCGGTCCGGTCTGGTCTCGAGCAACTCTGCGGCAAAGTCCGCTGCGGACTGATCGGTTGCCGACGAGACCGTCACCGTCGCCCCGCACCGCCTGGCCGCGGCCACGACCCGTTCGGTCGCCACCTCACGTCCGGCCCCCTCCACCCGGACCGCAACCGAGCCGACCGGCCGATAGCGAAAGCGGTTCGACTCGCAGACCAGACCGGTGGGGTCGTGGTCGACGCCGAACTCCGCGGCCCAGGTGGCAGCGTCGCTCTCGACAGCCGCTTCGAGCCAGGCTTCGTCTTCGACCACCGGAGCCGGTGGGGCCCAGTGGCCGAGCTGAGCCACGTAGTTCGGCCCGCCGGCCTTGGCCCCCGGCCCGATGGCCGACCGTTTCCATCCGCCGAACGGTTGGCGTTGGACGATGGCGCCTGTCGTCCCCCGATTGATGTAGGCGTTGCCGACTTCGACGTTGGCCACCCAGTGGTCGATCTCGGTGCGGTCCAGCGAGTGCAGACCACCGGTCAGGCCGAAGTCGGTCCCGTTCTGGATGCGCAGTGCCTGATTCAGATCGTCGGCGTACACAAGCCCGAGTACCGGACCGAAACACTCCGTCCGATGGAACCACGAGCCGGACTGGACACCCTCCCGGACACCGGGGGTCCAGATGCCGGCGGCCGTTCGCCGCGGCTCCACCAGCCACCACTCCCCCGGTTCCAGCAAGGTGAGCGCCCGGAGCAGCTTGCCGCTCGGTTCGGCGATGGTTGGCCCCATCGTGGTTGCCAGGTCGATGGCCGGACCCACCTCCAGACTGGTCACCGCATCGACCAGCTGGCGGCGGAATCGTTCCGAGCGGTAGACGTCACCAACGCAGATGGCCAGGCTCGTCGCCGAGCACTTCTGGCCGGCGTGACCGAACGCCGAATCGACCAGGTCGGCCACGGCCAGGTCAAGGTCGGCGTTCGGGGTGATCACCATTGAGTTCTTGCCGGAGGTCTCAGCCAGGATCCGCAGGTCGGGTTTCCAGGACCGGAACAGCTCCGCGGTCTCATACGCCCCGGTCAGGATCACTGCGTCAACACCGTCATGTGTGATGAGATGCCGTCCGACGTCATTGTCGGGCACCCGGACGAACTGCAGGGTTTCGGGCGGCACGCCGGCGGCCCAGCAGCACTCGGCGACGATTTCGGCGCACCGATGGGTCTCCGGGGCGGGCTTGAGGATCGCGGCGTTTCCGGCGGCCAGGGATGCCAGCACCCCACCGGCCGGGATTGCCACCGGGAAGTTCCACGGCGGGGTCACCAGCACAACGCCGAACGGCGTGAACCGGCTGTGGGTGTGCTCAAGATCACGGGCCCGATCGCCGTAGTAACGGGCGAAGTCGACCGCCTCGGAGACCTCCGGGTCGGCCTGGGCCACCGTCTTGCCCGCCTCGTGGACCATGGCCGCCACCAGGTCACCGCGCCGCCGCTCCAGCTCGGTGGCCACGGCATGCAGCACGGCTCGGCGATCTTTGGCCGAGCGGGCCGACCACGCCGCCCTGGACTGACGGGCGGTGTCGACGGTGGCGTCCACCTCGGCGGTCGCTTGGGTCATCGGGGTCCGAGGGGAGATGTACCGGTTCCCGATGGTCGCGGTCAACCACTGCCGGTTGACCGGCAGCGTCGGGTCGGTGTCCGGTGCGTTTGTGAAGTCCGCATCCGGGGCGATGGGGACCGGCTCGACGGTTCTGTCCTGGCGGCGGTTCGGTTCACTCCCCGCCGTCCACCGGTCGCGCACCGCCAGACGGAACAGGTCCGCCTCACTGACGGCCGCCGCCGAACCCGGCTCCATGGTGAAGAGGTGGTGGATGAAGTTCTGGTCCGATGCGTTCTCCTCCAACCGGCGGAAGAGGTAACTGATGGCCACGTCGAACTCGTCGGCGGCCACAATCGGGGTGTAGAGGAGCATGCCGAACCGGTCGGTCCGCAGCAGCCGGGCATGGGTCGGCGCCATACCCTCCAACATCTCGAACTCGACGCGGTCGGTGACGCCACGATGCTCGGCCAGCAGCTTGGCGAAGGCCAGGTCGAAGAGGTTGTGGCTGGCAATGCCAACCGTGACCGACTGCAGCCGTTCGGGGTGAAGCAGCCAGTCGAGGCAGCGCTTGTAGTTGGCGTCGGTCTCGGCCTTGGTCTCGTACGGTGCCTGCTCCCAGCCGTGTATGGCGGCATCGACCCGTTCCATCGCCAGGTTCGCTCCCTTCACCAGCCGGACCTTGACCGCGCCGCCCGGTCGACCGTCGACCAGGCGTCGGCCCCGCTCCGTTGCCCAGTCGACCAGCCCCCGCAGTGCGTCGAACGAGTCCGGGAGATACGCCTGCAGAACCAGACCGGCGTCGACGGTGTGGAAGCGGTCGGTTCCGAGGATCTCGGTGAACGCCCGAAGCGTCAACTCCAGGTCGTGGTACTCCTCCATGTCCAAGTTGATGAAGGTTGGCGGCGTGGTGGCGGCCGCCTGCTCGAAGAGGGGGTGCAGCGCGGTCACCACCCGGTCGACACAACCGTCGAAGTCCCATTCGTTAAGCTGGGACACGATCGAGGACACCTTCACCGATACGTAGTCGACGTCCGGCTCGGCCAGGAGCCGCAGCGCCTCGTCGTGTCGGCGGGTGGCTTCGCGATCCCCGAGAACGGCTTCACCGAGCTGATTCACGTTGAGCCGGAAGCCGGCGTCGCGCCGCTTCCCGAGGTGACGGCGCATCGCCCGGCTGTCGGAGTCGACGATGAGGTGTCCGATCAGGGACCGCATCCGGCGCCGGGCCAGCGGCATCACCAGGCCGGGCAGAATCGGACCGAGCCGCGCTCCCGCCCGGAGCAGCATCCGGTCCACCGATGACAGGAATTCCGGCAGCGCCTCCTCGTCGACCAGTCGGGACAACTGATCGGCCGCAACCCGGTTGTCATCCGGTCGGATCACCCGGTCGACAAACCCCATACCGAACCGGACCCCGGCCGGTTCCGCCACCACCCCGGCCAACCGCTGCGTCGTCCGACGCTCCGAGCGGGTCTCCGCCGCTGCGGCGCTTCGGAGCCAGGTGTCCACCAGCGTCACTGCTTCTTCGGCCACCTCGGTCAGGTCTTCTGCGGGAGCGGGGACCGGTCCGGTCTGATTCGACATGTCTCCATGATCGTCGATTCCCCGCGGGTGGTCTTGTACCGTTCCCGGCATCTCCATCGAGAATTGCGACAAAAGCGAACCACCGACCCTCGGCAGGCTGCCGCCAGCCCAGCCGCAGCTCCTGGCGCTGTTCGACCTTCTGGTCGACGTCATCTTCTGTATCAAGGATCACAGCGGCCGGTACCAGGCGGTGAACCATGCCTTCGTCCGTCGCACCGGGCGCTCGTCGAAGCGGGACGTCCTCGGGCGGCAGGCGTCCGACTTCTTCGCCCCGTCGCTGGCCGAGCGTTACGCCGAGCAGGACACCTACGTCCTGTCGACCGGCAAGACGCTCCGGGACGAACTGGAGCTCATCAGACGGGAGAACGGCGACACCGGTTGGTACGTCACCACAAAGCTCCCCCTCGACCCCACCAATGACCATCCCCGACCCGGACTGGTCAGCATCAGCCACGATCTCAAGACCCCTCGGGACGACGATGCGGACGTGTTGGCCCTGGCCCGGGTGGTCGACCACGTCCGGGCCAACCTGCAGCGGCGAATGAAAGTGGCGGAGTTGGCCGACGTTGCCGGCCTGACGGCCACGCAGCTGGACCGTCGGATGAAGGCGACGTTCGGCGTGTCCCCGTCGAAGTACGTGACGCGGGCCAGGGTCAACCGGGCGGCCGAGCTGCTGACCGAGACCGCCGCGCCGCTGGCCGACGTTGCGGTGGCAGCCGGGTTTTACGACCAGGCCAACCTCACCCGACAGTTCGCCAGGCTTACCGGGGAGACCCCGGCCCAGTTCCGATCCCAGCACGGCATCGCCCTGCGCCATCCGGACCAGGCCCTGTAGCGGCAGGTCGGCGGGCGCCGACGAAGCCGATTTCGGCGAGCTGCGACCAGAACGACCAATATCGGTTTTTTCGACTTTCTCGCTCCTTACTTTCGCAACATTGAGTCGTCTCCGTGTCGTTGATTGTGTTGTCGGTCACGGGGCGAAAACCGTCCCCGTGCGATGACGCAATTGGGGGAGACCGATGACAAAGACATGGCTACGCCTTTTGGCGATGCTGATGGCGGCCGGGTTCGTGGCCGCGGCCTGCGGCAGTGACGACGACGCGGCGGGGGACGAGGACACCACCGAGACCGCGTCCGAAGCCGACAGCGAAAGCGCGGACGACGGCGGAAGCGGGGATGACGACACCGACGCCATGCAGGACGACGAGGCGGACAGCGACGACGGCGCGGCCGAGGAGGGCGCGGCCGGGTTCACCCCCGGTTCCCCGGAGTGTGTGGCGCCTGCCGATGCCGGAGGCGGCTGGGACTTCACCTGCCGGTCGATCGGTCAGCTCTTCGAAGACCTTGGCCTGACCAGCAACGTTGTTGTCACCAACCAGCCCGGCGGTGGTGGCGGTGTTGCGTTCAGCGACGTCGCCGGGAACCGCAATGACAACAGCGATCTGGTGATCGCCGCATCGCCGG
>JBCCGJ010000283.1:0-8017 GCA_039029335.1 Actinomycetota bacterium | reverse complement strand
GGTTCGTACATCGACGCTTCCGCACCGATGATCCCGTAGAACCGGTCGAACCCCATGCCGGTCGGCCAGCGGTCGAACGGACCCGCCGGGTTGAACTCCCAGGTCGGGGTCAGGTGCCACTTGCCGAAACACCCGGTTGCGTACCCGCTCTGCCGGAGAACCTCGGCCACCAGCGCCGACTCGCGGGGAATGACCGTGTCGTAGGCCGGGAAGCTGTTCGCCGCCTCGGGGATGGCCGCCATGTGGACGGTGTGGTGGTTCCGTCCGGTCAGCAACGCGGCCCTGGTCGGTGAGCAGAGCGCGGTGGTGTGGAACTGGTTGTAGCGCAGGCCGCGATCGGCGACCCCGTCAACCGCAGGTGTCGGGATCGGCCCACCGAACGTGCTGCACGATCCGAACCCGACATCATCCAGCAGGACCAGGAGCACGTTGGGGCCGGTCGGCGGTTCCGGGCGTTTGAGCTCCGCAGCGACCGAGTTGTCCATCAGCCGTTCGATCCGCCCCTCGAAGGCCGGGGTCGGCCTGGGGATCGGTGAGCCGGTTGGTTCGGTCATGCCGCTCCACCGATCGGTGTTGCCAACCCGGCGTGGTCGAACGAGTCGAGCACTGCGCTGATCCGCGCCGGATCGCCGGTGGTGGTGAGCAGTCCCGCCTCGATCGCCTCGGCCACCGTGAGTTTGTTGGCCGCGATCCGGGCCCAGGTCTCCAGCGAGAGGGCCATGGCCAGCTCGGCGTCCCGGCCGTCCGTCGGTACGGCCACCGCACGTCGGACGTGGAGTCCAACCCGTGTCCCGTCCTCGAACTCCCATCGCAGGTGGTCGTCGACCCCCTCGGCCCGGTCGGGGTCGACCAGGACCCGCAGGGCCCTCACGTACACCTCCGGCGGATTGGCCAGCACGTCTCGCTGGCCGAACCGGTGGGTCCGGAACCGGGCGAGATCAAGCGACCCCTCCAGCTCCAGGGCTCGGGTGATGACCCAGTTCCGCACGTTGGCCGACGTCGTCCGCTGGCCGATGGCCCGTAGCACCGACGCGAGGAGCCGGCGATCCTCTTCGGTCCCGCCGTCGGCTCTGCCGTGTTCGTCCACTTCGGACCGCACCAGCCACGATGACAGCTCAAGCGCCCACCGCAGATCGGTTGCGGCCAGAGCGGCAGCGGCCTGACGCCGTACCTCCCCGGCCCCGCCGAATCCGTCGATGAGCCGCTTTGCCCGCTCGATCGGCGGGACGGGGAACAGCGACGGCTCGTGCCCGTCGAACCAGCCCCGGAGCCCGCTGTGGATCTGGCGGACGTGATGCTCGACCAGGCCGTAGTACTGCCTGGTGAGGTAGCTGCGGTTGTAGGTCGCCGGTAGCTGAACGGCCTCGGTGAGCTCGTCGGTGGTGAGGCCGCGGTTCAGGCCCCGAACCGTCTGGTCCCAGAGGAACTGGATGGCGTCGCGGTACTCCTCGACGTCCTCAGCGATCCGCTCCCGGCCGGAGATCGGTGGCCCGTGGGTGCCGACCAGATGCTCGGCCTCGAGCCCGTGCAGATGATCGAGGCCGTCGAGCAGCAGCCGAGGGTCCCGGTATTCCTCGCCCCGGATGGCAAAAACGTTGAACAGCGTCGGCCACAGGATGTTGTTGACCGCAACGCCGAGTTCCGGGAACCAGAACGTGACCGAGTCATCGGCGTCGGACGGCGCCGGGGTGATCACCACCTCCAGCCCGGCGATGGTGTGGGTCTCCTCCTGCTGGAACGTGATGGTCGGTAGGAGCACCTCGCGGGTGAACGGGGCGTGGTCCGGATGGCGGAACTCCCGGCCCAACCCCAGGTTGACCGTCCCGTCCGGCCCATCGGTCGGCATGAGGATCGCCATCTGGTGGACCAGCCCCCGCTGAGCGGCGGCGCTGACCTCGCCACCGATGCGCTGGAGGTTTCCTTCGATCCCGGCATGCCCGTAGACCGGCACCACGCCCTCGGCGTCGAAGACCGCTCGGGTACCGCCGACGTAGTGGAAGTGGGTGTACAGCACCGCGGCGACGGGGGCGTCCGTCCGCTTCCTGATTTCGCCGAGCGACCACGCCATCTCCTGGTTGGACTCGCCGGTGTCGATACAGATCAGGCCGTCCGGCCCTTCGATGAAGTTCTGATTCGACAGGCCGTTGCCGACGACGGACCAGACACGGGGCCGCGGTTCCCAGACCCGCCGCTCCAGCCGCTCGGTGTGCTCGATGGCCAGTCGGTGGGCCACCTGACCGGCCGGGCCGACGGCCATGTTTCGATCGTCGAGGTCAAAGGATGCGGGGAAGGGGTTGGCCGGCATCAGCCCATAGTTGTCGACCCGGCGTCCCCGAACCAACATCCCGGGTCTGGCGCGCCGGCCGGGCGAGCCGGGACGGGGACGGCAACGGACGCAGGCGGACGGGTCGGCGCAGTCTGGAGGTGCCGTTGATCGGCTCTGACCTGATCGCGTTGGCCACCCCGGCGGCGGCGTTCTCGTTTGTCACCGACGGCGACTGCCGTCGTCCTCGTCACCGCCATGCCCGGGCGGATAGGTCAACCGAAGCTCGGCCTCGCTCGGCTCGTACGGTTGGCCGGCCTCCAGCGGCAGCAGGTCCGAGATCCTGGCCATCAACTCGACGGTTCCGGTGTCACTGTCCGCGGCTCGATCCGGCTGATACGGGGCGCCGATCCGGACGGTGACCGTGGGCGGATCGGCCAGGTTCATGAGGTACGGCAGCTTCGACGAGCGGGGCCATACCCGCTCCGATCCCCAGATGCCGACCGGGGTGATCGGCGTGTCCGCGAGGTGGGCCAACCGCACGGCGCCGTGGCGCCCCTGCAGGATCGGCTCGAAGAACTGGTGGCCCCGGGGAATCGTGCCCTGGGGGAACATCGCAACCATCTCGCCGCACCGAAGGATGCGGGCCGCCTCGAGCAGTGGTTCGTCCTGGCCGCTCCCCCGGTCAACCCGGATCGCACCGATCGCCCGGGTCAGCGCCCCAAGGACCGCGGCGTCAGTGACCTCTTTCTTGGTCAGGAAGCGGACCGGGCGGTCCACGCCTGCTGCTAGATACCCCAGTATGGCCGGGTCGAAGTAGCTGCGGTGGTTCGCTGCAAGGAGCACGGGACCATCGGCCGGGATGTGTTCCAGTCCCTCGATCTGCAGGTCGACAAACGGCAGCAGCTCCGGGCGGGCCGCGGTGGCCAAGATCTGCTGCGGTTCGATCCCGATCGGCTTCGGTACACCGGGTGGCGCGCTGAACCACGTGGTCTCCCACCCCCGCAGTGAGGCGTAGGCCCAGAGGCGCGGATCCGGGTTGACGGCGATCGGATAACCGACCATCGAAAGCATCGGCACGTCGAAGATGCTGTCCGAGTAGGCGTAGCTGTCGGCCAGCTCGATCATGTTCGCCGTTGCCCACACACCGACCGACCGGGCTTTGCCCCGGGACCAGACGAACTCGCCGTCGATCGTGCCGTCGTAGACACCGTCCGCCGAGCGGTAGCGGGTGGCCAGGACCGCATCGAAACCGAGGAGTCGGGCGAAGGGCTCAACAAGATCACGCGGGGTGGTGGTGGCCAGGACCAACTTGTGGCCGGCCCGGCGGTGCTCCTCGATGGCCTCGGTCGCGAACGGCTCGACCCGGTCCACCAGGATCGGTCCCAGCTCCTCGGCTGCGTCGGCCACCTCGGCGACCGACCAGCCCTTGGCGGCCCGGGCCCCCTGCCGACTGAGAAAGATCGACGGCAGGGTCTCACCGATGGTGTTGAAAATGCCGAACAGCGCCCGCTCGACCTGCTGCCCGCGGTCAGGTATGACACCCCGCCGTCGGAGCACCCGGGAGATATCGGGGCCGCTGGCACCCTGAAGCAAGGTTCGGTCCAGATCGAAGAACGCCGCGGCGGTTGCCATGACGCCGACCGTACCGCCACCGGTGCCGTTCCGAGGCACCCTGTCGGTGGTGAAGGCCGGAAACCTCCGTAGGTCCCGGCAAAACGACGAAACCGGTCGCCATGCGACCGGTTTCGGATGATCGGACGGACAGTAGGGGGAATTGTCCGCTCCGAATATGAATCGAAAGCTTCTGGAGGGGGACCAGTCTTTCGACTTGTTTGTAGTTTACGGCCGGCCGACACATCTGTCTATTAGTTCTAAAGAATACCACCTATCGGTTTGACAGATTGACGCAGCGACAAGACCCTTAGATCTGTGCCATCATCCTTAGCGATGGATCTGCGCCAACTCCAAGCGTTCCTGGCCGTCGTTGAACATGGGGGGTTCACCGCCGCAGCCCGGGCCACGCACACCGTACAAAGCAACATCTCCACCCACGTCGCCCGTCTGGAGCGCGAGCTGGAGGCGACGTTGATCGACCGCTCGACCGGCAAACCGACCGAGGAGGGTGAGGCGGTCCTGACCAGAGTTCGGCGGATCCAGACCGAGCTCTCGTCGCTCCAGGCCGACGTTTCCTCGCTACGGGGCTCACCTCGGGGCACGGTGCGGTTGGGTGTGATCGGCACCACCGCCCGGTGGCTGACCCCGATCCTGGTCGAAACACTGGCGGCCGAATCGCCGGACATCCAGCTGGTCGTTGCCGAGGGCACCACCCGCTCGCTCGAGTTGCGACTGCTCGACGGCGAGCTGGACATCGGGCTGGTCAGCCTGCCGGTCGAGGACCCGGAGATCAGAACAACGGCGCTGTTCGACGAGGACCATGTGGTCGTCGGGCCGAGCGACCACCCGCTGGCCAAGATCGAAGGCCCGGTCGACCTGGCCGAACTGGCTAAACACAAGCTGCTGCTCGCCGCCCCGGGAACACCGTTCCGTCAGGAGATCGATGAGACCTTCCGGGCCAAGGGTCTCCGGGTCCAGGCCAAGGTCGAAGTGGACGGCCTGCGGCTATTGGCGTCCTTGGCGTTCCAGGGTTTCGGCGTGGCGATCGTGCCGGCGACCGCCGCCCCCGGTTGGGTCGGAGGGTCGTGGACCAGGCTGCAGGTCGACGGTCTGTCCCGACGGACGGTCGGCCTGGCGGCTCGCCGCCGGGGTATGCCCACGGTGGCCGCCCAGGCCACGGTTGGGGTGCTCCGCAAGGTTGTCACCAACCATGCCGCAGAGGTGCAGGGCCTCCATGTTGTCGGCGCCGGGACCAGCTGATCGCAACCGTCGATCCGGCGGCGCGATCCATTGGGCCAGCTTGTAGCGTTCCCCGGTAATGACCGTT
Organism: Actinomycetota bacterium; assembly: GCA_039029335.1. Lineage (GTDB taxonomy): Bacteria > Actinomycetota > Acidimicrobiia > Acidimicrobiales > SZUA-35 > JAHELU01. The sequence continues at coordinate 2,810 of JBCCGJ010000283.1, read as the reverse complement.
CCGATACGTGCCAACACAGGGCCGCTGGTAAGCGCAACGACCACCCGGCTCGGTGATCGCACGGTCGTCCTGGCCACGGTGGATCCCTCGGACGAGCAGGAACCACGGCTGACCATCGCGGATGGCACAACGCTGGCCGCGGCCATCCGGTCGGCACGCCAGCAGATGATCCCGTTCCTCGGGGTGCTTCGAACCACCGGCGTTCCGTTTGAGGAGGGCATCGGCGGCTCGCATTCCTGGGCCGTTGCGGCCCGGGAGCTGGTGAAGGCCAGCGGGGTCATTCCGACGATCCTGACCGCCTGCGGCCCCATGGTCTCCGGCCCGGCGCTGCTGCTCGGCCTTGCCGATGTCACGATCTTCACGACGGACGCCTATGCGTACGTCACCGGCCCGAAGAGTGTGGAGGCCTACACCGGGGTTCCGGTGACCGGCGATGATCTCGGCGGTGTCGGCGCCCACCAGCGGTCGACCGGCCTCGCCTCCGTGGTGGTCCAGACCGTTGAGGAGGCCCTGGACGCGGCGGCCGACATCCTGGCCTACCTGCCGGACAACGTTGATCAGCTCCCGGCCGACCTCCCGACCGACGACCCCGGAGATCGCGAGACACCGGAGGCGGGGGCGTTCCTCCCGACGACCGCCCAGGGCTCCTACGACGTGCGGGACATCATCCGATCGGTCTGCGACGACGAGGAGTTCCTGGAACTGCGGGCCGCCTGGGCCCCGAACCTGGTCACCGGGTTCGCCTCCCTTGGCGGCCATCCGGTCGGGGTGGTGGCCAACCAGACCCAGGCCCTCGCCGGCAGCATCGACATTCCGGCGGCCCAGAAGGGCGGTCGGTTCGTCGCGATGTGCGACGCCTTCGGCCTGCCGCTGATCACCATGGTGGACACCTCCGGTTTCCTCCCGGGAAAGGATCTGGAGTGGCGGGGCATGATCCGCCACGGCGCCCAGCTCGCCTTCGCCTACGCCCGGGCCACCGTCCCCCGGATTGGATTGACCATCCGGAAATCTTATGGGGGTGCCTACATCGTCATGGATTCGAAAAATATGGGGAACGATCTGATGTTCGCCTGGCCGTCGGCCGAGGTGGCGGTCATGGGGGCAAAAGGGGCGGTGGAGATCCTCCACCGGAAGGAGACCCCGGAGGCCAGGGCGGAGCTGGAGGCCCACTACGAGGCGCAGTACCTGACTCCCTACCCGGCCGCCGAGCGGTCGTCGATCACCGCGGTGATCGACCCGTCGGCAACCCGCCGGGAGCTGGTGGCCGGCCTCGACATGCTGCATTCCAAGCGGGAACGGCTCCGGGCTCGACGCCACGACAATGGCCCGCTGTAGCGCCGTGACCGACCGTGGGACGGGCCGAATCCCGGCCCGGAGCACCGCCGGCCGACAACTTGTGACAAACAACCGGCTGAGTATGACGGGCACCGGATGGGGGGGCTAGATTCGAGGACCTGGGGAAGCAGACGGCCGACTCGATGACTGCCATAAGGTCGGGGCCGGTACAAGCCGATAGTCAGGGCAAGATCCAAGCAACGAGTGGAACGGGCACAGCGCGGTGCCGGACGTGAGCTCAGCAGAGTTAGCACCAAGAGAGGATTTGTTGTGCCAGATTCCGTAACCATCACGGACAACCGAACCGGAGAGTCAGTCGAGGTCCCAATCGTCAACGGAGGGGTGGACGCCTCGGCCTGGGCGAAACTGATGCCCGGCGTCTGGTTCCTGGATCCGGGCTTCGGGGTCACCGCCTCGGCGGAGAGCGCCATCACCGAACTGGACGGCGGACAGGGTTTCCTCCGCTACCGGGGTTACCCGATCGAGCAACTCGCCGAGCACTCGACCTTCCTGGAGGTCTGTTACCTCCTGCTGAACGGCGAGCTGCCGAACAAGGCGGAACTCGACACCTGGACATACGAAATCACCCATCACACGTTCATCCACGAGAACATGCGCAAGCGGTTCCAGGACAGCTTCCATTACGACGCCCACCCGATGGGCATGCTGGTGTCCTCGATCGCCGCGCTGTCCACCTTCTACCCCGAAGCCAAGGACATCGAGGATCCGGAGAACCGGAAGATCTCGATCAACCGCCTGATCTCCAAGGTGCCCACCCTGGCCGCCATGGCGTACCGATACAGCGTCGGCATGCCGTTTGTCTACCCCGACAACGAGCTCACCTACGCCGAGAACTTCCTGTCGATGATGTGGCGGGTCGCCGAGCCGAATTATGAGCCGGATCCGATCCTGTCCCGGGCGATGGACGTGCTGTTCATGCTCCACGCCGACCACGAGCAGAACTGTTCAACCACCGCCATGCGGGTCATCGGTTCGTCCCACGCCGATCCGTTCAGCGCCGCCGCCGGGGCAACCGCCGGCCTCTACGGTCCGCGCCACGGCGGGGCGAACGAAGCGGTCATCAACATGCTTCGGGACATCGGGGACTACGAGAACATCCCGGCGTTCGTCGAGTCGGTCAAGGCCGGCGAGGGATTGCTCTGGGGCTTCGGCCACCGCGTGTACAAGGCGTACGACCCCCGGGCCCGCATCGTGAAGGAGCAGGCCGACGAGGTCTTTAAGGTGACCGGTCGGAACCCGCTACTGGACATCGCGCTGAAGCTCGAGGAGATCGCCCTCAGCGACGACTACTTCAAGAGCCGGAACCTGTACCCCAACGTGGACTTCTACACCGGCCTGATCTACCAGGCCATGGGCTTCCCGATGGACATGTTCACCGTGCTGTTCGCCATCGGTCGTATGCCGGGCTGGCTGGCCCACTGGAGTGAGTCCATGGAGCAGGGGGTTCGGATCAG
>JBCCGJ010000282.1:0-8069 GCA_039029335.1 Actinomycetota bacterium | reverse complement strand
CCGACGCTCCGACGGTCGTTCCGGCCGTATCGGAGCCACCGCAGGCCGAGACGGCCAGCGCGAGGGTGGTGACAAGCGCGGCGAGACGCCGTCGGGAACGGCCTGGCCTGCTGTCGTCGGTTGTGTGCACGAAAGGTGGAACACAGTGGGGCGCCGACGGTATTCCCAATCGCAACGAGCAAAATCCCGACGGCGTCGGCCCTGCGTCAGCGGGTCGGTGATGGGCTCTCGCGGCCTGCCAGGTTTTCGCTGATCACGGTCGGCCAGTCCCGGTTGGTCTCCGGTGACGGGGGGAAGGAGGCGGCTTCGATGGTCGGGTTGATCCGGTCGAGCAGATCGTGCATCTGTTGCAGGTCCTCCTCCGCCAGAGCGGAGAACACGTGCTCGTAGACAAGCCGTTCCCGGTCGACGATGTCCTGGCCCAACTCCGCTCCGAGTTCGGTGATGGACAGGATCGACCTGCGGCGATCGTCCGGGTCGGAGTCGACCGCCACCAGACCCTTCCGCCGCAGCCCGGCGACCGCCCGGCTGACGCTCATCACGTTCAGGCTCTCCGCTGCGGCGATCTCGCCCTGGGAGGCACCCGGATCGACCACAAGTGATCGTAAGACCCGCCACTCCGGCAGGGTCACACCGAACGGTTGCTCGGATCGGCTGAAGAAGTGGCCGTAGATCACATTGCTGAACGTGTGCATCCGTTGACCGACGGTCCACTCCGTGGTCATGGCCGCCTCCCCGCAGCCGGACGCCGCGGTGGTCCGCTCATCACTCATGCACGCCCACACTATGCCACCCGTCACGTCGACAAAAACCGGCGGTGCGGCGACCGCCGATCAGCGGACGACCACCGAACCGAGCGGTGCCAACTCAACGATCGTCTGTCCTCCGGTCAGACCGATCTCGGTGCCGTTCCCGTCCCGGAGCACGATGGGTTGGGTGGCCGAGGTCCGACTCCAGGTGCCGGTGACCAACCGCCCGGCGGTGAGGACGCGGACCGTTCCGGACCCGACCGTGTGGGCCTCCGGAGACTCGGCGTCGATCGAACTGGCCCCGTAGGGAACCTCGAGGACAACCACGTTGGCCGGCGCGAGTTGCTCACCGCCGGCAACCCGGTGGGCCGTCCCGTTCTGGGTCCGCAGCCAGCCCCGGTCCGGGGCGGACCAGGTGAACCCGACCTCGGTGGCCCCGAAGTCGATATCGACTCCGGCTCCGGCCGCAACAGACAGCGCGGACGGCGCCGTGCCGGGCTCCCGGTAGTGGAAGATCATCGGCGGCGTGCCGCCCCTGCCGTCGGCCGCGTCGTGCAGTCGGTCGGTCCTGGCGAAGAGGTTGTGCGGCGCGCGCTTCGAGGAGCTCCGGAAGTAGGCGCTCCCCGCCTCGATCGCATTGACGTTGACCACGTCGGCACCGTCCACCACGGCTAGGACCCCTGGGTTCGCCCCCGACGCGGCAAGCAGCGGGGTGTTGAGCATGGCCAGGATGTCGATGTCGGTCGTTCTGACGGAACGAACCGGGCCGACCACGTCCGGAAGATCGCTGTGGAACACCGCGATCAACCGGGTGAGACTGCCCTCCACCATCTCCTCGTAGATCACGTCAGCCCGTTCCAGGGCTGTCTGTGGTCGTGCCCCGGAGACATTGTCGATCTTGACCGCAAGCGCCGGGCGGTTGTCGGCGGACCGGGTTCGTATGCCGGTCAGCGGGTGGACCTGGTCATAAATCCGGCCCATTCGATCCCCGTACTCCGCGGCACCGAGGAATCCGGCGATCACATTGCGGTACGGCGTCTCACCGCCGACAACCCCGGCCCAGTAGTCCAGGCCGTCGCGCTCGGGCGACCGCCGGAGCATGCCGACGTACAGCATCGTGGCCTTGACCTTCGGATCGATGACCTCCCGGTACTCGGGCGAGTCGGAGAACGCCACCATCAGCCCACCCCGGGCCAGACCACCGACGAGCTGGCCGATCCAGTAGTCCCGGCCGCCGGCATCCGCGGCTCGATCGAGGACGTTTCCGTACACCAGGTTGATGTAGGCCGCGTCGTCCAAGGCGCCGTAGGTCAGCTGGAACTCGCTGGAGAGGACGAACTGCTGGGCCACCTGCTCCAGCGTCACGCCGTCCCGGATCCTGGCCGTCCAGTACAGGAGGCCGTCGTAGTCCGGTGGCCGATCGAAGAACGCAAAGTACAGACGGACCAGCGGCGCCACCACCCCTTCGAACTCGGCGCTGGTGGCCATCGACTCCACCAGGGCGGACGGCTCGACACCCTGGCGGACCAGGTCGGACCAGTACGTCAGCCCGTCGGCGTCGGGGGCCCGGCCGAGGAAGTCCTCATATTGCTGGGTGACGAAGTCCTCTGCGGTCGGGAGGTGGCCAACCGACTCCTCCGCCGACGCAGGTGATGCAGCGATGGTGACCACCGTGCCGACAACCACGACAAAAGCGATCAGGAGGGCGAGGGGACGCACGGGGGCGGTTCGGAGGCGGCGGATCGGCATGAGGCTCCATCGGCCGAAGGCGGGGCCCGGGTGAGGGCCTGCGCACGACAAGTGGACGGCGGGTCGGTGTGGTGGTGGCGGATGCGGACGTCACGGACCGCAGTCCGGGGCGACGGCCCTCGCATGCTAGGGCGAGGCGCAACGTCGGTGGTGGTTCACCGCCCGCCGCAACCCGCCGGTGGAGGGTCACTCAGCCGTCGGCCGCTGCCGCCGCCGGTGCACAACCTCCTGGGCGCGAGAAACTCAGCAGCGGCGTCGCACAGATCAGTCGTTGACGACCGCAGTGACCTTGACCTCGGCCCGCCCCCCGGGGACCGCAAGCTCCGTGCAGCCGATGGCGGTCCATGCCGGGTACGGCTCGGTGATGGCGCTGTCCTTGGCGGCCACAAACGCACCGAGCGTCTCCGACATGTCGACGTGGAACGTGGTCATTTCCACCACGTTGTCCAGCGTGGCACCCGCCGCCGCGAGCGTCCCGGCCAGCTGGTTGAACGCGTTTGTGAACTCCTCCGCCGGATCCGCAGGCACCTTCCCGTCAGGTCCAAGGCCGATGACACCGGAGACATAGATGGTGTTGCCGGTCCGCACGGCCGGCGCGAAGTGCCAGCTGCGGTACACCCCCTCCTGCCCCTCCGGGATGATCACATCAAAGGTCGCTTGCTCGTCAGCCATAGCGTGCAGTCTCGTCCAGCGGGCGCGGCCCGGCAAGCGTCAGCCGCACTGCGGAACGATCTCGGCCATGAACAGCTCGTAGGCCTGTCGACGATCCTCCGCGTTCCGACCGAGCGTGAAGTCCGGGACGATCACCTCGTCGAAGCCGTGCTCGGCGTAGTGGCCGATGGCCTCCACGATCCGGTCGTTCGACCCGGCGATGGATCGATCGCCCATCGGCCCGGACAGCGCTCCGTCGATCGCGGACTGGTCCTCCGTGAGGAAGAACAGCGCCTGGACGGATCGATGTTTGGTTGCGGGGTCGACACCGGCCTTCTCGCAGGCGTTGTTGAACACCTCGGCGTTGGTTCCCGCCAGCTCTGGCGCACCCCAGGTGTTCCACTCCTGGGCGTGCCGGGCGGTGATGCCGCACATCCGGGGGCCGCTGGTGCCCACCAGAATCGGCAGCTGGTCCTGGACCGGGCTTGGGTCGGACGGCGCGTCGGTCATGGTGTAGAACGATCCCTCGAACGTGGTCCGGTCCTCGTCCAGGAGGCTGCGGGTGATCTGGATCGCCTCCTCGAACCGGTCGACCCGGGCCTTCGGCGGCTCCAACTCGATCCCGTACGCCCGGTGCTCGTTGATCTGCCAGCCCGCGCCGAGGCCGAGCACCATCCGGCCGTGCGACACGTGGTCGAGGGTGGCCGCCCGGTTGGCCAGGATCGCCGGGTGGTGGACCGAGGTTGGCGACACCAGCGGCCCGACCCGGATGGACTCCGTTACCGCCGCCACGGCGGGGAGGACCGACCAGACCTCGTGGGTGTCACCGGGTTTGAACTCCTCGCTGCCGGTGTTCGGCATGTAGTGATCGGCGTACCAGTAGCCGAAGTAGCCGAGGGTGTCGGCCGCCCTTGAAAGGTCAAGGGCCTCGTCGGTGGATCGTTCGGGTGAGGGCCATACGGAGAACTTCATTTCGGGAGACTATCGGATGGCGACGAACCGGTCGCAAAGCGAGCCGGTTGCAGCCGAGACCACACGAGTTACCATCCCGCTGGGTCGTCGGCGAGGCCCGGGAAGCCGCACACGGAAGACGGCAGGAGGAAGCCGGAGCATGACGGACCGTCCGGACAGGCTGATTTTGTGGGGCGCCGCAGGCGCCGGACTGGCCACCGCCGTGCTCGGGGTCATCCTGTTTCTCGTCCTTCCCGGATCCGCTGAGCTCAGCGACGGCTTCCGCACTCCGATCATCGCTTTTGAGTTCGCCCAGTCGGACGCCGACCTTAGGTTCCTGTCCGGGGACAGCGACCTGAGCCGGGCCAATCGGGACAAGATGGATCAAGCCCACCGCTGGGACATGGCGTTTCCCGTGGCGTACGGCCTGTTCCTTGCCCTGCTCCTGGTGCAGCTGGCCCGGTCCGGGTTCCGCCCCGGCCGGGGGTTCGCCGTCGTGGCGCTCCTGGCCATCCCGTTCGACATCTGGGAGAACACCATTCTCCTGGAGATCACCGATGTACTCCGCAACGGTGAATCGGCCGCCGGCCTGCTCGACGACCTGCAATGGGCGACATGGCTGAAGTGGGGCGCCATCGGGATCAGCGCCGGGGCCATCGGCCTCGGCCGGTTCCGGGAGCGGGCCTACTTCACCGCCGTTCTGGGCATCGTCACCCTGGCCGTCACCGCCGTCTGTCGGTTGCTCGACTCCGACCCGACCTGTGTGGAGACGATGTCCCTTTTGGTCTTTGTGTTCTTCCTGTGGTGCATCGTCCAGCAGTTCCGCCTGGTGTACACCAGCCGCTCACCACAGGTGTAGCGCCACGTCGGCCAGGCGAACCGTTGCGGCCTGCCCCCAGGCCAGGGTGAGCGCATCGGCCTCGATGCCGTCCCCGAACGCCACCAACTCGTCGCTCTCGCAGCGGATCGTCAGATGACGACCGGACAGGAGACCTTCGGTGAGCGAGGTGCCCGTGAACGGCGACGGCCATGCTTCGCGAACGAACCAGGCCAGGTCGTTGGACGCCATCGTGGGGAGCGGCCAGGCCGGCGATCGTTCCCGGTGGACACTGGCGCACCACCCGGTCGAACCGGTGCCGGTCCCCACCAGCACACCGGAGCTGCTCTGGTGTTCCCACTCCCCCGCCACCCCGATCTGGTAGCGGGCACTCTGGTGCTGGGGGTGACCGATGTAGACCTCGTTGAGCGCCCGGAGCGTGTCTCCCCGATCGGTGACCACCTCGACCATCGCCAGTGGGGTGGTCGGGACGCGGCCGGAGGCCAGCCGGGGCAGCAGCCGTCCGATCTTTGTCGGCGGGTGCCGAACCAGCACGCCCGGGTGCCGGGTCGGATCCGGGTTGACGCCGATGACCGGCTGCCCGTCGAGGTACTTGGCCACGTTCGCAACCAAACCGTCCTGGCCGACGGCAAGGACGACGTCCTCCGGCCCGAAGAGGAACCGGCTGAGGTCGTCCCTGGTCAGCGTTGCCCGGCGCCAGTCGACGGGGATGGCGGCCGACACCGCCTGGACCGCCGTCAGCTGCGCTGCGTGACGTCTGTCGAGCTCGTCGAGAGAGCGGTCACGCTGCTCCAGGAAGAAAGACACCTGCTGTCGGGAGCCGTGACGGCCGAGCAACTCGTCGTACTCGGTCGGCCGGGTCACGATCAGCGCCCGAGGTGCGACGGTCATCAGCCCGGCTCACCCGTCGACGAGGCGGTAGGCGCAGCTGCCGTCATCGAGGGCACAAGGCCCCCGGTGCTCTCAACACCGGGCCCATCGGCACCGGCGCCCAGCAGTTTGGTCATGAGGGGCGCAAGCAGGTCCGGCGCCACCACCAATGTGCCGACGTCCGGCAGGTTGCCGGCGAAGTCCTTGGCCGCCAACGCCACCAGCACGGAGTCACCGACGCCTGCGTAGGCGGCTACTCGATTTCGTTCCGTCTCGGCTTCGGCTGCGCCGAGTTCCCGGATGGTGGCCGCCTCGGCCCGACCACGGACCTCGATGTTCTCGGACTCGGCGACGGCCTGGATCCGACTGGCCTCTGCGGCGTCGGCAACCCGCTTCTGCTGGTTTGCACCCTCCTGGGTGACCAGCTCCTCCTCCCGCTTGGCCAGCTCGATCCGGTTCTGCAGCTCGTTCTCGCTGATGCCCCGCTCCTGCTCGACGGCCAGCGCCCGCCGCTCGAACGTGGCTCGGTCCGCCTCCTGCTGGAGCTCCTCCCTGACCGGCGTCTGCAGCGCCTTCTCCATGTCCGGTGCCGGCCGAACCGCCACCACCCGAACATCCACGATCTCTATTCCGGTCTGATCGATGCGGTCATCGGTGCGGAGGCCTTCACCGACGGCGGCCCGAAGCCGGGTGATGCCGTTGACCATCACCTCGGTCAGTGGCATTGCGGCCAGCACCCCTGCCGCGTGCTGCTGGGCCAGCTCGGTCAGGAGCCCGCCGACCTGCTCCAGTGGGGTGGCGGTCCAGCTGCCGGAGCGGTTGTCGATGGTGAAGTCGATCCGCTCCACCGCAACCTCCGGGGCGACGAACCGATAGGTGATCGAGGCCTGGACGGCGATCTCCTGGTAGTCGCTGGTGCGGTCCCGGAAGACCAGGGGCAACTCTCGTTCGTCGAGCGGCAGTTCGCTGACGGAGCTGACCCGGGGCCGGAACCAGAACGCCTGGCCGGCTCCCGACCGGGCGACGTCGCCCCGTGCCACCAGCCGCACCCAGGAGTTCGCCGAGGTTCGAAGGTGGCTGTAGATCGGTCGGTTGGTGATGGTTGCCATGGGGCCACGCCTTTCCGTGTGTTTCGCTGGACGGATCCAGTCGATTTATCGTCTTATCGACGATTAATAGGGATGACGTCAGTATGTACTCGTTCCGCTTTATCGTCAAGTTGACGATTATGACGATTTGTGGTCTACACTCCGGTCCGTGGGCCACCCTCCTTTTGCCGTCACCGTCGACCTGGTGGTCTTCACGCTGCGGAACGGTGCCCTGAGCGTCTTGGTCGTCACCCGCGGCGTCGCCCCGTTCGAGGGGGCCAGGGCGCTACCCGGCGGGTTCGTCCAACCGGACGAGGACCTGCCGACCGCGGCGGCCCGGGAACTGACCGAGGAGACCGGGATCGGTTCGGTCGACCGACTCCATCTGGAGCAGCTCGCCACCTACGGCAGCCCGGACCGGGACCCTCGCATGCGGACGGTCAGCGTTGCGTACCTGGCGTTCGCCGCGGACCTCCCCGACCCGACCGCCGGGACCGATGCCGCGGCGGCCGAGTGGCTGCCGGTCCTCGAGGTCCTCGATGGCCCGCTTGCGTTCGACCATCGCAACATCCTGGGCGACGGGCTTGACCGAGCACGGGCAAAGCTTGAGTACACCACCCTGGCCACAACGTTCTGCCCGCCGGAGTTCACCGTCGCCGACCTCCGCCAGGTCTACGAAGCGGTGTGGGGAACGACGATCGACCCGAGAAACTTCCACCGCAAGGTCCAGGCGACCGCGGGGTTCGTCGAAGCCACCGGACGACGCACATCGCAAGGCCGAGGCCGACCGGCTCAGCTGTTCCGAGCCGGACACGCCACCGGACTCCACCCCCCGATCGAACGGAGCGAACCATGACAGAACAGAAGCCCCGTGAGTTGCTTGAAGGCCAACCCGTCCTGCTGGTCATCGACATCCAGGGCGGGGAAACCGACGACGGCGAACCGGACGCAATCCCGCTCATGCCGGGCTACGACGATCGGCTGGGCGGCGCATCGACCGTCATCGCGGCCGCCAGAGCTGCCGACGTGCCGGTGATCTTCTTTCAGGAGGCCCACCGACCGAACCTGGTCGACTTCGGCCGGGAGTTGGACGGAGCGGAGGGCATCCATCTGTTGGAAGGTGACCCGCACACCGATGTCTCACCGCACGTCGGCATGCGACCGGACGACTAT
>JBCCGJ010000281.1:0-8076 GCA_039029335.1 Actinomycetota bacterium | reverse complement strand
GCTTCTGACAACGCTGCGTGAGACCGAGGAGACGGCCACCGTTCCCGACCAGACCTCGCTGGTGGCAAACCAGGTCGACGCCGACCAATCGCCACTCACCGATCCGACGCGGGTCTCCGCCACGGATCCGGCCGCTGGAACCGCTGACCAGCCTGGCGCGGTTGCGGGGGAAGCCGACCGGGAGGGACCGGTCTCGTTGCTGGCAGACGGTCACCTGGTGTCCCACGGGATCTCGTTCGTGGCGGGAACGACGGACTTGACGCCGGAGGCCGAAACCACCCTCCAACGGATCGCCGCCTCGGTCGACGGCCTTGAACCCGAACCGACCGCCATCACGGTGCGGACATTCACCGAACCGACGGCGCAGGCCAACCGTGAGTTGAGCGAGCGCCAGGCCCGCGCCTTGGCAGACTATCTGGCATCGATGGGCGTCCAGTTCGGCGGCGTGGCCGTGCGCGGCCTCGGCGCCGCGCCGCTGGTCCCGGAGCTGCCGGTCCACAACTTCGTGGTCGCCAGGCCGGCCCTGCAGAACGGCGATCTGAAGGACGGAATCGACTCGATAAGCCCGTTCGAGATCGGCATCGATCCGAACACCCGGCAACTACGACCGGAGAGTCTTGTCGCCCTGGCGCAGATCGCCCGGGCGCTTGCCGCAGATCCGGGAGGCTCGCTGAGCCTGGCCGGCTACGCCTACGACCGGCCGACCGCCGATGCCAACAAGGCGCTGGCGATCGCCGCGGTCGACGCCGCCAGAACTCACCTGGTGAACACCCATCAGATCGACCCCGACCGGCTGGTCCTGCTGGCGCCCGGCCCGCTCCCCTACGCTCTCGGCCCGATCCACGGGGGTCACGTCGAAATCGAGCGCGGCCGTAGCCTGGCGGTCGAGGTGGCGATCCACAGCGGCGATGGACCACTGTTGACCTTCGCCGCCGGATCGGACGCTCTGAGCGAATCGACGGCCGACGCACTGGATCGGTTGGCCACCCTGCTGACCGACACCAACAACACCGTGGTTGTCAGCGTTCGATCCTCCAACGAATCGTCGCCGGAGGCCGGCCAAAGGCTGAGCGCTCAGCGAGGCGCGGCGATCGCCGCGTACCTGTCCGACGCCGGTCTGGCCGACGGACGGGTGAGGGTCTACGAGGTCGACGACCTGGCAACGCTTCGTCTGGACAGTCCGCCGGACGAGGTCACGCTCATCGTTCTGTCGTAGGACGCCCCACCCCTGACCGGCGATCCCTCGTATCCGTCGGCGCCACGGCGAGGTCCGACGCCGACATCGGCGCGGACCGGGCATGGGTCAGCAGATAGTGGGTCAGGCGCACCGCGCCATCGATGCAGAAGCCGATCGCTCCGATGACAACGATCCCGGCGACCACCAGATCGCTTCGCCCCTGGGCGAACCACACCATGGCACCGAGCCCCGTGGACGCGGCGACGGTCTCCATTGCCAGCGTGGTGGTCCAGGTCACGAGCACCGCCAGCCGGACGGCGGCGAAGACCTGGTCAACCCGCCGATGATCCTCGGTTCCTCGCCCTGCCGCCTCAGGCCCGTGGCCGGCGTATCGCACCGATTCGATGCGACAATCGGAGACGGCGGCCATGACAACCCAGAGCGTGGTGAACGCCACCGCCGAGATCAGCCCGACCTCGCCGATCCCGAACCAGACCAGCAGCAGCGGTGCCGCGGCGAAACCCGGCACCATTCGCAGAAACGCGTTCACCGGGTCCACGATGGTTCGGACCAGCGGTGAGGAGCCGTACAGCATGCCGACGATGATTCCAATGGCGGCGCCGGCGCCGAGACCGGTGGCGAACCGAAACAGGCTGCTGCCGACGTGCGCCCCCAGGGTGGCGCCCGCAACACCGACAACCCGTAGCTCATTAGCCGCCGCCACCACTTGCACCTGCGAGGGGATCGTCGTGTCGGCGACCAGTGCGTCGGGCAGCTTGACCAGGAACCACGTTACGGAGATCAGCACGTAGGCGAAGGCCATGCCGACCGTCCGGCGCCACAGCCACAGGAGTGGCCGGCGGTGTTCGACCAGGTACTGAGCCGCTTCGGCCGGATCGATCCGCGCCGTGAGGAACCGCACAACCGCCTTCACGCCGCTGTCGTTCGCAACCGGCGAGAGCGGGCCGGACTCGGCGAGAACCGTTGGCAGGTCACCGCGCGGCTCGTCGGTCGGCTGAACGCTGTTTCCTTCGGTGGGTTCGCGAGCCCCGGACGAGCCGACCGGCTCGCTCCAATCGTGCGGTTCCGGCTCGACAACGATCTCCAGGTCCGGTGCGGCGGCCACAACCCGCTCGATCCGCTCGGCCCGCTCGGCCTCGGCGCCCGGCGACGCCGTCTGGCCCGGCCGCTCGGGGAGGGGCCACGCGTGCCGACCCTGCGCCTCGTCACCCGATCGATCGACCACCCGTGACCCGGCCGCATCATCCGCACCGGCGGTGGCGGCGGTGGGTCGATCTGCGCCGGGACGGCGCCGATCGGTTGACGGGTTGGCCTCCGAGGAGGTGGACATCACGTGCTCCGATTTGGGGTCAGCCGAAAAACCCGTTCTGATCGACGGTGAACGGGACAACGGCTGTGCGGCGGTTCCCCGGAGTCTAGGTCACCGCAGGCGGGCAGCCGTGGACGTGGGTCCGCTCAGGATCCGTGCACGTACTGCCAGCCGAACCGGCCCTTGATGCACAGGTGGCCGGAGGTGACGCTGTGGTCGTTCGGTGAGGTGACCTTGACGATGGTTTCGTCCTGGACGTGCAATTCCAGATTGCAGCCGACCCCGCAGTACGAGCAGACGGTCCTGGTGACCGACTGCTCCTCCGGCTTCCAGCTGTCGGCCTGTCGCAGATCGAACTCGGTCTTGAACTGCAGGGCGTTGGTGGGGCAGACGGCAACACAGTTCCCGCAGTACACACAGGCCGAGTCCGGCAGCGCCGTGTCGAACTCGGTGCTGATCCTGGCCCCGAAGCCGCGACCGGACACCGCGATGGCAAAGGTGTGTTGTGCATCGTCGCCGCAGGCCTCGACGCACTTGTAGCACAGCACGCACTTGTCGTAGTCCCGGATGTAGAGGTCGTCCTGGATACGGACCGGCTCCTCTATCTTCGCCGCCTCGGTGCCATAGCGGTCGGGGTCCGCACCGTAGTGGGCGCTCCACCGACCCAGCTCGTCGGCCTGGCTCAGATCAACGCCGGAGCCGAGAAACTCCAGAACCATCTTGCGGCTGTGTCTGACCCGGTCGGTGTCGGTGTCGATCACCATGCCGTCCTCGGCCTGCCGGGAGCAGGACGGGACCAGCGTCCGCGACCCCTCCTGCTCAACCACGCAGACCCGGCAGGCGTTGACCGGGGTCAGGTTCTCGGCGTAGCAGAGCGTCGGTGTGTCGACGCCGGCCGTCTTGCAGGCGTCGAGGACGCTTGCCCCCGCCGGCACGGTAACGGCATCGCCGTCGATCGTGAGCTGAACCGCGGTTTCGTCGCTCATGAGAACCCATCGTCAACGCCGTTCATCGGCCCCGGTCCGCCGGGCCCCGGAAAGAGCCCGAGGTCCATGGCCGACCGGACCGCAGTGGCTGCCGTGTGGCCCAGGCCGCAGATCGAGGCGTCCTTCATGGCCCGATCGATCTCGTCCAGCAGGGATGCCTGGCCGTTCAGCACAACCGGTGCGGAGTGGGACGAGCCGGGCGACAAGCCGAGGAGCACCTCATGTTGTCGGGTGGTGCCTACCCGGCACGGGACACACTGCCCGCAGGACTCGTTCCGGAAGAACTCAGCGATGCGGGTGACAACCGCCGGCATGTCGACCGAGCTGTTGAACACCATGACCACCCCCGAGCCGAGCGACACGCCCGCATCGCGGACGTCCTCGAACGTCAGGGGCATGTCCAGCAGGTCGGGGCCGACAAAGCTGCCGGCCGCGCCACCGAGCAGGACCGCCCGGAGGTCGCCGACCACTCCCCCGGCCAGGTCGAGCACCTCCCGGAGGGTTGCGCCGAAATCGACCTCGTAGACCCCCGGGTGGGCGACGTTGCCGCTGAGGCAGAACAGCTTGGAGCCGGTCGAACGCTCGGTGCCGATGGCCGCATAGGCCGCACCGCCGTCCAGCACGATGTCCAGCACGTTGAACAGGGTCTCCGGGTTGTTGATGGCGGTCGGCCGATCGAACAATCCGTTTGTGGTCGGGAACGGCGGCTTCTGCCGCGGTTCCCCACGGAACCCCTCCAGTGAGTTGAACAGCGCCGTCTCCTCGCCACAGATATAGGCGCCGGCGCCCCGCCGGATCTCGATGTCGAACGAGAACGCCGACGGCACCCCGTCCGGACCCGGCGCAAGATGCCGGCCGAGGTACCCGGCCTGGCGGGCCGCGGCGATGGCCCGCTCGAGCCGCTCGGTGGCCAGCGGGTACTCACCGCGGATGTAGATCCAACCCTTGGTTGCGCCGGTGGCGAACCCGGCGATAGTCACCGCCTCGATCAAGGCAAACGGGTCGTTCTCCAGCAGGGTCCGGTCCTTGAAGGTGCCCGGCTCCGACTCGTCCGCGTTGACCACGACGTACTTGTCGTTCGCCTCCTCCGCGGCAACGGCCCGCCACTTGATCCCGGTGGGGAACGCCGCACCGCCGCGGCCCATCAGACCGGAGACGACAACCTCCTCGACGACCCCTTCTGGACCGCGTTCAAAGGCCCGGGCCAACGCCCGGTAGCCGCCGGCGGCCAGGTAGGACCCCAGGTCGGTCGGGTCGACCGGTGTCGTGGCGCCGATCCGTCTCAGGAGCCGAAGTCCCGGCTGTCCGGCCTGGGGCAGCACGTACGGTTCGGCGTCGGCCTCGACCCGGTCCGGCTTGGCCCGACCCTGGATGAACTGGGCGACGGGCCGCTCACACTGGCCGAGGCAGGGGCTGGCGTGGGTTTTGGCCCCGGCTGCTCGCAGCTGGTCGATGGTCCCGGCCGCGCCTGCAATCTGACAGGCCGCGTCGACACAGACGTGTACCACGTCCTGGTCGTGCCCGGGGTCGTCCACCCGGAACATCTCGTAGAACGTGGCGACCCCGTAGGCCTCGGCGGGCGGCACCTGCAGCTGCTCCGATGCGTAGTTCATCCCGCCGGGGCTGATCCAGCCCCGCTGGTTCTGCAGGGAGTGGAGGGCCGGTAGCAGCAGATGGCGGCGCTCGTTCCGGCGGGTCGTGCCGCCGTACACCAACCGCTCCCCCTCGACGACGACCGCCGGGCCGAGGCTTCCGTCGACGACCGCATCAACCACCGCCCGTTCCTCGGCGGTGGCCTGGTCCGCACCGATGTGCAGATCAGCCACCGGGTACCCCCTGTGGCGCACCGATCTTCTCGATGCGGATCGATGCCGCCTTGAACTCCGCGGTGCCCGACCGTTTGTCCCAGGCGTCGTTGGTCAGCAGGTTCACATCCACCAGCTCCGGGAAGTGGAACGTGGTGAACGTGAGGCCCTCCGGAAGGTCGGCCTGGATCCTGGCCGGCATCTCGACCGCACCCCGGGGCGAGCAGACAAGGACGGTTTCACCGTCGCTGATGCCAAGCCGCTCGGCGTCCGCCGCGCTCAGGTCGATCGTTTCGCCGTAGCGAATCGGTGAGGCCATCGAACCGGACTGGACGCCGGTGTTGTAGGAGTCGAGCGCCCGCCCGGTGGTCAGCCGCAGGGGGAACTCCTCGGTCAACGCCTCCTTCGGCCCCTCATGCTCGACCATGTTGAACGGTGCGCCGGACCGGCCGCCAAGGTCGTCCTCCCACAACCAACCGTGGAGGAAGGGGCTGCCCGGATGGTCCAGCGACGGGCACGGCCACTGCAGGCCCCCCTCTGACTCCAGACGCTCCCAGGACATGCCGAGATGCAGTGGGGACAGCGATCGCAGTTCGTCCCACAGCTCCTCGGCGGTCGGATATCCCCAATCCGCTCCCATCTCGTTTGCCAGGGCGGCGACGATGTCGATGTCGTGCCGGGCCTCCCCGGGAGGCGGCACGGCGGCTCGGACCCGCTGGACCCGACGCTCGCTGGAGGTGACGGTGCCGTCGGACTCCGCCCAGCCGACCGACGCCGGGAACACGATGTCCGCAAGCTCGGCGGTCCGGGTAAGGAAGATGTCCTGGACGATCAGCAGGTCGAGGTCGGCGAGCAGTTTGCGGGCGTGGCCGACGTCGGCCTCGGAGTCCGCCGGATTCTCACCGATGCAGTAGACCGCCCGGAGGTCGCGGGCCTCCATCGCCTCGAACATCAGCGTCAGGTGCAGACCGGGATCGGGAGGGATCGTCGTGCCCCAGACCCGCTCGAACTTGGCCCGCGACTCGGGGTCCGCCACGTCCTGGAAACCGGGCAGCTTGTTGGGCAGCGCACCCATGTCCCCACCGCCCTGGACATTGTTCTGGCCCCGCAGCGGGACCAGGCCGGAGCCCCATCGGCCGATGTGGCCGGTGAGCAACGCCAGGTTGCAGAGCGAGAACACGTTGTCGACCGCGTTGTGGTGCTCGGTGATGCCGAGGGTCCACAGGATCTGGGCCTTCTCGGCTGTCGCGTACGCCTTGGCCAGCTGGGCGATCGCCTCCGGCGGCACACCGGTGATGGCCGAGGCGTACGCCAACGTGTACTGCTCGACACCTTCCCGGTAGGCCTCGAACCCGGTGGTCGAGTGATCGATGAACGCCTGGTTGTGCCAGCCGTTGCGGATGATCTCCCGGCCGATGGCGTTGGCCAGTGCGATGTCGGTCCCGACGTTCAGGCCGAGCCAGGCGTCGGCGAACTTGGCCGACGAGGTCCGACGGGGATCGACCGCGTACATCGACGCGCCGTTGTCCAGCCCCTTCATCAGGTGATGGAAAAAGATCGGGTGGGCCTCTCGAGCGTTCGAGCCCCACAGCACGATCACATCGGTTTGTTCAATCTCGGTGTAGGACGAGGTGCCGCCACCGGCTCCGAAGACTGTCGCCAGACCGACGACGGAAGGAGCGTGTCAAGTTCGATTGCAGGAGTCGATGTTGTTGGTGCCGAGCACCGTCCTGGCGAACTTCTGGGCTGCGAAGTTCATCTCGTTGGTCGACTTCGAGCAGCTGAACATGCCGATGGCCTCACCGCCGTGTTCGGCTTTCACCTCGGCCAGTCCCCGGGCGGCGCGGCCCAGCGCCTCCTCCCAGGTGGCCGGGCGCAGTGCGCCGTCCTGGCGGACCATCGGGGTGGTGATGCGGGGCCGCTTGGTCACCGTGCCGGGGTTTCGAATCCCCCGTGCCTTCCGGCGGTCCCCTCGCGGGTGCTCCCCGTTCTCCCGGCGTGCCGATTCAACCATCGCTGGCCTCCATCACAGATCCCCTTCAGGATGGATTTTGAGCCCGAAGGCTCCTGCTGCGGTCCACTATACGGAACTGTTCCGTTTTCCGAAAGACCGTAACTCCAGTATGGCCCCGATGAGCGACCAACGCAGGACGGAGCGCAGGGACGTCCGACGGCACTGCCCCGGCGCACGGCCCCGGCGGCCGGCAATCGGCCGGTGAACGACCGGCGAACACCGGCCAATCGGCCGACGGTGCACCAACAACCATGGCCCGGCAGGCCCCAGTTCTAGCGGGAATTCGCCGGGATGGCGGCAAAAAGCTGGGTAGGTTACTTGGTATGCGTTGGTCCAAGCTCTTTATTCCCACCTTGCGAGATGCCCCGGCTGATGCCGAGGCGGCCAGCCACGCACTTCTGGTGAAGGGCGGGTTCATCCGCCAGCTCCAGGCCGGCCACTACTCGATGCTCCCGCTGGGCTGGCGGGTCCATCAGAAGGTGGCGAACATCGTCCGGGAGGAGATGGACAACCTGGGCGCCCAGGAGTTCCTGCTGCCCACCATGCACCCGGCGGACATCTGGAAGCAGTCCGGCCGGTGGGACACGATGGGCGAGATCATGTTCCGGCTCACCGACCGGCGGGGGAACGACAACGCGCTCGGCATCACGCATGAGGAGATCTTCGCCACGGTCGCCGCGGAGCTGACCTCCTATAAGGAGCTGCCCCAGTGCTGGTACCACATCCAGACCAAGTTCCGGGACGAGGCCCGGCCGAAAAGCGGT
>JBCCGJ010000280.1:0-8105 GCA_039029335.1 Actinomycetota bacterium | reverse complement strand
GTCCCGCTGGATTCGGAACAGCGAACCACCGACGGTCCGGGAGTCGGCCACCAGATGCGGTGACAACATGGTCAGCTTGGTCTCGCCGTAGTCGGTGATGAAGTCCAGCGCTGGTTCCCGCACGTTCTGCTCATATCGGTCCTGGTTCGCTTTGAACCACGTGCGGTCGTTGTTGTCCGCCAACTCCCGGAGGAATTTGAACAGGGCGGGCGTGAAGTAGCGGTCAGCCATCGGCTCATACTAGAGACGTGCCAGAGTGGGACCGATGACCGATCCGGTTCGAGCCGCATACGACACCATGGCCGAACGGTACGCTGCGCTGTTTTTGCACGAGCTGGACCGGGACAGCCAGACCCTGGAAGCGCTGGCGGCGTTCGCCGAGGCAGCGGCCGGCCAGACCGGTCCCGTCATGGACCTCGGGTGCGGCCCTGGCGGTGCCGTCGACCACCTGCGTCAGCGTGGGCTCTCCGTGTTTGGTGTCGACGCATCGCCCGGCCAGATCGCCCAGGCCCGTATGGCCTTTCCCGAGCGACACTTCGCCGTTGGTGACCTGACAGCGCTCGGTGTTCCGGACGCGTCCCTCGGTGGGATTGTCGCCAAGTACTCGATCATCCATCTGCCACCGGCGGACCTCCCCGCTGTGTTCGGCGAGTGGCATCGGGCGCTCGCCCCTGGTGCTCCGGTCCTGGTTTCCTTCTTCGGATCCCGGTCGGGTGACAACCACGGCAGACCGTTTGACCACAGGGTCATCACCGCCTACGAGCTGTTCCCGGACACCGTTGCCGATCTCCTTCGTGGCGCCGGGTTCCGCACTGTCCGGGTTGAGGCGTCGCCCATTCCCGAGGGTGGCAGACCCTTCGACCACACCACCGTGCTGGCCGGCAAACCGTCGGACTGAACGCACCTATCGTTCGGATCGTTCCAGCACCCGGAAGTGGTGATCAGCCGCTCGGCTGCGACGACCGTTGAGCAGGTGGCCGACCGGCGTGTAGCGGACCAACCATCGGTAGGACAGGTCGAGCACCACGAACGTGATAACGCAGATCAGCAGGAAGTCGACCGACCACGGCAGATCGAGCGGGATGAGCAGACCCTGCAGCAGGATGACCAGCGGGAGGTGGGCCAGGTACATCCAATAGGAGGCGTCCGACAGGTACCGGGTCCGGAACCGAGGGCGAGACAGATAACGGTTGAACAGACCGAGCAGCCCGAAGCACAGCATCCAGCAGAACAGCACCTGCCCGACGGCAGCGGCGAGTCTGACCGGTGTGAGGAGCGCCCCGTCCGCATCGACCTGGTGCTGGAGCAGCAGTGCCGCCGGGAACACAACAAGGGCGCCGCCGACAAGCAATGGCTGCCAACGCCGGCCGACCGCATCGATCACGGGCGAACCCGTCCGGTCGACTCGACCGTGGGTGAGGGCACCGAACCCGAAGAAGATCGCGTAGTAGGCCAGCACACGACCGGCGGGGATGAACCCTTCGGAGGTGTCCGGTCCGAACCCGTCGGTCATCGCCAGCTGAGGACCAACGGCCAGGATCGGCAGCACCCACAGCAGCACGCGCGCCGGATCGCGGCCACGGCCGAGACCTCCAAACCGTTGCGCGACGGCGACCACCAGGATAAGACCGGCCCCCAACCACAGCAGCTGCCACAGGAACCACAGGTGCATGAAGCTGAACTCGTCGCCGTCGTCCGCAGCCTCGGTTTCGCTCTGACCGACCGCGTCGGACGCGTCTGCGTCTCCCCGTTCGACCGCCTCCACGTAGTCCGCTTGACGGTCCAACTCCTCCAGGTCGATGTCGGCGGCGATTGCCCCGATCACAAACGCTGCAATCACCAGGATGATCAGTGGCAGCCAGAAGAGCACCAGCGGAAGCCCGATCCGTCGGAGTCGGTGCCGGATCAGCGCCCGGGTGCCCCGGCGGCGCCACAACAGCGTGGTGAAGTAGCCGCTGAGGAGGAAGAACAGCGGCATGCGGAAGCCGTGGACGAATTCGACGTATCGCTGCAGCGGCCTGGCCCAGTCGCTCTCGCCCAAGTCGGCGAACTCGAACCAGGGAATGGCTGCGTGCAGACCGATGCCCAGCAGCATCGCGAACCCCCGGAGCGCGTCCAGATCGTTCCGCCGGTCCGGGTCATGTGGCGAGGCGAACCCCGGTGGCGGTGGTGCGGCCACCGCACCGGGACGGGGAGGCTGCGGCTGATGGTCGGCGGGTCTCGGCACGCCGTTCACACCGGAAGCCGTCGGCCTGCCGTCGACCGGAGGTGGTGCAGGCGTTGGTGCCGGAGGCGCCGGCGGTTGATCCTCCGGTGGATCGGTCACCCACTCACGGTAGCAACCGGGACGATCGACGGGTGAGTCGGTGCGTTCCCCACAACCGGCCCGACCACCATCGTCGTCGGGGCCGGGAACGGGCAGCCGGTTGCGACAACCCGGGCAAGTGTGGTGCAGGCCGATCGCTGGTCGGGGGTGGCCGCAGCATGGACGAATGCAACCGGTTCGTCCGCTCGACGGCCCCCGGCGATCAGACGCCTGGCCACGTCGGCAGCGGTGGACGCCGCCATCAGGACAACCAGCGTGTCTCCGCCGGCGGCCAGGGCCTGCCACCGCGCTGCTTCGGCCGGCTCGACCGCCTCGGCGGTGTGGGGCGATTGCACTGGTGCCCCGGGGTTCTGGGTCTTCCGGTTGTCCGACGTCCGGGAACGATCCACCGGCTCGGCGGCCCGGTGGCCGGTCAGGACGGTGAAAGACGCCGCGTGCCGTCGGTTGGTCACCGGAATTCCCGCCAGGGATGGTGCGCTCACGGCAGCGCTGACGCCGGGGATCACCCGCACCGGGATCCCGGCCGCGGTAAGCGCATCGACCTCCTCCTGGCCACGGCCGAACACGAACGGATCTCCGCCCTTCAATCGGACAACCCGGCTGCCGGCGGTTGCGTGCTCCACCAGTAGCCGGTTGATGTCCTCCTGTCGGTGGCCAAAGCCCTTGCTCTTCCCGACCGGGATTCGTTCGGCGGCCGGCGGTGCCATTCCAAGGAGGGCCGGGTCGGCCAGCCGGTCATAGACCACCACGTCGGCTGCGGCCAGGGATCTGGCACCTCGGATGGTGATCAGGTCCGCCCCACCCGGTCCGGCACCGACCAGCGTGACCGTACCCGCCTGTTCGGGCCCCGGTTGGTCGAACCCGTCAACAAAGCGGCGGGTCACCTCCTGAAGCGGGTCGATCCCGTCAGCCTTCATCGCCGGTTCGAAGAAGCGCTCTCGCCAAGCCCGATAGTCGTACCGGTATCGACCGCTCGCCCGAAGTTCGCGCCTCGCCTCTGCGGCCTTGGCAAGCACGTCGCCGATGCGGTCCGGCAGCGCTCGGTCAACCACATCGGTCAGCTCCTCCCGAAGGAATCGGGCTCCGGCCGGGCTGGCCCCGTCGGTGGTGATGGCCACGGTCACCGGGCCACGACGGATGATCGACGGCACCGTCACATCGCAGTTCTCCGGATCGTCGACCGCATTGACGACCGCCCCGAACACCCTCGCCAAACGGCGCAACCTCCGATTTGTCGCCGTCGAACCGGTCGCCGCGACCAACAGCCGGGCCCCGATCAGGTCAACCGCCCTGGCTCGTCGCTTCCGAAGCGCAACCTCGCCCCGATTGGTCAGGTCGATCACCCGGTCCGAAGGGGTGGGGTCGATGACAACGATGCGAGCACCGGTGGCCAAAAGCAGCTCGATCTTGGCGGTGCCGATCGCCCCGCCACCGACCACCACCACCTTTTGACCGGCCAACCGCCAGGCCAGCAGGTACGAGCTGGGAGGTGCGCCGGCTTTGTCTGGGCTCATGAGCGAACGTCTGCTTTCTTCCGGAGGGCGGGAGCGTGGCCTTCGGCGGTCGGCGCGGCGGTTACGGGGGCCGGGGCCAGCGCCACCGGCGTGTACTTGAAGCCGGGGATACGGCTGATGGGGTCGAGGTGGGCGGCAACAAGCCGGTTGCAGACCGGCCAGTGGTAGGGGAGGAACACGGTGTCCGGCCGAAGGTCCGGGTTGGCCACCCACGCCACCTCGGCCGTGGTCAGCGCGCTGGTGATCCTGGCCGGGCGGTCCGGGTCCAGGCCGCAGCCGGCTGCCGTCTCGGGATGGACCTCAAGGATCGGTCCCGGGGCCAATCGATCCTGCTCGGGGATCCGCATCGTCTGATTGCCGGAAAGGAACTGGGCGAGGACCCGGCCGGTGGTCAGCACGTACGGCCGCTTGTCGCTGACGGCATCGGGCGGCGGCGTCGGCTCGACCGGGATGAACCGGGCACGGCCGTCCGCATGAGCGAAGCGATCAACGTAGAGCTGCGGGGTGCCGGGGTGGTCAACGTCGGGACACGGCCAGCACAGGCCACCCTCGTCCCGCAGTCGCTCCCAGGTCATGCCGTGGTAGTCGACCGGACCCCCGGCGGAGACCCGGCGCATCTCCTCGAACACCTCTCGACCGCGGTGGAACAAGAAGTGTTCGCCTACACCGAGGCGCTCGGCCAAACCGCGGATCAGGTCGATGTCCGACACGCCGGCCGACCCTGGGGTGACCGCCTGATCGCAGCGAACCACCCGGCCTTCGATGGTGGTGATCGTCCCTTCCTCCTCGGCGAAGGTCGTACCCGGCAGGATCACGTCGGCATGGTCGGTCGACACGGAGGGGAACGGGTCGATCATCACCACATGATCCAGGGCCGCCATCTGACGGTTCACCGCATCGAGGTCCGGGGCGGAGACGCTCATGTTGGTGCAGATCGACAGGAGACCGCGGATGCCGCCGGGCCCTCGCCCCGCGGCCTGAAGGATCTCGACGTAGGTTTTGCCGACATCGGGCAGCCGGTCCGGGTCCACGCCCCAACGCTCGGCCACCACTTGACGGTGATCCGGATCGTCGATGCGGCGGCCGGCCGGGAGCTGGTCGCACCGTTGCCCCCACTCCCGACCGCCCTGACCGTTCCGTTGCCCGGTCAGCATGTTGACGCCGCGGCCCGGTCCGCCGACGTGGCCGCAGGCCAGGCCCAGATTGGTGATGGCCAGGACGTTCGCCACCCCGCCGACCTGCTGCTCCGGGCCGCGGCCGTGCAGATATATGCAGCGCTCGGTGCCCCCGATCAGCCGGGCCGCCTCCCGAACAACGTCCTCGGGAACGTCACACACCGCCGCCACCCGCGCCGGGGTGAACCGCTCGACCGCCGCGGCAACCTCGGCAAAACCGGCGGTCCGGTCGTCGACGAAGCCCCGGTTGACCAGACCCTGGTCGATGACCTCACGGAGCAGGCCGTTGAACAGGTCCGCGTCGGTCCCCGGCCGCAACGCCAGATGGAGATCGTTGTCGTTGACGAACCGGGACGATCGTGGGTCGATCACGATCACCCGCCCACCTCGGCGGCGGACCCCGGCCAGCAGCTTGGGGATGGCCACCGGAAACGCCGCCGACAGGTTGGCCCCGACGACCACAACAACCTCGGCGTTGTCCAGCTCGGCCAGCGGGGTCATCATCCGGTCAGCGCCGAATGCCAGCCGGTTGGCCGCCCCGGCGGAGGTCATGCAGAACCGGCCGTTGTAGTCCACGTTGCGGGTACCAAACGCCAGCCGGGCCAGCTTGCCGATCAGGTACACCTTCTCGTTGGTCAGCGAGCCGCCGGAGAGGACTGCGTTTGCGTCGGCTCCGGACTCGGCCCGGATACGGAGGAACCCCGACGCCGCCACGTCGAGGGCCTCGTCCCAGCCGACCTCGGTCAGCCCACCGTTGCGCCGAATCAGGGGAGTGGTCAGTCGATCCGGATGGTGCACCTGGAGGTGGGCGGTGGTCCCCTTCGAGCAGAGCGCCCCACCGGTCAGGGGTGCCTGCTTCCAGCGCACCCGTTCGGTTATCCGGTCGTTGGCGACGGTCAACCGAAGCCCGCAGTTCAACGCGCAGTACGGGCAGTGCGTGGTCACCAGCGCCCCCTCCTCCCCCGAGGATTCGAGAACAGGGGAGGAGGATGGCGCCGGTCGCCCGCCGCCCGGGTCAGGCGAGCGCATGGGCCCCGTGCTCGTATCGGGCCAGGAACTCCAAGATCTCCTGCCGGTAGGCGTAGAAGTGCGGATCCTCCAGCAGCGCTCGGCGGTCTCGGGGCCGCGGCAGGTCGATCTCCAGGATCTGTCCGATGCGGGCGTTCGGCCCGTTGGTCATCATCACCACCCGATCGGCGAGGAGGATGGCTTCGTCGACGTCATGGGTCACGCAGACGGTGGTCACTTCGGTCCGGTTCCACACCTCGACCAGCACATCCTGCAGGTCCCATCTGGTGAGGCTGTCCAACATGCCGAACGGTTCGTCGAGGAGCAGGAGCTTCGGGCTGAGGGCGAACGCCCTGGCCAGGCCGACCCGCTGTTTCATGCCGTTCGAGAGTTCGCAGGCCGTCTTGTCCATCGCGGCACCGAGGCCGACCCGGTCCAGGTAGTACGCCACCACTTCCCGTCTTTCCGATTTGGTCGCATCCGGATAGACCCGCTCGACGCCGAGTGCCACGTTTTCCCTGGCGGTGAGCCACGGAAACAGGGACGGTGCCTGGAACACGACGGCCTTGTCCGGCCCGGCCGCATCGACGTAGTGACCGTCGAGGGCGATCCACCCACCGGTGACCTCGTTGAGACCTGCGGTCATGGTGAGCACCGTCGATTTACCGCAGCCGGAATGGCCGATGAGGGAGACGAACTCTCCCTTGTGCAGGCTGAACGAGATGTCCTCCACAACCGTGAGCGGCCCGTCGGTCGTCGGATAGATCTTCTTCAGATCGCTGAACTCGAGGAACCGGCGAGTCGTCCTGGTCCTGGCCGCCTCCCGGTAGGCCTTGGGCGGCAGGAGATCGACCGGTTCCACGTCCGGGAGCGTCGGCCGCTCACCCCGGTCCTCGGCCGCGGCGGCGGCTACGTCGACCCCGGCGGCAACGAAGTCGGACGTACCGCCGGACAGCTGCCCGAGGTAGGCGACGATTTCGTTCCGGAGTGCCGTGGCGGCCAGGTCGTTGTTCATGTCGGCCCTGATCCGGGGTCGGGGGAGGTCGACGTCGAAGATCCTGGCAATGCCTGCGCCCGGGCCCCGTCCCAGGACGGCCACACGGTCGGCCAGCAGCAGCGCCTCGTCGACGTCATTGGTGACCAGGAGGATGGTCCGTTTCTCCTGGGCTCGGATGCGCTCGATCTCGTCCTGGAGTTTTGCCCTGGTCAACGCGTCGAGGGCGGAGAGCGGTTCGTCCATCAACAGGATGTCCGGCCTGCCGGCCAGAGCCCTGGCCACCGCCACCCGCTGCCGCATGCCGCCGGACAGCTGAGCGAAGCGGCGGTCGACGGCGTGGCTCAGCCCGACCAACTCGATGGTGTCGTCCACCAGTTGCTTCCGTTCCGCCTTCGGCAGGTCGGCATGAACCGCGTTGACCGCAAGGGCAACGTTGTCCTCCACGGTCAACCACGGCATCAGGGAGTAGGACTGGAAGACCACACCCCGGTCGGTTCCGGGACCGTCGATCGGATTGCCGTTGATGGTGATGGTGCCGGCGTCGAGGGGCACGAGTCCGGCGATCGCCGAGACCAGCGTGGTCTTGCCTGCGCCGCTGAACCCAAGGACGGCCACGAACTCACCTTCGGTGATGTCGAGGTCCAGCCCTTCCAGTACCGAGGTGGTTCCACCGTCGTCTCCTCGGTAGGAGACGGCGATCCCGTCGATCGAGAGATGGGGCGGGGGTTCGCCGAGCGGCGGTTCGTCGAGCGGCGGTTCGTGGAAGGTCGGTTTGACCGTCATCACGCCACCCGGTTTCGGCTCATCAGCGTTTCGACGCCTGCCATGATTCGGTCGAGCACCGCACCGATGAACCCGATGACGATGACGGCGAACATCATCCGGCTGAGCGACTGGCTTGACCCGTTCTGGAACTCGTCCCAGACGAACTTCCCCAGGCCGGGATTCTGGGCCAACATCTCGGCCGCGATGAGGACCATCCAGCCGACACCGAGCGAGAGGCGCATGCCGGTGAAGATGTACGGCAGCGCGGAGGGCAGCACGATCTTGCGGAGCCTGGTCAGCCACCCGAGCCGAAGCACCTC
>JBCCGJ010000279.1:0-8176 GCA_039029335.1 Actinomycetota bacterium | reverse complement strand
GCTCTTCCGATCTAGACAGTCCACGCTCGAGATGGCAAAGGACCTGATCGCCATCGGGATCGATCCGGACCGCTCAACGCTTTTTGTGCAGTCCCAGGTCTCCCAACACAGCGAGCTTGCCTGGCACATGCAGTGCATCGCCGCCTTCGGTGAGCTTCGTCGGATGACCCAGTTCAAGGACAAGAGCGAAACGAACGAGTTCGTCTCCGCCGGACTGTTCACCTATCCCACGCTCCAAGCGGCGGACATCCTCCTCTACGACACCGACGTTGTGCCGGTCGGGGACGATCAACGGCAGCACGTCGAGCTGACCCGGGATCTGGCCATCAGATTCAACAACCGGTACGGCGATGTCCTGGTGGTCCCGGAGCATCGGATCCCCGAGGCAGGTGCCCGGCTCATGGATCTCCAGCATCCGGAGAACAAGATGTCCAAGTCGGCGGACTCCCCCCAGGGGACCGTGCTCCTCACCGACACCGAGGCCGAGATCTCCAAGAAGTTCAAGCGGGCCGTCACCGACAACGACGGTGAGGTTCGATTCGACCCGGAGAACAAACCGGGCGTCTCAAACCTGTTGACCATCCTGGCCGTCGCCACGGACGGCGATCCGGTCGCCCTGGCTCAGAACTACACCCAGTACGGCCCGCTCAAGGCGGACGCCAGCGAGGCGCTGGCGGCACTGATCAAACCGATCCAGGACCGACGGGCCGAGCTGGACGACGAGACCACGATCAAGATCCTGGCCAAGGGGGCGGACAAGGCCCGCGAGGTTGCGGTCCCGGTCATGGACCGGGTCCGCAACGCGGTGCAGCTGCTCTAGCGTTTCCCACCTCGGCGAAATTTGGGCTTCCCACCCACAATTTTCGTGGCCTCGGTGCCCGGAATTTGCTAGTTGGCGGCGGTCAGCTCCAGGTCGAAGCTGAGGTCGGGGTTGCCCGGCCAGAAGTTGTGGACCTCAACGGTGACGGTGTTTGTCCCGTCGACCAGGGTCGCGCCGTCTATGGTCACCGTCGACGGCGCCTCGTCGGCACCCCCGATCCACTGCACCGGCCTGCTGGTCGGGCTGATCGGCCCGTCCGGCATGTTGAACCGGTGGACCTCGGTGCCGTTGAGATAGATCACCGCACCGTCGTCAACCAGCGTGGTCAGGTCCAGCTGGGCGATCGCCGCTGCGTCGGCCACATCGAACTGGTGGGCGAAGTAGTAGGCCTCCTGTCCGGTGGCCACCTCGGTGGCCTCATCGCCTTCGCCGAAGCCGAACTGACCGTTGCCGGTCTGGCCTGCGTCGAGACCGTTCGGCCACCCGGCGGGGGCGCCGGCTGCGGAGTCCGTGTGCGACCAGACCGAACCGAAGTCGACCAGCGGTGGGAGATCCTCTTCGACCACGGCCGTGCCCTCACCGAGCGCGGCATCGAAGGACAGGTCGTTGTTGCCGGACCAGACGTTGTGCACCTCGACAGCCAGCACGTTGGTCCCTTCCACCAGCGCGGTGGACGGGATGTCGAACTGGCGGTAGGTCTCATCCGCACCACCTCGCCATGTCGTGGCCCCCGTGGTGGAGGAGATCGGGCCGGTCGGCATGTTGTCCCTGACGACCTCCACGCCGTTGAGATAGACGACCGCACCGTCATCCGCCTTGAGCCGCAGATCCAGGCTCGGCGGTTTCGTTCCGGTGAACGAGAACGAGGTGCGTGCGTAATAGGTGGTGCGACCGGTGGTCAGCAGGGTTGTCTCGTCCCCGTCACCGAATCCGAACTCGCCGTCGCCGGTCGGCCAGGCCTGGTCGTCATAACCGGGATCGCGCCAGTCGGTGCCGAGGTTGGCTCCGCTGTCGTCGTACCGCCAGGTGCTGTTGGTGTCGACCAGCAGATCCTCGGGCGGTGGTTCGGCGCCGCACAGCTTGGCGAATCCGCCGATCCAGCGAGAGGCGCCGGCGTCGACACCGCCGACGTGGAAGTCACCACCAATGTAGAGGCAGCCGTTCGTGTCGGACCCGAAGGCCCAGGTACCGTCACGGGGGCTGTGGATGTCGGCGACGAACTCCTTGATGAGCTCGCCGGTTGCCGCGTCGTAGGCCATCGCCAGCCGGTTTGTGGTCCGCTGCCCGTCAAACGACGAGAAGTGGTTGTCGTTGCCGTTCCGCTGCGAGTACGTGCAGTGGCACCCGGCGAAGACCACGTCCCCGATCTTCTCCCCCACCTGGTACGCGCCGCCGGCGAAGAAGCCGCTGGCCTGGAACTGGGTGCCGAGCATCCCGGTGGTGTGGAAGCCCAGCATGTTGTGGTTCGCCGGCTCGAGGACCTGGACGATGTGCTGCTCGCCGATGACAAAAAGCCGTTCCGGCGTCGAGGTCACGTCGAACATCTCCGGTTGGGCGGCCGGATAGTTCCGCGGCAGTTCGATCTTGCCGGGGGCGGAGGCCCCGGTTGTGTCGTTGACCGTGTGGAAGTGGCCGCTGTTGCCTTCACCGTTGACCGCGGAGAAGAAACCGGCGAGGTGGACTTCGCCCCTGGCCTCGTCGACATCGAGGCCCCAGATGCCGGATCCGGTCACCTCCGGTTTCCAGGCGGTGTCGATCGCCCCGGCCACCGAGGTCCTTGCCACCTTGTAGACCCTGGTCCGCTCGCCGAACTGGCCGTTGACGTGGGAGAAGTTCCCGGCCATGTAGACCGATGCCCCTTCGACCCTGGCCTCACGGACGACCGCCCGCTTGCTCGACCACGGACGTTCAACGGTCACCGGGAAGCTCTGATCGATCGTGCCGGTCAGCGGGTTCAGGGCGACAACGCCCTCCCTGGCCTGACCGTTCACCGTTTGGAACTCGCCGGCGACCAGGAGCGACCCGCTCGGCAGCACATCGAGGCTGTAGACCGCTCGATCGATCTGGGGCGTCCAGCTGGAGATCCAGTCGCCGCTGTCCAGGTCGAACGCCGCAACGTAGGGCTGGCTGATCGGTGTGGAGTTCTTGTCCTCCTGGACGTTCAGGAAGGCCCCACCGACAAAGACCCGGTTGCCGATCTGGGCGAAGTCCCAGACCAGGTTGTCGATCGTCTCGGTCTGGGTCTGACTCGGGTTCTGGCCGGAAACGCCCCAGGTCCGCTCCGGGACCGAGTTCAGGTTTCGAGCATCGACCGCCGGCGGCTCGATGGCGCCCGCGGGCCCCGCCGTGAGGACCACGAGGGCAAGGAGAAACAACAGGACGCCGGCCGCCGCCTGCAGCACCCGGACCGACCGTAACAACACGCTCATAGTTCGTAGCCACCTTCCGCACAGACCGAGATGAACCCGATCAGCGGTGCAACGTCGGCCACCGCCTCGCCGGTGATGGAGGCGGCCAGCGGCTCGCTCCACTCGTTGATCGATGCCATCGCCGATTCGGACGCCCTGGCCGACGCGGTGCGTACCTGATCGGTCGCAGTGTTGTCCTGGCCCTCATCCAGCGCGGTCAGCGCGATCTCGATGTTGGCGCACGCCAGGCTGGCCTGATCGTCAAGTCCGACCAGCTCGCCCGCCTCGTTTGTGGTCCGGCCCTGCCGGTCCGTCGTGAGGTCGATGTCGCGGTCGATGGGTTCGATCGCATCGAGGACGCTCTCGGTCGAACCATCCTCCGGCAGCTCCGCCTCGACATCGGCGATGACCTCGTCGGGGGCCGAGACGTCTCGAAGCTCGTCCACCTCGACCGGTTCGGGGATCGCCTCCTCCCCCGTTTCGTACTCATCACCGAAGGGCAGGTCCGCTTCGACCGGATCCTCCACCAGACCCTCGAAGGGGTTGTCACCGGTCGATTCAACGGTCTCGGAGCCCAAGGTCCCCCCGCCTTCCGATCCACCCCCGGACTGCTCGCTCGAATCGACGTCGTTCTCGACGAGGGCCTGTTCCGCCCCGGAGCAGGCGGAAAGCGCCAGTCCAGCTGCAGCCACCAGCGCGGTGGTTCGGCGTCCAAGGCGCCGGCCTCGACTGCCCGGTGTCCGGGCGGGCGCGGCAGGAGCCGCAAGTTTGAAGGTCATGGCGTTCCACAACGGCAGCCGAGGCTGCGGCGTTATAGTCCGTCCGACTCCTTCGGGCTGAGTTGGGGCCGGGCGGCCGCCGGCAGGGGTATCCGGGCGCCGATCTGATGCCCCCAGAATCCCCGAGGGGCGAGGAGGACGTCGATCAGGTACTCCAGCTTGGCGTCGTATAGCCGCCGGAGCGCCAGCGTCTCCGCCCTGGCCGCGTGCTGGTCCTTGAGCGTGAACCCGTGATCGAGGAGTTGCTGATACATCGTGGTGTAGAAGTGCTCCTCGTTGAGGCCGTCCATCTCGTAGGTCCGGTCAAGCCGCTCCCGGTACTCGGACAGGTCGGCGTCCTTGGTCAACTCGTCGAAGAGGATCACCGATCGGCGCAGCATCCAGTACGGCGCCCGGTGCTCGGCGCCGACGATGACCTGACACTGCAGTGCGGCGTCGGTGATCAACCCCAGCGCGGTCACCCAGTTCTGCCCCGGGTACTTCGAACGGAACAATCGGAGCATCGGGAACATCGTGTGGGTCTCGATCACCTCGGAAACCCATTCTTCCCAACCCTCGAAGAACCGCAGGACGTCGTCGACCTCCCCGGTCGGGGCCCGGCTGAGCAGCAGCGAGGTCGGGGTGATGCGCCCCTCCTGCCCGTCGTCAAGGGTCATCAATCGCTGTTCCCGGTGGCTGTAGGCCCCGTAGAGGGAGGGGAGGTAGCCGATAACCAGTGCGGTGGTGAGCACTCCGGAGAGCGCCTCAAAAAGTGCCCCGACGCGGGGCACGGTTGCGCTGGGGACGACCTCGCCGAAACCCAGGGTGAAATAGACGACGCCGGAGTAGTAGATGGCGTCAAAAAGACTCTCGGCGCCGTCGATACCACCGACCCCCCACCAGATGAGGCCGAAGCCGATGATCTGCTGGGTCACCCAGGCCACCAGCAGCAGGAGAACGGAGACCGGGGCGAAAAACCCGAGCAGCGCCTCGGTCAGCCGATCACGGCCCATCGTTGTGGCAAATGCCCGGAGAATCCACCACGTTCGGCGGTACAGGATGCTGGTCAGCCAAAACCGACCCCGCCAGGTCGTTGTGGTCACCAACGTGTTGACCATGTCGGCCGTCACCGATCCGACCAGGACCACCCCGAGCAGCACCGCAAGCGTCGCCATCGGCCCAAGCCTAGTTCCACGGCTCTTCCGGCCCCCTGATGCCGCCCGGCGAGCGGCGGCACGGTCCGCCTGGTCCGTTTGCACCACCCTGTTACAAGGAGGATCCACCAGTGGATTCGCCGCTGACCGTCCGGTATGGTCCTCAAGGCTCTACAACGCGGGAGCATGGGAGACGGCGCCTTTGAATACGACCAGACAGCTCGTGGCGGCTCTGGCAGTCGTTTTGTTCGCACTCGTCGGTCTTGCCGGGCCCGGCCTGGCTCAGGGGGACGAGCAGTCGATCATCGGCCAGCTCCGGGTTGAAGACGAAAGCGGAGAACGGGTCCCCGTGGAGGGGGTGTCGATCTCCGTCGACGGTCAGGGGGACGCGGTCAGCGACGCGGAGGGCCAGTGGTCCATCCCGGTCGATGCCGCCGGCACCTACACCGTGACCCTGGACGCGGAGACGCTGCCGGAGGGTATCGCCCTCCGGGACGCGACTCGGGCGTCGCTTGAGGTGCTGGTCGAAGCCGGTGCGGACAAACGGGCCCTGTTCGGGCTTGTCACCGGGGACGCCGAATCGGCCGCTGCCGCCATCGCGGACGAGGGCTCCAGCATCACCGGCCGTCGGGTCGCCCAGCTGGCGGTCGAGGGTCTGAAGCAGGGCCTCTACCTGGCGATGGCGGCCATCGGCCTCTCGTTGATCTTCGGTACGACCGGCCTGGTCAATTTCGCCCACGCCGAGCTGGTCACCTGGGGTCAGCTGTCCACGTTCTTCTTCAACTACTACGGGCTTGCCGGGGTCATCGGGTTCCTCGCCCCGCTACCTGCGCCGTTCGGTGACGGGGTGAACCTCATCATCGCCGCCGTGTTCGGCATGATCAGCGGCGGCTTGCTCGGGTACGCCCTCGATCGCGGTCTGTTCCGGTCCATGCGCCGAAACGGGGTCAGCCTGATCGCCCAGATGGTCATCACCATCGGGCTCTCGATCCTGCTCCGGTACGTGTTCCTCTACAACTTCGGCGGTAACCCCCGGTTCTTCCGGAACTACTCGGCCCAGACCGCACTGTCGATCGGCCCGATCGAGATCACCCCGAAGGACCTGATCGCCACCGGCATCTCCATCGCCGTCCTGCTGCTGGTCGGCGGCCTGCTCCAGTTCACCCGGATCGGTAAGGCCATGCGGGCCGTGGCCGACAACCGGGACCTGGCGGAGTCGTCCGGCATCGACGTGCAACGGGTCATCAGTGTGGTCTGGATCGCCGGTGGCGCATTGGCCGCCCTCGGCGGTGTGTTCTTCGGCCTTGACCAGGTCAAGTGGGACTTCGGGTTCCGGATCCTGCTGCTCATTTTCGCCGCCGTCACCCTCGGCGGGCTCGGCACGGCATACGGGGCTCTGGTCGGTGCGCTTGTTGTGGGTCTGGCCATCAACCTGTCCACCCTCTTCATCGATGCCGAGCTGAAGAACATGGTGGCGCTGCTCGTGCTGGTGCTCATCCTGCTCTTCCGACCACAGGGCATTCTCGGTCGACCGGAAAGGGTGGGCTGATGCTGCTTGCAATCGACTGGGACATCATCTTCACCCAGATCTTCTCCCAGGCCTTCGGAACCCAGGCCATGGTCTTTGCGCTCGCTGCGATCGGCCTCAACATCCACTACGGCTACACAGGTCTGCTCAACTTCGGCCAGGTCGGCTTCATGGCCGCAGGCGCCTATGGCGTCGGCACCTCGGTCCTGTGGCTCGGTCTCGGCTTCTGGCCCGGCCTGCTTGTGGGCGTCGCCTACTGCCTCGTGCTGGCGCTGCTCCTCGGCATCCCCACGCTGCGGCTCCGAGCCGACTACCTCGGCATCACCACCATCGCCGCATCGGAGACGATCCGGTTGTTCGTCAGGTGGCGTGGCAACCGGGAGCGGACCGGTGCGGCCGAGGGCATCAACGACTTCGCCGACCCCTTCTTCGAGTTCAATCCGTTCAACCGGCCCGGCAGCGTGCCCTACCGTTTTCTGGTCTTCGAATACCGCGCCGACGATCTGTGGGTCATGGTGGTCGGATGGAGCGTTGTGGGTTTGTGCCTGCTGATGACCTGGCAGCTGATGCGCAGCCCGTGGGGCCGTGTCCTGAAGGCCATCCGGGAGGACGAGGACGCCGCAAGAGCGCTCGGCAAGAACGCCTACAGCTACAAACTGCAGGCTCTGGCGATAGGCGGTGTTGTCGGCGGGCTTGCCGGCATGCTGCAGGCGATCGACAAGCAGTCGGTCCAGCCGGACACCTACAACCCGGTCATCACCTTCATGATCTGGACCGTGCTGATCATCGGTGGCGCCGCCAGGGTCTGGTCGCCGGTCGTCGGCGCCATGATCTTCTGGGGATTGATCTCCGGTCTGGAAGCGCTGATGCGGGAACTGATCGACTCCAGCCTGGACGAGTTCCTGGCCCGGTTCCTCAACCTGGACGTGCAGAACGTCAGTCAGGTCCGGTTCATGGTCTTCGGCCTGGCGCTCATGTTGCTGATGCGGTACCGACCACAGGGCATCTTCGGTTCCCGGGAGGAGATGGCACTCGATGACCGATAACACGCCGGAAACCGAGGAAGACGCTCCGATGGTCGACCGTGAGGCCGCAGAACCGGAAAACCCGGCGGCCGGGGTCTTCGACGACGTCGAGCACACGATCGGGGTGGCCAAGCCCGACCCGATCCTGGTGGCCAAAGGTGTCAGCCGCAGCTTCGGTGGCCTCCGGGCGGTCGACGTCGACTACCTGGAGATCCAGCGGGGTGCGATCACCGCACTGATCGGACCGAACGGTGCGGGCAAAACCACGTTCTTCAACCTGCTGACCGGCTTCGACGAGCCGAACACCGGACACGTCGAGCTCAACGGTCAGTCGATCGACGGAGTTGCGTCTCACAAGCTCGCCTCCCAGGGCATGGTCCGGACGTTCCAGTTGACCAAGGCGCTGTCCCGGATGACCGTGCTGCAGAACATGATGCTTGGAGCGAAGGATCAGCAGGGCGAAAACCTGCTGAAGGCGTTCGC
>JBCCGJ010000278.1:0-8204 GCA_039029335.1 Actinomycetota bacterium | reverse complement strand
CCTGGGGCAGGGCAAAGATCGCTCGGGTGAATCCGTGCTCGGCCAGCTCGTCCAGCGCTTCGGGATCGGGCCTGGCGCCGAACATGCTGAGTTCGACGGTCTTCGGGTCACGACCGATCGCTTCGCAGGCCTTCTGGACCTCGTCCCAGCCCTTCAGCGGGTGCCGGCCACCGATCGGCATCCAGCCGTCACAGAACTCGGCGATGTGGGCCGCGGTCTTGGGCCCGGCGGCACCGCCCATGATGATCGGCGGATGGGGTGAGCTGGTCGGTTTCGGCCAGGCCCAGCTCGGTGAGAGATTGACGTGTTCGCCGGTGAAACCGGCCTCGTCCTTCGTCCAGAGTTCCTTCATCGCCAGGACGTTTTCCCGCAGCCTGGCACGACGGGTCTCGTAGGCCAGGCCGTGATCGGCCATTTCCTCTTTGTTCCACCCGTAGCCGATTCCGAATCGGAACCGCCCGCCCGAGATGCGGTCGACCGAGGCGACCTCCTTTGCGGTCCAGATCGGATCACGCTGGGCCACCAGGCAGATGCCGGTGCCCAGCTCGATTCGCTCGGTCACCGCGGCGACGGCGGCCAGGGCGGTGAACTGGTCCAGGGTCCGCCAGTAGAACTCCGGGAGCTCGGGCGCGCCTTCCCGGCCGCCCCACGGCGTTGTCCGGGCGGTCGGGATGTGCGAGTGCTCAGGAAACCACAGTGACCCGAAGCCAAGGTCCTCGGTCGCCCGGCCCAGCTCGATGGGGTCGATCGTCTGGTCGGTGGGAAAGATCATCAGTCCGAATTCCATCCCGACATGTCATCACACATCGACGGCAACGTCGATCTGCGACGGCAAGTCCGATCGATCCGGGCCGATCCGGGCTGATCTGTGCCGGGGTGCCGTCAGGTCTTGGCCGAGTGGTGCCGGTACAGCACCTGGGCCACCTGCGGATTGCCGCCGAGCGAACCGGTCAACTGCACCGGCAGCTCATGGGCCAGCACGTCCCACATGCGGTCCAACAGTTCTGCGGCCATCAGGGCCTCCGACGTCACGCCGAGCGGGGCCTGCCGACGCATGCGGTCCGCAACGGTCCGGACGCCGACCAGGGTCGCGGCAACACCAAGGTCGAGCGGCGCCGCCCCGGCGGCGCGGGCGGCCCGCACCCTGGACTCGACGTCGGTCGCCAGGTTCCTCACCAGGTCATCGACCACCGCCTCATAGTCCGAACGGGGTCCCCGGGGGTTTCTGATAAGGAGGGTCTGGGTGGCTGATCGGCCGGCCAGCCGCGACAACCTGGCCATCTGGGCCTGCACCCCGGCGGCCCACGCCTGGCGTCTGGTTCCCGGTGGCGGCCGATGCGGCGGCTGGGCGGGAACCGTCGGGGCGATCTTGACCGTCTCGTCGTACCGCTCCCGAAGCTTCGTGTCCGAGAGAACCCGCCACGCTTCGTTCACCGCGGCCATCGAATCAGAAGCGACGCCGCCGGAGGCGACGTCCGGATGATGCAGCCTGGCCAGCCTCCGGTAGGCGGTACGGAGCTCATCGAAGCTGCAGGTCGGGTCGACCCCGAGCAGTTCGTAATGGGTCGTCACCGGCCGGTTCGGCATCGCTCCATTGTGGCAAAGCCCGACCGGAAATGGGAGGACGAGCCGGCGTCGAATCTACACTCGCGGCCATGGCGCCCTCCAGCAGTGAAGTCTCCGCAACCGGCGACGACAATGACCCACGACGAGGTGGGCCGAACCGCCCGGACGGGTGGGAAACCGTCGACGCGGCAATCGGCGAAACGGCAAAGCCGGTGCTGGAGATCGGGCGGGCGTGGATGATGGATCCCGCCACCGCGGCCAGGGCGGCGGAGCTGGAGCTGCATGGCCCGTTCGGCTTCTGGACCAGCGGTCGGGCCGGCGTGCTGGGCGAGGTCGACGCCGACGTGGTTGCGGCGGCAATCGGGTTCATGGCCCCGAGCCAGATCCGCTCCTACTGGGAGAACCGCCCGGCGGGCGTCCCGCCGGCAGCGCTGACCGAGGCCTACGCAGCCGCCGCAGCCGAGTGGGGCCGGCGCGCCTTCGATTCGTTGCCGGAGACCGACCTCCGAAGGCTGGCCGAGCTGAGCGACCGCATCGCCGCCGCAGCCAATCCGTCGACCGGCGTGCTGTTCGCCGCCTGGCGGAACGTTCCGAGGCCGGACGACGCGGCAGGGGCGGCCACCGTCGCCCTGAACGTACTCCGCGAACTCCGTGGCGGAGCCCATCTCAGTGCGGCGCACGCCGTCGGGCTCGGCCCCCACGGGGCGATCCTGTCCACCGATGATCCCGTCAGGGGCGGTGTGCCGTGGGCCGAGCGGTTCGGCTGGTCAGCGCCACACCCCGAGCCTGACCCGGTGCGGCGGGCCGAGGCGGAACGGCTGACCACGCTGATCTGCCGCCATGCCTACGACGGGCTGAACGATCGGGAGCTCGCGGTGTTCTCCAATCTGGTCATCGCGGCGCGGGCAACCCTCGACGACTGACCGGTCAGTATCGCGGGGTGCGGTACCTCAGCGGCCCTGCCACTGGGGTGGCCGTTTCTCGGCGAACGCCTTTGGACCCTCGATGAAGTCCTCGCTCTTGAGCATTGCCCGCACCGCGTCGTAGCTCCCCTCCTGGGCCGCTTGGACTCCGGCGTGGGCCAGGCCCTGGTAGACCGCCTGCTTCGACGCCCGGATCGACATGGGCGAGCACTCGAGGATCTGGGACGCCCAGCGCTTCGCCGCCTCGACAACCTCACCGTCGGGCACCACCTCGTTGACGAACCCGAGCGACTGACCTTCGGCGGCGGAGACCCGTCGGCCGGTGAGGATCATGCCGAGCGCCTGCTTTGCGCCGATCTCCCGAGGGAGCCGGTGGAGCCCGCCGGCCAACGCCGCAAGACCGACCCGGGGTTCCGGCAGGGCGAACAGCGCACTCTCGGCGGCGATGATCAGGTCACAGGCCAGCGCAATCTCGAATCCGCCGCCCATCGCAACCCCGTTCACCGCGGCGATGACCGGCTTGTTCAGGTCGTAGCGGGCGGTCAGCCCCGCAAACCCGCTGGAGGGCATGGCGCTGCGGTCGCCACCCTCCGCCTGATACTTGAGGTCGTTCCCGGCGCTGAACGCCCGACCCTCGCCGGTGATGATCGCCACCCAGGCGTCGTCGTCGGCCGCAAAGTCGTCGAAGACGTCGGACAGCTCCTTGTTGGCGGGCGGGTGCAGCGAGTTGAGCACATCCGGCCGATTGATCGTTATGACGAGCAGGTTGCCGTCCATCTCCGTCGAGCAGAACTCGCCCATGGGACACCTCCGGGTACAGGCTGGGAATCTGGTGCCTCAAGAAAAGCACCGGCCGCTCGATTTGGCCAATTGACCGGCGGGCCGCACGGCCGGTCAGGCAGCGGTCAGCGCTGCTTGCGCTCCCGGAGCAGCACCTCCTGGGCGATCGTGGCCACATGGGTACCGTCCCGGGCGTAGAGGTTGCCGACGGTCATACCCCGGGCGCCCATCAGACCGTGGCAGTCCCAGTTGTACAGATGCCACTCGTCGGCCCTGGCCGGACGATGGAACCACATCGCATGATCAAGGGACGCCCCCATGAACTTCTCGTGGTATTCCTCCCTCGGCACCTGCAGCGGGTGGATGCTGCGGGCGGCGTCGAACTGGACGGTGTCCGAGGTGAACGCCAGCCCGCAGACATGAAGCCGCTTGTCGTCCGGAAGTGGATCGGTCAGCTGCACCCATCCCATCGACTGGCCGGCCCCGGGATGGCTGATCATCGGCCGCCGCTCCATGATCCACGGCCAGTCGTCGGCCCTGGGTCGGCAGTCGTCGGGGTGCGGGGCGATCGGCATGCGGGCGGTCTGGACCTCGGCGTCGATTTCGGCCTGCTGGAAGGAGCACGACAGGTGGAGGATCGCCCCGCCGGACTGCCTGGCGACCACCGCTCTTGTGCAGAAGCTCCGTCCGTCCCGCAGCCGGTCCACCTCGAACCGGACCGGTTCGTCGATGATGCCACCCCTGATGAAGTAGGCGTGCAGCGAGTGCGGGGCGAACCGTTCGTCAACAGTCTTCAGCGCGGCCCAGAGGGCCTGGGCCACGACCTGGCCACCATAGATGCGACCCCAGGTGTACTTGGCGCTCAGGCCCACCCAGGTGTCCGGGCCGTGCTGCTGCAGGTCCATAAGGGAGGCGAAGTCGGTGGGAGGCGTTATCACGGGGCCAAGCTTAGAACGGGCTCAGATCAGTTTGAGCTGTGATGCGGCGGTGATCGGCTCAGGCAGCGGTTCGAGCCCCGGGACCTGTCGGGCCACCTCACCGTGGAATCGTCGAGCCAGCTCGGGGGCAACGTCGTTGTCCGGCGTGTGGATGAACACGATGGGTTCCCGGCCCTCGCCAAGCCAGTCGGCCACCTTCGGCACCCATTTCGACCACCAGGTCGGGTTGGCCTCCGGGTCCGTTTGGCCGATGAAGCGGACGATCGGTGTGTTGCCGATCGCCACGGGCCGTACCGGCAGGCGAGGCTTTCTGGCAAACGCCTCGATCTCGGCCGGGGTGACCCGGGGTCCGGCGAACACCGCCCGGGTGTCGATGATGATCCGCTCTGCGCCGCGTTCGGCAAGCAGATCGTGGAATTGCCGCTCGTGGCTCCCACCGGGGGAGAAGTCGGGATGGCGGACCTCCACCGCCCACTGATGACCGGAGGGCGCCTCCCGGAGGAACCCGTCGAGGGCCGGGAGATCCTCGGGCGAAAAAGATGCCGGCAGCTGGACGGACACGGGATCGGCCCGCTCACCGAGCGGTTCGATACGGTCCAGAAATTCGTCCAGTTCCGCTTCGACATTGCGCAGCCGCCGCTGGTGGGTCACGGTCTGGGGAACCTTAAAAACAAAGCGGAAATCCGGCGGGGCGTCTTCGGCCCAGCGCCGCACGGTGTCCGGGGCCGGGAGACCGTAGAACGAGGTGTTGCCCTCGACCGCGGTGCACCAGGAGGCGTAGGCGGCCAATTCCCGCCCCTGCCGGGTGTCGGACGGGAAATAGCGCCCGACCCACGGCCGATGGGCCCACATGGCGCAGCCGACCCGCAACCGTGGCACTGACCCGCCGGCGTTCATGGTCGTACCGTAGCCCGAGGGTTGGGGGGACGCAGGAACAGGTGGTTCTACCCAAACACGTGCGGTTGTTTTGCAAAAAGTACAGACCACCGCGACGTCGGTGCCGAATATTTGCCATTCTTCGCGTTTTCCAAGAAACAGCCTCACCTTTTTCGGCTCCCTGACTGGCACGCGGGCCGTCGATGCCCCACAGTCGAACCACAGCGATTCGGGACGGGCCTGACCGTCCTGTTGGGGAGTGATCAACGATGAACCAGT
Organism: Actinomycetota bacterium; assembly: GCA_039029335.1. GTDB lineage: Bacteria > Actinomycetota > Acidimicrobiia > Acidimicrobiales > SZUA-35 > JAHELU01. Next base: position 2,842 of record JBCCGJ010000278.1, on the reverse strand, counting down.
TCCAGAACAACGAACCGACAACAATCGATCTGACCGCAGAGCCCGCATGGGTCGACGACTTCGCCGACCTCAGCGTGGATGATCTGCGTGAGCTGCCCCATCATCTGCAGCTCGGCATGGACCTCTCCGTCTTCGACTGAGCCGTCCGCTCAGGCCCCGACCAGGCCGGCCAGCCGGTCGAGGGCCTGCCGGATCTCCCCGAGGTCGGCGGTGCCGGTACCGATGATCAGTTGATCGGCACCGGCCTCACGCCAGGCGTCAAGCGCCTCGGCGTCCGGCACCTGTGTGGCATCGATGCGAGGGGCCACGACGATGTCGGACCGGTCCCGCCCTCGCTGGGCCAACGCCGCCTCCAGTTGTGGCATTCGCCTGGCCAATCCTCCGACCGAACACATCGGATGCCATCCTTCGCCGAATCGGGCTGCTCTGGCCATGGCCGGGCCGCCGGAACCGCCGATCCACACCGGTAGCGGTTCCCGCACCGGTTTCGGGGCGGCGACAACCTCATCCATGGAAAAGTGGTCGCCGGAGAACGACGCGGGCCCCGGCGCCCACAGCGCTTGCATGACCTGGATGAACTCGTTCGAAAGCCGGCCCCGGTTCCCATAGTCGACGCCGAGCACCTCGTTCTCCTCGGGCAGGCTGCCGACACCCAGTCCGGCGATCACCCGCCCACCACTCAACTGGTCGAGCGTCGCCAGCGTCTTGGCCAGGACCATCGGGTGCAGGTACGGCATGACCAGGACGGACGTGCCGACCTCGACACGGCTGGTCCGGGCGGCCACCCAGGTCAGGACCGTCAACGCGTCGTGATAGGACCGGTCACCGAGGCGTTCCGCGATGTACCCGATGTTGATCACGTGGTGATTTACCCAGACCGAGTCGAAGCCAAGATCCTCGGCCGCCACCGCAAGATCCACGATCGGCGCAGGATCGGCAAGACCCCAGTTGTTCGGCAGGACAAATCCCAGTTTCACGACGGCACCTTTCCACAGATCTTCGCAGGCACACCTCTCGGATCGAGACCGTAGGGCGCCCCGGGTTCGGACACCAGACGAGCAAAAAGCGCCGGGTGGGACAAAGCCGACCACCACGAGGAATGTTTCATATGTTGCTGCATGTTGAACTATGGCAGACTCGCAGGAGGCGGTAACCGGGACTCGAACCCCGTTACCCCGTTGTCCACCACGGAAAACCACGCAATGGAATCAACCCTCGCCCAGGAAATACAGGACTCCGCCGTCAGCTTCGACGAGCTCGAGCAGGAGTACCGGCCGATGCTCCGGCTGGTCGAGCAGTTGATCGGTGTTGTCCCGAACTGTGACCCGTACCTGGAGATCTGGCCGACCGGCTTCCGCACCTACAACCTACTGGTCGCCAACCTGCTGAACGTGCCGGCGTCCGTTGTCGGCGGGGGAGCGCCGAAAGACCTCATCGGCCTGGCCATGTACACGGCCAGCCGGGCCGCCGAGTGCATGTACTGCTCGGCCCACACCTGCTCGTTCGCGCTCCGGCGGGGCGTGGCCCCGGAGGCCCTGGTCGGCCACTACTCCCCGGAGGAATCCGCCGTTGCCCGGGTGGCGGAGGGAATCAGTCGCTTCCCGGCCTACCTGCCGAAGGGGGACATCACCGATCTCCGGAAGTTCCTCAACGAGCCGGACATCGAATGGCTCGTGCTCAGCGCCGCGGTCATGGGCTTCCTCAACAAGTTCATGGACACCATGGGCATCGAGTTGGAGGAGTCGGCCATCAACGACGTGGAGGACCTGATCTCCGCGACCGGCTGGAAGGCGGGGAAACACGCCTGGTCCGGTGAGGACATGGACGGGCTGCTGACCGGCCAGGTCGGCGGGCGGCCCCTGGTGACGTCCCCGCCGTCAAACGGTGAACCGCCCGGCTACACCCAGGTCCCCACGGACTCCCTCAAGACCTACCTGAAGGTGCTGCGTCACACGCCGGCCGCGGTCCGCAAGGACCGGGCGTGGACAAAGGGCGTGGCCTCACGCTCCGGCAGCGCCCTGATCGAGTTGGAGGAGCAGCTGGGGTTCGCTCCCGCGGCACTTGCCCACCTGACCCACAACCGGCCCGTACGGGCCATCTCCACCGTCATCCGGGACAACCTGGACCCGGAGAACACCGTCCTGGGCCTGGGTCCCAAGTGCCTCATCGCGCTGGTGTACGGCAAGATGGCCGGCAACGAGGTGCTGGTTTCCGAAGCCATCCAGATGGCCGAACGGCTGGCGCCGGAGATCGGCCATCGCAAGCTGACCGCCATCGGCCGGTTCGCCGACGCCGACCTGTCATCGGCAACCATCCCACCGGGCCTCTCGATCGAGGAGGCCGCCGTTGTCATGCTGACCAAGAGCGCGGCCCCCAGCCCCTCCGAGGTGAATCAGATCACCATCGCAACGGCAAGCAGCTCGCTCAGCCCGGCCCAGATCGTGGAAACGGTCGTCTGGATTTCGGTGCTGCAGCTCCTGCACCGGATCCATATGTTCTACGACGCGGACGGACGCTTCGAGGACAGCTGACCGGCGGTGGCCGCAGCGAACCGGGCGGTCGTCACCGCAGCGAACCGAGCGGCCGTCACCGCAGCGAACCGAGCGGCCGTCACCGCAGCGAACCGGGCGGCCGTCACCGCAGCGAACCGGGCGGCCGCCGGTGACCGACCGGCGGCCCGCAGCGGCTGCTGACCAACTACTCCGACCAGGCCTTGATCTTCTCGATGACCTCGAGCGGGTTCTCCCCATGGGGGGTGATGTTGAGGTGGGTGACACCGACGTCCTTGTAGACCTGGAGGCGCTCCCGGACGTACCCCTCGTCCCCGCAGAGCATCGAGAGG
>JBCCGJ010000277.1:0-8217 GCA_039029335.1 Actinomycetota bacterium | reverse complement strand
TCCGTCCAAGCGTCGACCGATGCGGTGGCCAACTACCGGAACGCGGTCTGGGCCGAGGGGTCGGTCGAGCCGCTTACCCTCACCGCCGGAACCCAGTACGCCTTTGTTGTCCGGGCCGCCCCGGGTTACAGCGGGGACGTCGTGCCGCTTCAGGCCGGTGTCAACTACGGGTTCGCCCCCAAGTCGGTGTTCCCGTTCGGGGTCGCCCAGACCAGCCCGGACGGATCGTCCTGGACGAACTGGCGCAACGGCCTCTTCTACCAGAGCATCAGCATCCGGTAGCGCCGGCGGGCCCGCCCGCCACATACCGACGGGCCCCCGCCGGCCCGATGCGATCAACCGGCCGACAGCGTGCTGGATGATGCCCGCCGGGCGGTCAGGACCTCGCCGATGAGGTCAAGCCAGGCCTCGTTTGTCGGGCCCGCTCCGTACTGACGGTCACCCTCGGCCAGCCGTTCGGCCCGGTCGGCCCGGATTTGCGACAACCTCTTCTCCGAACGTTCGAACGCGGCGGCCCAGGCGGCCGGCTCGGACTCGAACCGGTGGCCGAGCCCACGCTCCTCGAGCGGTCGGCCGACCTCCGGATTCAGGGTGTTGAGGACGTACATGCCCGCGGCCAGATACTCCGAAACCTTGTTGGAGATGGTGGTGCCGTGGCCGGTCCGGGTCGGGGTGAGGCCAAAGTCGGCGGCGTGCAGATGAGCACCAACCTCGTTGCCGGGCACCCAGCCGGCCAGGTGCACCGTCGGTTCGGACCCGACCAGCGAGTCGACGAGGGGCCGCTGATCGCCGTCGCCAACCACGGTCAAAACCGGCGACGGCCCTACCGACTGCCGGTGCTCCACGTAGGCCAGCCAACCCCGCAGCATGGCGTCCAGATCGAACAGCTGGTTCATCGAACCGACGTAGCAGGCCGACATCGGGGCGGGATCGGTTGGCCAGAGCTTCCGGTCCTCCTCGGTACTCGGCTCGAACCCGATCGGGATGACCTCGGTTCGTGCCGCACCACTCGGGGCCCGCCGCAGCATGGTGGCCGAAAGCGCAACGACGGCGTCCGCCCGATTCAGCTCCCGGGCCAACGCCCGCCCGGCCAGCGTCGCGACCGGCCCGAGGAACCGACCGATCGAGCCTTCCGGCAGAAGTGCGTCCGGCCACAGGTCACGGATGTCGGCGATGGTGGCGGCACCGGGGTCGGCGGCGGTGATTCCCCGGAGCAGACCCGGTGGGGGGAACCCGGCCATGACCAGATCAAAACCGACGTTGGCCGCAAGGTACCGCCGAACCCCCCGGTTGAAGTCCAGCAGACTGCCCGCCCGATCACGACCCCGGGTGTTGGTGTATGACCGGGTCGGGATAATGACCAGCCGTCCCTCACGGCCGTCGGTCCCGGTCCACTCCACCGGCCGCTGGAACCCGTCCCAGTCCCGGAAGGAGGGGACGATCCTGGTGACCGAAACGCCGGCGTCGGCCAGCAGCGCCGCCAGCCGTCCGGCCCGGTGGGAGCGATGCCCCTCGTCGGGTTCGGCGCCCTCGCCGTAATGCACGATGGCGGCCCGAAGACCGGGACCGATTTTGATCGGACCCCGCTCGTCGATTTCCCCGTCACGATCCATGAGACAATCCGCAACCCCGCTCGCCGCCGTTCCGACGAGACACTAGCAGGGTGTTGAAGATCGCCGGTGAGGATCTCGGCGGTCAGACGCCGCCCGGTCAAGGACGCAGGATTCGCCACAGCTTGTGAGCGCTATGGCGGATTCGAGGACACAGAGCGGGTGGATGGATGGGCGTCGAGGCCCCGCCATGTGATTTCGGCACCCTGCCAGCCGACGGTCTGCAGGTGGGACACCGCGGGATGTTGCACCAGGAGCGGTCCGGTGCGTCCACGTAGACTGTGGCCGATGTCGAGGACCGCAGCCGAGCCGAACCGACCGGTCCTGTCATCCGCTCTCGGTGAGGCGGAGTTCCGCCGCTGGTACTGGACGCTGCGGGAATTGCAGGGGTTCGCTCGAACGATCGGTGTATCGCCGTCCGGCCGCAAGGCCGAGGTGACCGAGCGCATCGCCGCGGCGTTGTCCGGCCGCCCACAACCAACTGCCGAACGCCCCTCGACCGTCGATCACCTGGCCGGCCCGCTCACCCGGGACACGGTTGTGCCGCCGAAGCAGCGGGCAACCCAGGAACTGCGTGCGTTCTTCACCACCGAGATCGGTCCGTCGTTCCGGTTCAACGGCCACATGCGGGATCTGCTCGGCCGAGGGAACGTGACGCTCGGCCAGGCGATCGACCACTGGTTCGAGACGGTGGGGACCGAGCTCGGCAACCAGTCGGAAAGCCTGGAGTTCAACCGTTTCACCAGGGCGTGGCACGACGCACATCCGACCGGCACACCGGCGGAGTCTCGGGCCGCCTGGAAAAGATATCGGTCGCTTCCCACCGACCGGAGGCCGCCGATCGCCGACGCGTGACGGCCGGTCGTGGCCGACGGGACCAGGAGCGCCCCCGCACGGCGACGGGGATTCCCCGGTGTCCATAGGTGTAGAATCAGGCGCTGTGGGAGCTACGGGGGTGCGGATAACCATCGGGATGCCGGTGTACAACAGCGAGGAAACGATCGCCGACGCGATCGACAGCGTGCTCGCCCAGACCCGGTCCGATTGGCGACTTGTCGTGGCCGACAACGCCTCCACCGATCAAACGGCGGCCATCGTCAAGGGTTACACCGCGGATGATCCCCGGATCGAGCTCATCCAACAGCCGACCAACCGGGGCCAGGCCGCCAACTTCCAAACCGTGTTCGATGCGGCCGACACCGAGTTCTTCATGTGGCTGTCCGGGGACGATCTGCTCAGGGCCGACTATCTCGCTCTCTGCGCCGATGCCCTGGACAACGAGCCGGACCTGATCGGCGTGTTCACCGCGTCAGAGGGCATGGACGAGAGCGGGGCGATCGTCGGCCGCTTCCGGGAGCGAGCCGGCGTCGACCGGGACAGCCCCGACCGGCCGGCCCGGTTCAAAGCGGCGCTCCACGCAACGGTCGGGTTCTCGATGTTCGGCCTCTACCGAACCGAGGTGCTGGCCCGGTCACCGCTTTTGCAGCCCTACGTCGGCAGCGACCGGATCCTGGCCGGGGCCATGGCGCTGCTCGGCCCGATTCGGGAGCTGCCGGAACCGGCGTTCATCCGCCGGGTCCATGCCGGCCAGTACTCCCGGGCGGTCAACACCAACCGGGCTCGGTACCTCAGCTATGCAGGCAAACCGGCGCCTCGGCTCCGACCGCTCTGGACCACCCGGATGACCACGCTGGCCGGCCTGGCGTGGCAAACGCCTGCTCCGCTGTCGGAACGGTTGGCCCTGCAGCGGGTGGTGTTCGGTTCATTCCTTCGGCTGATCCTGAAGGCGGAGCTGATGATGTTGGTCAGAACCGCGGCAACCGCGGTGGGGCGGATCACCGGCAGGCGGATCGATGTCATGGACTGGATGATGCGGCGGGGCGACGCGTTCGAGTCGGCCTCATGATCGATTTCGAGATCGACTCGGTTCGATGACCGATCAGGAGGGAACAGCCCCGGCGTCGCCCTCGGCGGCGTCACCCGGCGGACGCCCGGGCGGGTTGCGCCAGCGGGTCCTGACCGGTGGCCTGATCATGAGCGCGGTGGCCGTGCTCGGCCGTGGATCGAGCCTGGCCGCCCAACTGATCCTCGGTCGCATCCTTCTGGAGGACGAGTTCGGCCTGTACGCCCTGGCGCTCGGTTGGGTGACGATCGCCAGTGCGGTGCGCAGCATCATGCGGCCGGTCCTGATCGAAGCCCTCACCAACGAGCCGGAGGAGGCGGACCATCTCTTCCGAACCGTCCTGTACACGCTGATCGGCCTTGCGGTCCTCGGCGCGGCGGCATCCCCGCTGATCGAGACCTCGTTCGACGAGGACGACCTGGCCCGACTGCTCATCCCGATGTTCCTGTTGATGCCGCTGCAGCTGGCGCCGATGATGGGGCTGGCCAAGCTCAGCACCGCCATGGACTTCAACCGGGTCGGCCGGATCGAGGCGATCGCCGGACTGACCAGGCATGCGGTTACCATCGTCGCCGCCATCGCCGGACTCGGAGCACTGAGTTTTGTGTTCGGCATCCTCGGGGCCGCCGTGGCGGAGCACGGCCTGATCCGTCGCTATCTCGGCAGCTGGCCGTCGTATCGACCACCGGACCCCGGTGAGGTTCGCCGCCGGATACAAACGTCGTTCGAGCCGGGCCACACCCGCCGATGGGTGTGGGTGTCGGCCGTGGCGCTGGCCCTCGGGGTGTCCGGTGACTACCTCGGCGCCTCGCTCTACGCCACCGCGGCGGTCGTCGGTGTGTACTTCTTCGCCTACCAGCTGACCGGTGCGCTGTTCGACCCGATGAACGTGGTGGCAACCACGGTGCTGGTCCCGGCGTTCGCCACCATCGACGACACCGAGGCCCGGCGGCGGGCGTACCTCACCACACTCCGGTCGCTGTCGGTTGTCGGCACGCTGTTCTTCTTCGCCGCTATAACCGTCCTCGGCCCGACCATCCATTGGCTCTGGGACGGTAAGTGGGACGAGGCCACGTTCGCGGTTGTGGCCTTCGCCGCCTACGCCCCGGTCCGGCTGACCCACCCGTGCACCCAGAACGTCGCCAGAGCCTGCGGGTTCTGGAACCTGTTCGTCACGGACATGATCCTGGTCGGTGCAGTCACGTTCACCACCGCAGCGGCAGGCGCCTACGTCGGCGGGCTAACCGAGATGGTGTTGTTTGTGATCGGCGGACACCTGGTGGTGACGCTCATATCGGCGTTCCGGCTCAGCCGACGCCTGGCCCAGCCGTACGTACCGGTGCTGCGCACCACGCTCGGGCCGTGGTCGGTCGGGTTGTTGGCGCTAGCCGTCGCCGACCGCTTCGGGGGCGGCATCACCAGCGTCAACTGGGCCGACGTCCCGCTCCGGATCGTCATCGTCGGCGCCGTGCTGGCCGTTGGCATCGCGCTTCCGGAACGGGCGATGCTGACCGAACTGGCCACCTCAATCCTGCGGCGGAGGACAGCGACATGACGGACCAGCCACAACCGGCGGTCGACCACACCAGCACGGACCTTCCGGCCGTGCGATCGGCGGACGGGCCGGCCGAGAGCCCGGCGGGGCGAGCGGGCACCGTCGTGGCACACGTGACCTCGGTCCACCAGGCCGGTGACAACCGCATTCACTGGCGACAGTGTGCATCGCTGGCCGAGGCCGGCTTCGACGTCCGCCTGATCGTCCTCGGGCCACCACCCCGGGAGTCCGCCCCCGGAGTGACCGTGGTCTCTGCCGGCAAGCCGATGGGTCGGTTGCCCCGCATGTTCCTCGGGGCGTTGCGGGTCTTTCGGACGACCCGTGCCCAGCGGCCGAAAGTCGCCCACCTGCATGACCCGGAGCTGATGATCCTGGTTCCGTTCCTCCGGCTGGTCGGCATTCGGGTGGTGGTCGACCTGCATGAGGATCCTTCGCTGGACATCCAGGACAAGGCGCTTCCCGGGCCGGTCAGAGTGTTGGGCCTCCTGTGGTACCGCCTGCTGCTCCTCCTCAGCAGACCGTTTGCCGGGTTGTTCGTGGTTGCCTGGCCCCACCCCCGAGACCCCGCCCCCGCGGACCGAATCATCGAGGTCCGCAACTACCCCAGTAGCGGGGAGTTCGACCGGGATCGCCCGGTGCCGTACGACCAGCGGGGACCAGTCGCCGTGTCGGTCGGGACCAACGGTCGGGACCGCTGCTACGCAGAGATGATCGAGGCCGCCGGCCTGCTCGGCGAGCGGGGGACGATCAACATCGTCGGCCACACCAACCCGGCGGATCTGGCGGACCGGATGGCACCGCAGATCGAAGCGTCCGGCGTCCGGCTGACCCCCCGCCAGAACCACGACGGCGTTGCTGCCGTCCTGGGAGAGGCCCGGGTGGGACTGTGTCTGCTCTACCCCACAAAACAGTACGTGTTGGCCGAGCCGACCAAGCTCTTCGAGTATCTATCCGTCGGCCTTCCCATCGTCGGTGCCGACATGGGGCCGACCAAGGAGGTCGTCGAGCGCCACCGGTGCGGCATCCTGGTCGACCCAAAGGATCCGGCGGCCATCGCCGACGCGGTCGCCACCATCCTGGAGGAGCCGGAGCTGGCGGCGACGTTCCGCAGCCGGGCGCTCGAGGCGTCGGTCAACTACACCTGGGAAGCCCAGGCGGCGCGACTGGTGGCGGCCTACGACCGGCTCCTCGGACGGGCCACCGACCCCGTCGCCACCCCCTAGCGAGGGACAAGACGAGCCATAGGCCATTCGGCCTGAGCAATCCGTCCTACAAAACGCTTACGAATGGGGAACCTCAGAATTCTCCGATGTAGGCTCATCCCTGGACAACCATCAACAACTGATGTTTGGCCGATGGATTTGACTGAAATTCAGCAAATCGGGGGGCATCGGAAGTGGCTCGAGATAGGCGAAAATACCTATGACAGGCGGCACAGTAGCCGTTCCTGGAGTCGCCCTGATCGGGTGCGGGTACTGGGGGAAGAACGTCGCTCGGTCGCTGGCCTCGCTCGGCGCCCTTGTCGCGGTCGCCGATACCGATCTGGAGCGGTCCTCCGCGTTGGCCCAGCAGTTTTCGGTCCCGGCGGTACCGATCGATCTGGTGCTTGAGAACAGGGATATCGCGGCTGTGGCGATCGCCACACCGGCGTCGACCCACCACGATCTGGCCACCAGGGCGATGCTCGCCGGCAAGGACGTGTTCGTCGAGAAACCGATGGCGCTGGAGCCGGCCCACGCCGAGGCGATGATCTCGGTTGCGGACTCGACGGGCCGGGTGCTGATGGTCGGTCATTTGCTCCAGTACCACCCGGCGTTTCGGACGCTGCTTGACCACATAGCCCAGGGACACCTCGGACGCCTCCATTACGTCTATTCCAACCGCTTGAACTTCGGGAAGATCCGTCGGGAGGAGGACGTCCTATGGAGCTTTGCACCCCACGACCTCTCGATGATCCTGGCGCTGGCCGGTGAGGAACCGTCGCAGGTCCGGATCGAGGGCAAGTTCCTGCTCCACGACCACATCGCGGACGTCACCACCACCCATCTGACCTTCCCCTCCGGGCTGGCCGCCCACGTCTTTGTCTCCTGGCTTCACCCCAGCAAGGAGCAGAAGTTGGTGGTCGTCGGCGAGGAGGCGATGGCCGTCTTCGACGACATCCAGCCTCGGGAGCAGAAGCTGGCGCTGTATCGGTCAAAGGTGGACTGGCGCGGCGGCGTCCCCACCGCGGCAAAAGCGGAGCCGGAGTACCTGGAGATCCCGGCCGACGAACCGTTGGTGAACGAGCTGCGGCACTTCTGTGAGCGGGTCGTCGATCGGTCCGCCCCCCGGACCGACGGCATCGAGGGTCTTCGGGTGCTGCGGGTCCTGGCCGAGGCCGGCAGACAGCTGGAGGCGTTCCGGCCCCAGAGCCCTCCCAGCCAGGCCCAGCCGACCGAGCGCGCCCAACCGAACGGTCAGGGTCCAACGAGCGGTCCGACGGACTATCGGTCTGCCGTGCAGTCGGCCGGCCAACAGCAGGCAGTACCGGTCCCGGCGCCGCCGGTCATCCCGGTTGCACCACAGGCAGCCGCTTCGGCAGCCGGGCCACCCACCGACACCGGTGCCGTTCCGCGTTCGGCACCTCCGACCCCTCTAGATGGTGTCCATCCCACCGCGGTCATCGACGACGGTGTCCTGATCGGCCCGGGGACCAGGATCTGGCATTTCAGCCACGTGCTGGGCAACACCACGATCGGCCGCAACTGCTCGTTGGGTCAGAACGTGGTGGCCGGACCGAACGTCACCATCGGCGACGGCGTCAAGATCCAGAACAACGTCAGCGTCTACGACGGGGTCACCCTTGAGGACGAGGTTTTCTGCGGGCCGTCCATGGTCTTCACCAACGTGCTCACCCCCCGAGCATTTGTGTCCCGCAAAGAGGAGTTTTCGCCAACGCTGGTCCGACGGGGCGCGTCGATCGGGGCAAACGCCACCATCGTGTGCGGCAACACCGTCGGCCGCTATGCCATGGTTGCGGCCGGGGCGGTGGTGACCAGGGACGTTCCGGACTATGCGCTGGTCGGTGGCATCCCGGCCCGTCAGCTCGGCTTGCGAACGCGTTTTGCTTAGGTTGTGAAAGAGGCTTCAGTGGTGTGACTTCCGGATTC
>JBCCGJ010000276.1:0-8317 GCA_039029335.1 Actinomycetota bacterium | reverse complement strand
TGGGTTTCGGCATGGATTACAGCGGCGCCCTCGGGTTCTACGACCCGCGGGTGCTGCTCTGATCGTCTCCTGCGACTGGCGCGGTAGCCGATGGCCGACGACAACCAGGAACACGAACGACGGATGGCGGTCTACGGCACGCCAGGTCCCGGCCGACCTGCTGCCGGCCCACTGGGCGAGGCTCGACGAGTTCGAGGGCCCCGGCTACCGGCGCGCGGCCATCGAGGTGGAAACGCCGGACGGCCCGGTGGCGGCCTCGATCTATCGGTTGGCGTGACGCCGGCTGCCGCCCGCCGGCCATCGATGGCCTGTCCGGTTCATCAGCTCCCGACGGGGGTGGCCTGTCTGGCGAGGGCGGCGACGAAGCGGTCGACATCGGCAGCCGCGGAGTGGCCCGTGGCCAGCTGTCGCCCGAACTGCAGAATCGCCGCGGCCAGCAGCTCCGGCTCCGCAACACCGAACCCGACAAGGCGGTCCATCAGGTAGGGCGTCGGGTCGCTCTCGGCCAACCCGGCCTGTCGGGCAAGGTCGTCGTTGATGGCGTAGAGAATCGCCCCGCTTCTGGTTGCCAGGCCGTCCAGTGCCGCTCGGGCCCAGGTGGCGAAGTCGGCCGACCCCTCTGCGCCGAGGGTCTGCTCGAATCGCGACACCAACTCGACGGCGACGGCTCTGAGCAATCCGGCTCGAGATCCGAAGTGGTAGAGCACGGTTGTCTTGGCCACCCCGGCGTCATCGGCGATCTCGGCCAGTGCAACGTCCACCTGACCCTGTCTTGCGAACGCGGACAGGGCGGCGTCTATGACGGCAACGCGGGTTGCGGTGCGCCGCTGCTGTTGGGTGGCCATCGCCCTAAGGGTACGCCGATCGGCGATCATCGCTCGACTTACTGACCGCTGGTCAGTAAGTTGGTGTTATGCGCACCGAAGTCCTGAAGCGGTTCGAAACGAACCTCCCGGCCGACGACGTCCACCCCTACCGAAGCGGCCCCTGGCGACCGCAGCACACCGAATGGCGGGCGTGGGACCTGGACGTGACGGGCGAGATTCCGGCGGACCTCAACGGCGTGTATCTGCGTAACACCGAGAATCCGCTTCACCTGCCGCTCGCGACGTATCACCCCTTCGACGGGGACGGCATGGTGCACTCCCTTCACCTGGCGGACGGGGAGGCCTCGTACACCAACCGGTTTGTCCGGACCAAGGGCCTTGCTGCCGAGATCGACAGCGGCGGCGCACTGTGGGCCGGTTTTGTCGAGCGGCCGGAGGATGCATTGCGGAGCGATGGCTGGGGGGCGAGGACCAGGATGAAGGACGCGTCCAGCACCGACGTTGTGGTCCACGGCGGCGTTGCCCTGACCAGTTTCTGGCAGTGCGGCGATCTGTACCGACTCGACCCGATCACCCTGGAGACGCTGGGCACCGAGAGCTGGAACGGGGCGTTCCCGGCCGAGGGGGTGTCGGCCCACACCAAGCTGGACGAGCAGACCGGTGAGCTCCTGTTCTTCAACTACAGCACCGAGGCACCGTACATGCACTACGGCGTGGTCGGGTCCGACGGGGCGCTCACGCACTACATCGACGTGCCGCTCCCCGGGCCAAGACTGACCCACGATCTGGCCTTCACCACCAACTACACGATCATCAACGATTGTCCGCTGTTCTGGGATCCGAGGGCTCTGGACGGTGGCCTGTATGTGCCCCGCTTCTTCCCCGATTTGCCAACCCGGTTCGGTATCGTGCCCCGGTTCGGCGGCACCGATGAGATCCGATGGTTCGAGGCGGACCCCACCTACGTCCTGCACTGGATCAACGCGTTCGAGGACGGTGACGAGGTGGTGGTCGACGGGTACTTCCAGCACTCACCGGTGCCCAAGGTGCCGACCGACGCCGGCATCGAGCGGATCATCTACAGCCACCTCGACCTGTATGGGCTACGGACCGAGATCAGGCGCTGGCGGTTCAACCTGCGGACCGGGGCCACCCGGGAGGAGACGCTGACCGATCGGGTGTGTGAGTTCGGGGTCATCAACCCGACGATCGCCGGCCGCTCGTACCGGTACGCCTACAGCGCGCTGCCCTGCGAGGGATGGTTCGGCTTTCGAGGGCTGATCAAACATGATCTGGTGACCGGGGCCGAGACGGTGGTCGAACTGCCGGACGGGGTGTACGGATCGGAGGCGGTGATGGTGCCGCGTTCGGCTCCGCAGCCGGGTGCCGAGTCGGAACCGGGGTCCCGGTCGGAACCGGGGGCTGAGGACGACGGCTACCTGCTGACCTACCTGATCGACACGGTCAACGACCGTTCGTCGTGTCTCATTCTGGACGCCGCCGCGCCGGAGGACGGCCCGCTCGCCACGGTCTCGCTGCCGGAGCGGATCAGCAGCGGCACCCACGCCACCTGGGCGCCCGCCGACGCGCTCGATCGCGGCTAGATCATGATCCGGTGTGGGACCAGAGCCACTTCCGGATGGCGTACGCAACGGAGAGAGCCAGCAGTGACCAGAACACCACGTTGGCCAGAACGACATTGCCGGTGAATCGCCAGATGGCGGCACCGGCCACGAACGACAGAACCAACAGGGCAACGCTCCACACGTCCCACCGGTTGATCGACTGCGACCGGTGCTGGAACGTCATGAAGTCATCGTCGCCGGAGTAGGGCCCGCCGCTCCCGTAGTACCAGGTCCGGGGCGGCTGCTTGCCCTCATCCGGCTGCGGGGCTGTCATGGAAACCATCGTAGTTTGTGTTTCTTCGGTGGGAATCGCGGGTCCGGGCGACAAGTGCCGTCCTGCTACCCTTCGGCCGGTGAGTGGCCGTCGGGGACGAAAGGTGCATGTTGTCGAGATCGACGGCGTCTCCCACAACGCCTATGCGACCTCCCTGATGTTCTCGCTGACCCTGGACGATCTCGCCCACGCCATCGCCCTGGCCGCAACCGCAGACCCCGGGGAGACCTCGGCCCCTTGTCGGTTCTCCGGGACGGTCTCCTACAACCCCGTCGCCAGGGAGTCCTACTGGACCGAGCAGGACCTGGCCGAGGCCGCCGCAGTGGCGGCGGCGCTTGGGCCGGGCGGCATCTACACCGCGGCAAGGGCGGCGCTGTACCGGAACGGGTCGAGCTGGCGATTGGACCGGTGGGACGAGCTCTTTCCTCCCGAGGTGGCCCGGCGCCGCGCCGATGAGCTGTTCCCCATGCTCCGTCGAGAGGGCAATCCGTTCGCCCCCGGTCCGGTGGTGGACGACTGACGACGGCCCCCCCGGGATCAGCCGGCGGGTTGGCCCTGGGCGGCTCGCTCCAGGTTGTCGATGAAACCGTTGAACCCCCTGTGCAGCGGTCGACCGAGCATCGCCGCAACAAGAAACCCGAACGGTCCGCCCTTCGGTTCGTAGTCGTAACTCATGCTGAACCCGGTCTGTTCGCCGTGGTCGTCGAGGGTGAACGTCATGGTCGCCCGGTTGATCGGCATCTTCCGGATCTCGTCGATGGCGATGACCATCTTCTCCTCCGGCGTCCACTCGGAGACGGTCTCCACAAGGACCCCGGCCGGGGTCAGCTCGCACTGCCGCACCGCACCGACCCCATCCACCTGGTCGCCGATGGCGAAGCTCCGCTGCACCCCCTCGTTCCAGTCCATGATGTTCGGGTAGTCAGCCAGGACCGCCCACACGGCGCTTCTTGGCGCCGAGACGTTCCGGCTGATGGTGATGTTCCTTGGCATGCTTCTTCCTCTCCGTTGAGGACAACCATCGCAATCGTAGGCGACAACCCCCGGTCGGTGCTTCGGAACAAATCCGAGGCGGAGGAACCCGTCAAACGGCGACGTCGGCGGTTGCGAACCGGTAGCTCGGGTAGTCGGCGTCCGCCTCGGTTGCACAGGCCTCCCGGTATGCCGGGAATCCGCCGATGTAGGGCATGAACCGTCGGTGTTTCCCCGCAACGTTGGCGCCGGTGTACCAGGAATCACAGGTGGACCGAAGCGAGACGGCGGCCGCAGCGTCGACAACGTCCCCCCAGCGGCCCTGAGCGTCCTCGGTGACCTCGCTACGGGTGATCCCTCGGTCGCGCATCCAGCACACGTGGTCGATGATCCAGTCGGTCTGGTGTTCGATACCGGTCACCATGGTCACGAACACCCCGGGGCTTCCCGGGCCCTGCAGGTTGAACAGGTTGGGGAAGCCGGCAACCGAGAGCCCGAGATACGTGTCGGGCCCGACGGCCCATCGGTCCGCGATCGTTTCGCCGTCCGGTCCGGTGATGTCGATCCGGACCACGGTCCCGGTCAGCGCATCGAAGCCGGTGGCAAACACCACGTCGTCGAGGTGGTACTCGACCCCCTCGGCCACCACGCCGGTCGGGGTGAACCGCTCGACACCGGTACCGCTCACGTCAACCAGGGTGACGTCGTCGCGGTTGTACGTCTCGAAGTAGTCGGTCCCGGCGCACAGACGCTTCCCACCGAAGACGTCACCCTTGGGGATCAGCAGCTCAGCCGTTGCCGGATCGTCGAGGATGGTCCGCACCTTGTCCGCCCACCACCGGGCGACCATGCGGTTGGCCTCCCGATCGAAGAGAATGTCACCGAACGCGCCAAGGAACGGAAGCCCGCCGATCTGCCAGTGTTTCTCCAGCTGGATCGCCTGCTCGTCAGCGGTCATATCGTGGATGGAGCCGGGGTTGAAGGGGAACAGGAACCCGGTCGGCCGCTCCCGCGCGTTGGCTCGCAGCTCGGCGTAGCCGGCCTTGATGGCGGCGGTCTCATCCGGTTCGAGGGGTCGATTCCTCGCCGGGATCACATAGTTGGCGGTTCGTTGGAACACGTGGAGATGCTTGGCCTGATCGGCCAGGAGGGGGATGGACTGGATCCCTGACGAACCCGTCCCGATGACCCCGACCCGTCGGCCCTCGAAGTCGACCGGGTCGTGGGGCCACGTGCCGGTGTGGAACGTACGCCCGGCGAACGAGGAGAGGCCCTCGAAGTCCGGGGTGAGGGTGGTGGAGAGCACCCCGACGCCGAGCAGCAGATGACGGGCCCTGACGGTCTCCGGACCGCCTGCGCCGTGGGTCTCGACCGTCCACCGGTGGGTGCGATCGTCGAACGTCGCCCGATTCACCCGGGTGTCGAAGGTGATGTGGCGCCGAAGGTCGAAGCGGTCGGTGACATGGTGGATGTAGTCCAGCAGTTCCGGTTGGGAGGCGTAGCGTTCGCTCCATGTCCACTCCTGCTGGAGCTCGTCGGAGAACTGGTAGCAGTACTGCACGCTTTCGATGTCACACCGGGCGCCGGGGTAGCGATTCCAGTACCACGTGCCGCCGACGTCGCCGCCGGCTTCGAAGACCCGGACCGAGAAGCCGTTCTCAACCAACCGGTGGCACAGATACAGACCGGAGAAGCCGGCTCCCACAACCACCGCATCGACCTGGTCGCGTGCTGCACCCATCGACCGACCCTAGATCCGGGGTGCGGGCGCGGTCCACCTATGGCCGGTTGCCGCCGATCACCGCCCAACGGCGGCAACTACGCTCGGGTGGGTGACCATCAGCAGACGGCCGACCGTCGTGAAACGTCATCGCCGCAGTGCCTGCTGGATCCTGGCACGTAGCGTGCCTGCACTTGTGGTGTGCCTTCTGGCCGCAAGTTGCGCGGATGACGGCACACCAACCGAGACGGTCTCCTCACCTGAGGAGGTCGCCGACAACGGTGGGGAGGAACTTGTGGTGTGCGCCGGGACCTCGTTGCCGCTGTCGGCCCTGCAGTCGTTGGAGCCGATGTCGTCCCGACCCGAGATCGAGGCGGCGGTCAACGTCTTCCTGGAGACCGGCGAAGGTGACTTCTGGCCCCAGGACGGTTGGCAAATCGTCACCATCTCCGAGTCGGAGGTCTATGTCATCGTGCTGCAGACCGAGGCGTCGGCCCGGCGGGTCGCCGAGGAGCGCGAGCTCGAGGTCTTCTTCGACGAGGGATTTGGCGACGGGATCGACGACACGATCCTGTTCTCGGCTCACAACGTGACCCGTGAGGACACCACCTGGGGCTGGCGGGGATCCGTGTCCGGTGAGGACTGTGTGCTCGAGTCCGTCGTGCCGGACGGTTTCAACCGGGTCGACTGGGAACCGGATCCCGGCTCTCCGGCGCCCGGCCCGGGGACCGAGCGCCTCGACCTGTTGGCCACGGAGCGGGAGTGCACCGGCGGCCAGCAGATGGGGGACCGGCTTCAGCCGCCCACCGTTGTGGAGACCGCCGATGCGGTGCTCATCTCGATGGTGGCCACGCCGCCCGAGGGCGACGCGTTCACCTGTCAGGGAAATCCGTCAACACCGGTGACCGTGAACCTCTCGTCGCCGCTGGGTGATCGGGAGCTGCTGGACGGTGCAACCACGGCCGGCCGCCTCTCGGACTACGTCGGCGAGACGTTCGGCCTTCCGTAGGTGATCGATGCTCAGCCCGAGGTGATCTGCCAGTGCCGCTCGGACCGCTGGGCGGTCCACATCTCGGCGTAGCGACCCTCCAGCGCAAGCAGGGCGGTGTGATCCCCCTGCTCGGCGATCTGGCCCTCCTCCAGGACGATGATGTTGTCCGCCGCCACGATGGTGGACAGGCGGTGGGCGATGACCAGCACGGTTTTGTTCTGGACCAGGGTGTCGATGGCCCGCTGAACCGCAACCTCGCTCTCGGTGTCCAGGGCCGAGGTCGGCTCGTCGAGGATGACGATCGGGGCGTCCTTGAGGATGGCTCTGGCGATCGAGATCCGCTGGCGTTCGCCGCCGGACAGCGCACCGCCGATCTCACCGACGCCGGTGTCGTACCCGTTCGGCAACGCCGAAACGAAGTCATGACAGTTGGCCGCCTTGGCCGCGGCGACGATCTCCTCGTCCGTCGCGTCCGGGTTGGCCAGCCTGATGTTCTCCCTGATCGAGTCGTCGAAGAGGTAGACGTCCTGGAACACCACCGAGAACTGCTGCATCAGCTCCTGCTGGGTGAGGTTCCGGACATCGACGCCGCCGATGGTCACGCTGCCGGACTGGGGGTCGGCGAAGCGGGTCAGCAGCCGGGTGACCGTTGTCTTGCCGCTGCCGGACGTGCCGACCAGCGCAGTCAGGCTCCGCTCCGGCACCTCGAACGAGACGTCACGAAGCACGATCTCATCGGTCTGGTCATAGGAGAAGGTGACGTCGGAGAAGACCACCCGGGCCCCCTCGACATTTGTGTCACCCTCAGCCGTCGGCAGGGGGTCGACGGCCAGCAGCTCGGCCACACGGTCCATGGCCGCCTCCATGAAATCGAACATGGTGGACAGGTTGGCGAAGATGGCCAGCGGCTCGCTGAAGCGAACGGCGATCACGATGATGGCCAGGACGGTGGCTGCGGCGAGGTCATCGTCGAGGGCGAAGCGGAGAGCAAGGCCGGTGATGGCGAGGATGCCGATCTGGACGATGGCCGACATGAGCACGCTGGGCAGGCTGCCCAGTTGCAGCCCTCTTGTCTGGGCCGCCCTGAGGTGAGCCAGGGACGCCTGGAGCCGCTCGGACTCCGGGCCCACCTGGCGGGTGGCACGGAGTACCGCCAGCCCCTGGGTGTACTCGACAAGATGGGATGCGGTGTCGGCGTGGGCCTCCATCGAGATCTTGTTGTCCAGGGCCGCACGCGCCCGCAGGACCCGATACGTCGGGATGGCCAGGGGGAACAGGATCAGCATGGCGACTGCCAGGCGCCAGTCGATGAAGAACGTGGCGATGATCGCCACGGACGGTGCGACGATCGTGTTGATCACAATGCCGAAGAGGCCACCGGCGATGGCGACGATGTCGTTGACGTTGCCGGTCAGCACGCTGTTGAGATCACCCGTCTGCCGTTTTGCCAGTTGCTCCAGCGGCATGCGCTTCAGCTGCTCGCCCAGGTTCGAGCGGGTCTCGTCCGACACCTCGATGTAGACCCGCCAACTGACCTTCGACTCACCGAGACGGAACAGGGCGTCCAGTATAATGAGCCCGGCGATGCCGGCGAAGTACCACCAGACGTCGTCCGAATCGTCGACCAGGGACGTGAATGCCGGGAAGATGAGGGCGTAGGCCAACCCCTGGGTCACGGCGGACAGGAGGGAGAAGATCAGCGCCATGCGCATCAGGTGGGCCTTTGAACCACAGGCCTCGATCAGGTTTCGGAATGTGGTGATCATGACCGCACCGCCCCTTCGCTCTGGTTGACCCGAAGACCCCAATCCTGGGCCTCGTTGAAGTGGGCCCACAGCTTGGCGTAGCGGCCGCCGTTCTCCACGAGCTGTTCGTGGGTGCCGGACTCCGCAACGCGGCCGTTATCGA
>JBCCGJ010000275.1:0-8419 GCA_039029335.1 Actinomycetota bacterium | reverse complement strand
CGACAACCGACCCGGCCAGGGCCATCGAACACCCGGACGTTGACATTGTCGTCGTGGCGGCGCCGAACATGCTGCACGAGGAGTTGTGAGTGGCCGCAGCCCAAGCCGGCCAGCACGTCTTCTGTGAGAAGCCGGTCGGTGGCACCCCGGAGCAGACCGCCCGGGTGGAGAAGGCGGCCAGGGAGGCCGGGGTCATCACCGGTGTCGGCTACAACTACCGATGGGCGCCGCTGGTCATCTACGCCCGGCAGCTGATCCAGGCCGGCGTCCTCGGGGAGATCACCAACTACCGGGGCCGGTTCTTCTCGATGTACGGCTCCGACCCGATGGGCCTGCTGTCCTGGCGGTTCGAGCACGACGGCGCCGGGTACGGGGTCAGCTCGGACATCCTCAGCCACGCCATCGACCTGGCGATGATGCTCAACGGCCCCATCACCGAGGTGGTCGGTCTGGCCGAGACGTTCATCAAGGATCGTCCGCTGCCGAAACCGGGGGAGGGCACCCACTACGACCGGGGGGAACCGGGTGACCCGACCGGCCCGGTGACAAACGAGGACTACGCCGGGTGTTTCGCCCGGTTCGAGAACGGCTCGGTCGGTAACTTCGAGTCCTCCCGCAGCATCGTCGGACCGCAGAGTCAGATGGCGTTCGAGATCTACGGCACCAAGGGTTCGATCATGTGGAACCTGGAGACGATGAACGAGATGAAGATCTTTCTGACCGAGGCGGCGGACCCCGGTGACGGTGGCCCGGTCATCCACGACGGGTACACCACCGTCTACGCCGGTGACCGATACCCGTACCACGGGGCGTTTGTCCCCGGTGACGCAAACGCCATCGGGTACGAGGACCTCAAGGTCATCGAGGACCTCAACTATCTGGAGGCCGTGGCGACCGGCGTCCAGCACAAGCCCGGCTTCACCGAGGCGCTGGCCTACGTCAGCACCCAGGCTGCATTGATCCGGTCCTGGGAATCCGGCGGGTGGGAAAAAGTGACCTCGATCGGAGTGGCCTGATGGGTACGTCAGCGGCAGCACCGCCGATGGATCAGCAGTTCACCGACAAGGTCGCGGTCGTCACGGGTGGCAGCCAGGGCCTTGGCGAGACCACGGCCAGGATGATGGCGGCGCGTGGTGCCGCCGGCCTGGTCCTGGTCGGCCGGAACGCAGAGCGGGCAGAGGCGGTGGCCGACTCCATCAGGGAGTCGAACGACTGCGCGGCGATCGCAGTGGTGGCCGACCTCGCCGACGCCGAAGCGGCCGCCGCGGTCATGGCCGCGACCGACGAACGGTTCGGTCGGGTCGACGCCCTGGTCAACGGCGCAGCACTCACCGTCCGAGGATCGGTGTGGGACAGCGACGCCGCGCTCTGGGATCAGATGTACAACGTCAACACGCGGGCCCCGGCGCTGCTGATCACCGAAGCCGCCAAGCTGATGAAGCGGGAAGGTGTCGAAGGGTCAATGGTCAACGTGGGCAGCGTTGCGGCCCACGGAGGACCGGACTTTCTGTACCCGTACTCGGCAACAAAGGCCGCACTCCAGGCCATCACCCGCAACGCCGCATTCTCCCTGATGCGACACCGGATCCGGGTCAACCTGCTCCAACCCGGCTGGATGAACACTCCGGGGGAGGACGCCATCCAGAAGCGGTTCCACAACGCGGACGACACGTGGCTGGCGACGGCCGAGGCGGCCCAGCCGTTCGGTCGGATTCTTGATCCCGCGGAGGTGGCCCGGGCCATCTGCTATCTGGCCTCGGCCGAGTCCGGCATGATGACCGGCGCCGTCATCGACTTCGACCAAAGCATCCAGGGAGCAGGAGACGCCCCGAAACCGGACCTCAACCCCGTCTGGGGAGAGAGCGAGCAGACAACATGAGTGGACAGAATTCCGGCGATGTGAGGATCGGTGTCCTGGGTACCGGACGTATCGGATCCATGCATGCCGACCTGCTGCAGCACCAGGTGGCGGGGGCGCGGGTCACCGCGGTGTTCGACGTGATGACGGACTCCGCAGCGGCGGCCGGCGCAGCCGTCGGGGCACCGGTCATGGAGACCGCGGCGGCATTGATCGAACACCCGGACGTGGACGCCGTGGCCATCTGCACCAGCACGGACACCCATGTGGAGATGATGGTGGCCGCCGCAAAAGCCGGGAAGGCCATCTTCTGCGAAAAGCCGATCTCCCTCGACCTGGCACAGGTCGATGTCGGCCTCACCGCGGTCGCCGAGGCCGGAGTTCCGCTCCATATCGGGTTCAACCGTCGGTTCGACGCGGGCCATGCCGCAGTGCGCCGGGCGGTGGCCGACGGAACCGTCGGTCAGGTCCGACAGGTCCGGATCACCAGCCGGGACCCGGCGCCGCCCCCGATCGCCTACATCAAGGTCTCCGGCGGCATCTTCAACGACATGACCATCCACGATTTCGACATGGCGCGGTTTGTCACCGGCTCGGACGTTGTCGAGGTGTACGCCAAGGGCGCCTGCCTGGTCGACCCGGCCATCGGCGAGGCCGGTGACCTGGACACCGTTGTGGTCATGCTCACCCACGAGGACGGCACGATCACCACCATCGACAACTGCCGGCAGGCCGCATACGGCTACGACCAGCGGGTTGAGGCATTCGGCTCCGAGGGGGTCGCCTCGTCGGAGAACCAGCTCGACCACAACACGATCATCCGGACCGACAGGGGAGGGGCCACCGCCAAGGTCCCGTACTTCTTCCTCGACCGCTACATCCCCAGCTACGTCGCCCAGTGGGAGGCCTTTGTCGCCGCCGTCGCAGCCGGCACCCCGATGCCGGTGTCCGGAGCGGACGGCCGGGCCCCACTGGTGATCGGCCAGGCCGCCTGGCGGTCGGTCCGGGAGCAGCGTCCCGTCCTCACCAGCGAGTTCGACTAGATAATCCGAAGAAGGAGGCACAGCCATGGAAACCGTGAGACTGACTACCGCCCAGGCCATCGTCCGGTGGATGATGGCGCAGCGCACGATCCTGGACGACGGGGTCGAAGCCCCGATGTTCCCGGGGATCTACGGCATCTTCGGTCACGGCAACGTGACCTGTCTTGGTCACGCTCTCGAGGAGGTGAAGGACGAGTTCCCAACCTGGCGAGGCCAAAACGAGCAGGGAATGGCACTGGCCGCGGTCGCCTACAACAAGGCGGTCAAGGCCAGGCAGATCATGGTGGCCACATCCTCGGTCGGCCCCGGCGCCACCAACATGGTGACTGCGGCCGGGGTCGCGTCCTCAAACCGGTTGCCGCTTTTGCTGTTCGCCGGCGACACGTTCGCCTCCCGCATCCCCGACCCGGTGCTGCAGCAGGTGGAGAACTTCGGGGAGCCGTCGATGACGGTGAACGACGCCTTCAAACCGGTCACCAAGTTCTGGGATCGGATCACCCACCCGGCTCAGATCGTGCAGTCACTGCCGGCCGCCCTGGCCACGATGGTCGATCCCGCCACCCGGGGCCCGGCATTCATCGGGTTGCCCCAGGACGTGCAGGCCATGGCGTTCGACTACCCGGTCCGTTTCTTCGAACCGACCGTGAACGAGATCCCCCGGCCCCGGCCGGACAAGAGCGAGGTGGTCGCCGCAGCTGAGGCGCTCAAGGCGGCTCGCAAGCCCTTGATCATCGCCGGCGGTGGTGTGCACTACTCGGTGGCCGAGGCGACGCTGGCCGAATTCGCCGACACCCACAAGATCCCGGTTGTTGAGACGGTGGCCGGCAAGTCCTCGTTGCTCGGCGACGACCAGATGTACGTCGGTCCGATCGGGGTCACCGGTTGTGAAGCAGCGAACAACCTGGCGGCCGAAGCGGACGTCGTACTGGCCGTGGGCTGCCGGCTCCAGGACTTCACCACCGGTTCGTGGACGGTCTTCAAGAACGAGGACACGGTCATCGTCGGGGTCAACACCACCCGGTTCGATGCGGTGAAGCACCGGTCCCTGCCGGTCGCCGGTGACGCCAGAGAGACCCTGCGGGAGCTCACCGGTCTGGCCGGAGACTATGCGGCGCCGGAGAGCTGGGTGGCCCAGGCAGCGGAGGAGAAGGCAGGCTTCCGCAACTACCTGGATTCGCTCGTCCATCCTCCCGAGGGTGCGGACGACGGCTTCATCTCCTACGCCCAGGTTGTCCGAACGGTGAACGATCAGGCGAACGAAGGGGACGTCTGCCTTGCCGCGGCGGGTGGTTTCCCCGGTGAGGTCAACAACGGCTGGTGGAACAAGGGCATCGGCACGTTCGACTGCGAGTACGGCTTCTCCTGCATGGGCTATGAGCTGTCCGGCGGGTGGGGCGCGGCCATGGCATACGGGCCCGGCGGTGGTGCCGAACGGGATGGAGAACTCTTTGTCTTCGTAGGTGATGGTTCCTATCTCATGATGAACTCCGACCTCTACAGCTCCGTGCTGTCCGGGCACAAAATGATCGTTCTGATCTGCGACAACGGCGGTTTTGCGGTCATCAACCGGCTCCAGACCGGCCAGGGCGGAAAGCCGTTCAACAACCTGCTGTCCGACTGTCGCCTGGCCGGGGACGTCGTGGAGGTTGACTTTGCCGCCCATGCCGCTGCGGTTGGGGCGGGGTCGGAGACGATCGCCTCGCTCGCCGAGCTCGGACCGGCGCTGGAGCGGGCTCGGGCGTCCGATCGAAGCTATGTCATAACCATGAAAGTTGACGCCTACTCATGGACCGAGGGTGGCAGTTTCTGGGAAGTTGGAGTCCCCGAAACCAGCACTATGCAGTCGGTATCGGATGCGCGGGCGGAGATGGACAAGGGCAAAGCCGATCAGCGAATCGGCTGGTAGCCGACCTGGTTAACCAACCGACGGTCCGGTACCCTTTTTGACATTCCGAAGGCGGAGGGTGATGTCCGGACGGCGAGATCGCGAGACAATACTTTTGACGGTGGATGAGATCGGCGACCGCTTCGCCGATGTCGGCCCCACCTCATCGGTATTGGCGCTGGCCCGGGAACTGAACGGCTCGGATGAGTCCTCCTATCTGTCGCTGTACGTCCATCGCCTGGCCAGAACCCTCTCGCCGACGTTGCCGGCCCTCGCCACCGACATTCGTTCCGGAGATGTCATCCGGGTCGTCCTGGCGGAGCCCGAGCCGGCCGGGCTGACCGCATCGGAAAACGGCGAAGACGGGGGCGACGGCATCCAGGGCGCCACGCTCCACATGCTGTCCGGCCCGCTGACCGGGTCGGCCTACCAGCTGACGATCGGTGACAACCGGGTCGGCCGCGTCTCGGACAACGATGTTGTCCTGGTCGACGCCGGGGTGTCCCGCAACCACGCAACGATCAGCGTGGCACCGACCGGGGTGACCATCACGGACAACCAGTCCACAAACGGGATCCGGGTGGACGGTCACCCGATCCAGGAACCCACCAAGGTGCAGTCCGGCCAGCGGGTGCTGCTCGGCCGGTGCTGGGTGACCATCACCTTCGCCGGGAGCCCGCCGCCCGAAGAGGTCACCGAGCGCGAGGCCGCCAGGGAAACGCTCTATTTGGAACGGCGGCCTCGCGAGCTGACCGCGTTCGAGGGTGACGTCGTCACGCTGCCGACGCCGCCCAGCATCGGTTCTCGCCGTCGCCGCCCCGGTGGCGGCGACCAGCTGGCGGTCGACCAGTTCAACCACTCGATCGGGACGATCACCGGTCAGCTGGTTGAGTTGCAACAGAATGAGGTTGCCGCCCGCCTTGGTGAGGCTCCTGCCATCGGCACCTTGGCGGAAGAGATCTTTGTCGACGGCCGACCGAACCAGGCGCTGCTGTGGCAGCGGGAGGCGGCAGATCAAGACGGGCTTGCCGTTCGGCTCGGGCTGACCACCCAGCCGTCCCGAACGCAGATCGCGGTGCCGCCGGGAGGCGACCAGGAACTCCGGGACAAGGTCGTCGAGCTTCCGGAACGATTCCGCACCGTGCCGGACGTCCCTGCGATAGTCAACCTTCGGGAGGCCGGGTCCGTCGGTGTGTACGGCTCGGCGGACGTCGCGCTGGCGCTTACCCGTTCGATCATCGGCCAGCTCGTGGCTTTGCACGGGCCGGATCAGCTCGGTGTGCTGCACCGTTCCGGGTCGGACTCCCGGGAGTGGGACTGGTTGAAGTGGCTGCCCCACGTGGCCCTGACCGGGTCCCGAGCAGGCGTTGCCGACTCCGAGTTCGTCGCCACCGTGTCCGCCTATCTCAGCGGCCCGCAGGTCGGGCGGAACAACCAGCCGAGGCCACCGGCCGTGGTGGTGCTGGTGGACGATCCCGGCTGCCTACCGCCGGCCCTTTTCCCTCGACTGGTTCAGGAGGGGCCCGACGTCGGGCTCTATCCGATCCTGCTGGGCGGTGACGAGTTCCCCTTTGCGGTGGCGCCGCAGACCACCGTCCGGGTCGGGATCGAATCGGCGAACCTTACTCTGGCGGACGGGACCCACCTCGGTGGTATCACCATCGAATCGGCCGACCGGCCTGCCATGGTCGCGATGGCCAGAACGATGACGTCGGTCAACTACGGGAACGCATTCCCGGCTGCCGTGGTGGCTCCGGAGACCGCGCTGGAACCCGATGCCCTGGTGGTCGGTCGGTTTGAGCTCGGCGGTACACCGCCTCCGCAATGGCCGGTCGCCTTCCCGGCGCCCGAAGTGTCGCCCGCACCCGACGCCGAGGCTGCAACCGAGGCCGACAACGTGGCCGCCGGCGCCGAGGTGGCCGCCGATGACGACGTGGCGGGCGCAGGCGAGGTCCCGGTCGAGAACCTGAACGGAGCGGTTGACACCGACCAGGGCGCTGCAGCTGACGCGGGCCCGGCTTCCGAGGGTGCCACCCGGGAACCGGCGACCGCCACAGCCATCCCCGTCGATCAGCCTCCGCCCCCGACGCTCTCCGATCAATCGCCCGATCAGCCCCCGCCACCGTCCGCGTCCGATCAGCCCGCCGACGCTGCGTCGCCCGAGACCGCTGGGTCGGAGATCGCCGAGCCGGTACCGGCCGCGGAAGAGTCTGCGCCGATCTTCGCCGAGGAACCGGGGGAACCCGCTGTCGAGCAACCGGAGCCGGACGAGCCCGACCCGGCGTCGGAGCCCGCCGCAGCCATCGAAGAACCCGAGGCCGAGGTTGCTGACGAGCCGTTGGCCTCGGCCGAACCGGACCCGACCGAAAACGCGGCGTCGGAGCCGGCCGCAACCGCCGAACCGCCCACAACCGCCTCGGCGTCTGCAGAGCAGCCCGTCGAGCAGCCCCCGCCGCCGACCGCCGATCAGCCTGTCGGTCAGCCCGCAGCCTTCGAGCAGCCCCCGCCGCCGACCGCCGATCAGTCGGAGCCGGCCGAGACCGCCGAGCAGCCGGCGTCACCGACAGCGGATAAACCGGCAGCAACCGCCCAACCGATCTTTGCCGAGGCTGCACCACCGGCCGCCGAGGCCCCGCCCGCCGATCCGGTCGTTGCCGAGGCACCCGATGCCCCGGCACCGCCGGCCGATGCCCCGACCGAACCGGAACCGGCGGCCGCGGCGGCAGCCGCCGAAATCGATCTGCGTGACCCGCCGCCACCACCAACGCCCGAGTCACAGCTTGCGGCCCAGCAGCCGCTCGCCCCGCAGCCGACCGCTCAACCGGTGACCGCCCAGCCTCCGGTTGAGGCGCCCCCGCCGCTGCCAAAGCTCCTGCTCTCCGCCCTGCCCCCGGCCGACGGCGACGGCCGGCTCATCCTCGGCACCGTCCAGGTACCGGACCGGCCCAACCCCGCGGTGTTCGCCATGAACCTGCCGCGGGACGGCAGCCTCGGCCTGATCGGACCGTCCGGATCGGGTCGAACGTCGGCGCTGCAGTCGGTGGCGGCCGCAACGGCGCTGCTCACCGTGGCCCCGGACTCGGTCCCGCTGGTCTACTACCTCGACGTTCCGGGAGAGCTCGAATCGTTGAAGGCGCTCCCGAACGCGGTTGGTGCAGCCAGGAACGACATCGACGGGTTCCGACTGGTCACCGCCGACCTGGAGCAGTTGCTGATCGACCGTCGAGCGGCGTTCGATGAACTCGGTGCGGCCAACCTGGACGAGTACCGACAGCTCCAGCCCGGGGCGAACCTCCGCCGGATCGTGACGCTGGTGGACAACATCGCCGCCTTCGGTGAGCTGATGGAGGCCATCCAGCCCGGACGGCTGGTACCGCTGTTGGCGTCGATGCTCAGCGACGGGCCAGCCCTCGGCGTGCACCTGGTCTTCACCGCGGTCGACCACAACGATGTCGGACAGGCTCTCGGCCGTCAGGTCGGCCGATGGTTGAACCTCGGCGGCGGCGGTGAGGAAGGTGTTGTCCGACCCGGTCGGGCGATGGTGGGCAAGAACGAGGTTCGGTTCGCCGTCGTCAGCGCGGAGGATCCGGCAGCGGCGATCGCCGGGATCGGGGCCAAGCTGGTCGCAGCGGG
>JBCCGJ010000274.1:0-8422 GCA_039029335.1 Actinomycetota bacterium | reverse complement strand
CGTCGACAACCCGCCGGTCAACGCCCTCAGCCATCACGTTCGCCAGGGCATCCTGGACGGCATCAACGCCGCGGTCGCCGATGAATCGGTCGCCGCGATCGTCCTGACCTGCCGCGGCCGGACGTTCATCGCCGGTGCCGATATCAGCGAATTCGGGAAACCGCCTCAGGGTCCGCCGCTTCCCGAGGTACAGGCGGCCATGGAGAACAGCCCGAAGCCGGTGATCGCCGCCATCCACGGGACCGCCCTCGGCGGCGGGTTCGAGGTTGCGCTGTGCGCCCACTATCGAGTGTCGGTTCCAACCGCCCGATTCGGTTTCCCCGAGGTCAAACTCGGCCTGCTGCCCGGGGCGGGCGGCACCCAGCGGACCCCACGGGTCATCGGAGCCGCAAAGGCCCTGAAGATGGTGGCCATCGGTGATCCGATCTCCGCCGAGGAGGCGCTGGCGGACGGCCTCATCGACGAGATCGTCGACGACCATGACGCGGGGGCGGTGGCGTTCGCCCAGCGGGCGCTGGCCGAGAACCTTCCGCTCAAGCGGCTCCGGGACCTGACGGACCAAGTCGAGGCCGACCGAGCGAACCCCCAGCTCTTCGACGACTTCCGCAAGTCGATCGCTCGCAAGAGCCGCGGCTTCAAGGCGCCGGAGTACAACGTCCAGTGCATCGAGGCTGCAGTCAATCTCGACTTCGACGCCGGCATCGCCAAGGAGCGTGAACTGTTCACGGAGCTGGTCACGGGCACCCAGTCTGCAGCGCAGCGCTACTACTTCTTCGCCGAGCGGGAGGCGGCCAAGGTTCCGGACGTGCCGAAGGACACGCCCCTGCTTGACATCAACACCGTCGGGGTACTCGGCGCCGGGACCATGGGCGGTGGCATCGCCATGAACTTCGCAAACGTCGGCATCCCGGTCACGATCGTCGAACGCGATCAGGAGTCGCTCGATCGAGGTCTGGGTGTCGTCCGCAAGAACTACGAGCGGTCCGCGTCCCGGGGCAGCATCTCCTCCGACGACGTTGAGCAGCGCATGGGGCTCATCACCGGCTCGCTCGACCGGGGCGACTTCGCCGAGGCGGACATGGTGATCGAAGCCGTCTTCGAGGACATGGAGCTGAAGAAGGAGATCTTCCGAGACCTCGATCGGATCTGTAAACCCGAGGCGCTGCTTGCCACCAACACGTCGGCCCTTGACGTGAACGCCATCGCCGCCGTGACGTCTCGTCCGGAGAGCGTGATCGGCATGCACTTCTTCTCTCCGGCCAACGTGATGAAACTGCTGGAGAACGTCCGAGGCGAGAAGACCTCGGACCAGATCATCGCCACGACCATGGCCGTCTCGAAGCGGATCAACAAGATCCCGACCCTCGTGGGCGTCTGCCACGGATTTGTCGGCAACCGCATGCTGTTCATGCGGGGTATCGAGGCCAACAAGATCATCCTCGAGGGGGCGACGCCGGCCCAGGTCGACCGGGTCCTCTACGACTTCGGGCTGCCGATGGGGCCGTTCGCCATGAGTGACCTCGCCGGATTGGACATCGGCTGGAAGGCCGAGACGTCCACGTCGTCGACGGTTCGAGAGTTGCTGTGCGAGAGCGGCCGCCGAGGCCAGAAGAACGGTCGGGGCTACTACACCTACGATCCGGAAACCCGGGCGTCAACCCCCGATCCCGAGGTCGAGCAGATCATTCGGGACTTCGGTGCCGCCCAGGGCATCGAGCAGCGGGAGGTCACCGATGAGGAGATCCTTGAGCGGTGCCTGTTGCCGATGGTCAACGAGGGAGCCAAGATCCTGGACGAAGGCATCGCCATCCGAGCGAGCGACATCGACGTGGTGTGGGTGAACGGTTACGGCTGGCCGGTCTACACCGGCGGCCCGATGTTCTGGGCCGACACGCTGGGCATCGATTCGGTTGTCGAGAAGATCAGGGGATACCACCAGACCCTCGGCGGGGACCACTGGGCACCGGCGGCCCGATGGGAGAAGGTACTGGAGAGCGGGAAACCCCTCCACACCCAAATGGGCGGCTGAGCGTCAACCAACCGGTCCGGGTCGGCGGGTTCAGAGCCCGCCGACCCCCGGCAGGACGGCGTCCTCGAACAGGGGGTCGCCGAGCGCCAGGTGCAACATGTCGACACCGATCGATCGCAGTTCGGTGATCCGTTCCGCGATCGTGTCCGGGCTGCCGATGAGTCTGGTGGCGTACCCCTCGTTCGAGTCGAGCATGCTCAGCGCATCGTCGCCGGGCGCCCACATTCCCTCCGCGCCGCCGACTCGGTTGCGTCTGGCGGCCGCCACGTCAGGGTCGACGGCGGCAACCATCCGGTTGATCTCGTCGTCCGCTTCGGCGTCGGTGCGGCGGCAGAGCGGGATGGCGTAGACCGCGAACCGTACGGTCCGGCCGGCAGCTGCGGCTCGGCCACGCACGTCTTGGATGATCTCGGCCAGCTTTCCCGGCGGCCCGCCGTTGAGGAACATCCAGTCCGAGTGGGTGGCGGCCATGGTTCGGGCGGCGTCCGACTGTCCGCCCTGGAATACCGTCAGGCCCGCGGACACCGGTGGCGGGTCGACTCGAAGACCCTCCACCCGGTAGAACTCGCCGTCGTGATCAACCGGCCCACCGGACCAGGCAGCACGCATGACGTCGATGAACTCCCGGGACCGGTCGTAGCGGCGGTCGTGGCCCGGCTGGTCAACCCCGAACATCGCGAACTCGTCGAGGTGCCAACCGCTTGTCACGTTGATCGACCAGCGGCCATCGGTCAGGCGATCGATCGTGGCCGCCCACTTGGCGGTGGGGCCGGGGAGGAAAAACCCGGGGTGGACGGCGGTGATCAGCCCGATCCGCTCGGTCGTCGCCGCATACCAGGCGGTCATCGCCATGCAGTCGTACGTGCTGCCTTCAATCTCCGCGCCGGTCCCCCACCACCGCTGGGCCACCAGGAGTTGATCGATCCCCAGCTCTTCCGCCCGATGGACGGGGCTCAGCAGCCGGGAGGCCAGGTCCGTCCCGGCCCGCTCCCCCAACCGACCCCGTCGCCCGGAGCCGGTCAGGTCGAGGCCGGTGGTTGCCGTCGGCGCCCACGTGCAGGTCAACATGGGCAGACAGTAGCTCGGAGCGCCGCGCCCGACCCAGCCCCCGTCCCACCTCCTAGAATGGAATCATGGTGATCTCCCCCGGTGCGACCGCAACCCGGCAGTACACGGTGACGGACGCCGATTCCGCTGTGGCCCTCGGATCCGGTGACGTGCCGGTCCTGGCCACCCCGCGCCTGATCGCCTGGTGTGAGGCCGTCACCGTCCTGGCCGCGGCCGATGGGCTTGACGAGGCGGAGACCACCGTCGGCACCAAGGTGGACATCGACCATCTGCTCCCCACCCCCATCGGTGCCACCGTGACCGTCACCGCCGAGGTGACCAGCGTCAACCGCCGCCGCGTCACGTTCGGTGTGACGGTTGAGGACCACAACGGCACGGCGGCCTCCGGGACCGTCGTCCGGGCTGCGGTCGACCGACAGACGTTCATCGATCGGCTCGTGTCATGACCGCCGACCCGTTGGACACCAGGCCCTCCCTCCTCAGCAGGTTCCTCCGTTCCGCGTTCGGCATGCTGGTGCTGTTCGTTGCGCTCCTGTGGGTCATCGAAGTGGTGGACACGGTTGCCCTCGGCGATCGTCTGCAGCGGAACGGGATCCACCCCCGCGATCGGTCGGGGCTGGACGGGATCCTGTGGGCACCGCTGCTCCACTCGGACTTCGGCCACCTCGTCTCCAACACCGTGCCGCTCCTGGTCATGGGCTGGTTGACGGCCCTGCGGGGACGGCGGTACTGGCTGATCGTCACCATCTCATCCGTTGTCATCGGCGGTGGGCTGGTCTGGTTGCTGGCCGGCGGGTCGAACCACATCGGAGCCAGTGGGCTGGTCTTCGGGTATTTCGGTGCGCTCATGGGGGCGGCCCTGCGCAGTAGGACTCCGGCCCTGCTGGCCCCGGCCCTTGTTGCGCTGTTCCTCTACGGCACGATCCTCGTCGGCATCGTCCCCCAGGATGACATCTCGTGGGAAGGGCATCTCGCCGGGCTGCTGGTCGGCGGTGTCGTCGCCTACCGGTTGGTCCCCAAGGGTCCTCGCCGTCGGGCCCAGCTGGAGGACGAGAACGACATCATGTACCCGTGGGAGATCGACGAGCCCTGGCGCACCGATCGCTGATCGCCGCCTCGGCCGGGTTGTCCCCGCAGCGGGCCGTCCTCAGGTCTGCGAACCGATCGTCCCCCGATGGAGGATGCCGGCGGCGGTGGCGACAAGCTGTCGGAGACCTGGGTCGTCGTCCAGGCGGTCGGCGGTTGAGATGTACAGGTTCACAAAACCGTTGAGCGTGGCCCACATGGTCTTGGTCGCCGCGTCGACCAGGTCCGGATCCAAGCCCTCCGACAGCTCCCCCATCGTCGCCCGCAGTCGCTGGTAGGGACGATCGGATTCCACCAGGAACGCCTCGTCGGACCGATCGACCAGGTCCGGGCGAAACATCACCGCGCAGTGCCCGGGGTGGCGCAGACCGAGATCGACGTACGCGGCGGCGATCGCCACCAGACGTTCCCCGGGGGTTGCGACGCCGACGGTCGCGTCCGCCATGGTTTTGTCCAGGTAGTGGAAACCCTGGACCGCAACGGCGGTCAACAAGCCCCGGGCGTTCGAGAAGTGGTGGGCCGGCGCGGCCGGGGAGACACCGGCCCTCCTGGCCACCTCTCGAAGGCTGAAACCGGCCGGTCCCTTCTCGGCGACGAGGTTTGCCGTGGCGTTCACCAGGGCGACGGCCAGATCGTCATGGCTGTGGCTGCCACGGTTCGATGCCGGTCGCCGAGCTGAATTGTCCTCGGTGACCACTGTCACCACCTCCACATCTTGACGTTGACTAGTTCTGGGGTAGTCTCATCTGAACAGTGTTAACTAGACAATGTTAACTAGACAGTGTTAACCAAACACGGTCAACCCTACATCGGCAGTTGGGCGGTGCCATACAGCAGGTGCAGGTAGGTCGGATTTCTCCCGACCGGCCGGCACGGCTGATGGGCCGCTCTCGAACAACAGGAGCACCAACGATGAACGACACACGACCGGTCGCCCTGGTCACCGGTGCATCAACCGGGATCGGCGCCTCGATCGCCCGAACCCTGGTCGACGCCGGTTATGCGGTCTACGGTACGAGCCGCCGTGAGCGGCTGGACGCCGACGGTGTGCGGATGCGGGTCATGGAGGTGAGAAGCGACGAATCCGTCGAGGATTGTGTCGCCGGGATACTCGCCGAAACCGGTCGAATCGATCTGGTCGTCAACAACGCGGCCCAGACCATCGTTTCGCCTGCCGAGGAACTCCCGATCCCCGAAGCGGCCGCACTGATGGACCTGAACTTCTTCGGTGTCGCCCGGGTGGTCAACGCGGTCCTGCCGACGATGCGGCACCAGCGGGCCGGCCACCTCATTTTCATCAGCTCTCTCGGCGGTCTGATGGGCATTCCCGGCCAGGGGTACTACTGCGCAACCAAACATGCGATGGAGGGGTACGTCGACGGCCTGTACCTGGAGCTCGCCCAGTTCGGGATTCGTGTCACCTCTGTCGAGCCCGGATCGTTCCGGACCGAGATCCTCGAGACCTCCCCGCTGCCGGACTGGCCGACGATGGACCACTACGACGGATACCGGGAGTCACTTCGGGAAATCATCACCGAGGCCACGGCGAAGGGCGGTGACCCCCAGCAGGTGGCCAACGTGGTTGCATCGGTTGCGACCAAGACAAAACCGAAGGTTCGGTACCGCGTGGACGGTGACGGGAAGCGGGCCGTCATGTTCAAGACCCTGCTCCCCCAGCGGACGTTCTACCGCATCATGGGCCAGCGATTCGGAGCCTGAGCGGTATGACGACACCATCATCCGTCGAAGGTGGGCCGGGGGCGGACGAGGGAGCGTCGGCCTCCGGTGGTTCCCTGTTCCGCAGGCTGTTCCCGATCCTGTTCATCGTCTTCATCGACGGGATGGGCGCCACCATCCTCATCCCGATCCTGCCGTTCTACGCGATCGCCTTCGGGGCGGGTCCGACCACTGTCGGGCTGTTGCTCACCAGCTATGCGTTGGCTCAGATCATCTTCGGGCCGGCACTCGGCCGGTTGTCCGACCGGGTCGGTCGGAAGCCGGTGCTCGTCGTGGCTCAGCTCGGGACACTTGCCAGCCTGCTTCTCCTTGGATTCGCCAACACGCTGCCGTTGATCTTCCTTTCCCGCATCCTCGACGGGGTCACCGGTGCGAACCAGTCAACCGTCCAGTCCGCAGTCAGCGACGTGACCCCGCCGGAGTCCCGGGCCGCCGGACTGGGACTTGTCGGCGCGGCGACCGGCCTCGGATTCATCGCCGGGCCGCTGCTGAGCGGGGTGGCCCTGGCCGCTGCGGACTCCGACTATCGGGCTCCCGCATTCCTTGCCGCCGCCTTCTCCTTTGCGAGCATCCTGGCCACAACCCGGTACTTCCGGGAGACGTTGGAGCCGGGCGACCGAAAGTCGGAGACCGCGGTCCGCGTCGGCTGGGCGTCCAGCATGCTCGCCGGCATCCGCTCGGGCACCGTCGGCCGGTTCTACCTGTTCGCCCTTGTTGTCCAGCTGATCTTCACCATGTTCACCGCAACGTTTGCGCTGTTCACCCTCAACCGGCTCGGGTTCGACAGCCTCAGCAACGCCATCTTTCTTGGGCTCTTCGGGGTCATGCTGGTGGCGATGCAGGGGGTACTGGTCGGTCGGCTCGTCGGCAGATTCGGCGAATACCGCGTGCTGGCGGCGTCGCTGGTGATGACCGCGACCGGATTCGGACTTGCTTCGTTTGCTCCCCAGCAGGCCGTCCCCTGGTACTCCCGGGCCGATCTGGTCGATGAGCTTGGCCAGCAGGACGGGTTTGGTGACCAGCTGGCCCTGCTGCCGCCGGAGACCGGAGCCGGGGTGGGTGCGTTCCTGTTTGTCCTGTTCGCCCTGATGCCGGGACCGCTCGGATACACGTTGCAGCTGCCGACGATCAACACGCTGCTGACCAAGCGGGTCGGGCCGTCGGAGATCGGCGAGACGCTGGGAGTCAGCGCCGCGTTTGTTGGTGTCGGCACGGTTGTCGGTCCGCTGCTCGGGGGGTACCTCTTCTCCCGGTTCTCGCCGGGCACCCCCTACGTGGCCAGCGCGGTCCTGAGCGTCCTGCTGCTGGCCGTCCTGGTGCTCTTCGTCCGAGGGCCGTCGGAGGCGACGGCTCGGCCGGAGTCCTGATCGGTCCGGGGACGGCGTCCGCCGGCTGACATCGACCGTTCGCCGCAACGTTGATTCCGGGGCCGATTCCGGCGACGATGGTCGGGACGGTGATTCGAACCCGGAGGGATCGGATGGATCGATGAGCTCCGACCAGCGGCTCCGCTCCGACGTCGCGCAGCGTGTCCGGTCCACCGCCGGGAGACTGCGGGCGTCAGTCGATCGACGCCGTCCGGCCGGGCAGCCGCCGGGCGAGCTTGAACCGCTGGTCGGCTGGTCGCACGGCCACCGCCGGGAATCGATTTCGCCTGGAGATCGGACCGAACCCGCGCCGACCGTTGCCGTTGTTGTGTATCAGGGTGTCTCCAGCACCGAGGCTGAGGTGGTCGCCGATGCCCTTGCCGTGGCCCTCGGGGCCAGGGTGAGGCTCGTGGCGCTGGAAGCGGGGCCGTACGCCGCGGTTGAGCCGGCCAGAACGGTCATCGCCGAGGCGTTTGACGACGTACCGGAGCCGTACGGGTTGGTGATACCCGGAGGCCTCGGTTGGCGGCGGGAGGCTCAGCGGTCTGACGTGCTCCGCTGGCTGCTGCAGGCCACGGACACGGCACGGGGGACGATCGCCGTTTCCACGGGCTCACTGCTGCTGGCCGCGACCGGCACACTGGCCGGTCGGGAGACCGCCAGTCATTGGCTTGCCGGGGATCTGCTGGCCGAACTCGGAGCCCGACCATCGACCCGGCGGGTGGTACACGGTCGTCTCCTGGTCACCGCGTCCGGCGCTCGAGCCGGTGCCGAGGCGGCCCGGCGGTTGGCCAAGGAGATGCGGTTCTCGTTCTGAGCGTGATCCTCGGCCCGCCCCTGGATTCGGGGTTCGGTGTCCGGTTTTTGGTGTCCGGCGAGTCGCCGGGGACAAACGTCACAATAAAACCCGACCAATCAGGTCGGGTTTAGGGGCTACGGTGTTAATTCCGACCAGATTAGTCGAGAATTGGAGCCAGACCGTGGCCACAACTGCCGAAGAGCTGAAAGCAAGCAGCGCCCACCTGCGGGGCACGATCGCCGAGGAGCTGGCAGGCCCCGAGGCTGCGTTCTCCGCCGAAGCCGGGCAGATGTTGAAGTTCCACGGCATCTACCAGCAGGACAACCGGGATGAGCG
>JBCCGJ010000273.1:0-8476 GCA_039029335.1 Actinomycetota bacterium | reverse complement strand
GTCCACTGATATGACCGACGCAACCCGGACCCGCCTCCAGGCGGCGTCGACACGGCGCTAGGTCAGGCGGCAGACGATACCCCGGGGCCGGTCGGCCAGGTCGATGATCGGTTCGACCTCGGCAAAGTGGATACCCGCCTCTGCCGAGACCGGTGCCACCTGGTCCGGGGCCATCTCCAAAACCAGCGAGCCGCCGGGTCGTAGCCAGAGCGGCGCCTGGGCGATGATGACCAGCAGATCCCGCCGGCCCTCCTCTCCGGCCAGCAGGGCGGACAGCGGCTCCCAGGCCGACACCTGCGGTTCCAGGTCCGACTCGGCCGCGACATACGGAGGATTGGAGACCACAACGCCGATGGTGCCGGCCAGCTCCGGCGGCAGCGCGGCGAACCAGTCCCCCGCCGCCAGGCTCACCCCGCCACCCGCTCGGCCGACGCCGGCGAGGTTGGCCCTGGCGACCGCAAGCGCATCGGTGGATGCGTCGGTCAACCAGACGGATGAGCCGGGCCGTTCGATGGCAACCGACAACCCGATGGCCCCCGACCCGGTCCCCAGATCGACGACCGGGGCGCCGCCGGCCGGTCCGCCGACCCGGTCGAACTCGTCGATGGCCGCGCCGGCGATGATCTCGGTCTCCGGCCGGGGAATCAGCACCCGGCGATCGACGTACAGGTCGAGGCGGCGAAACCCCCACGAGCCGAGCACGTACTGCAGCGGCTCGCCCTCGCAGCGGCGGGCCACCATCCGGTCGAACGACGCCAGCTGCCGTTCGGTCGCGGCGGTGGTGGCCACGTCGAGCCACTCCTCGGCATCGGTGCCGGTGGCCTCCCGAGCGATCCAGCGGGCGCTGCCCGCCGCATCCGGAACCCCGGCGGTGGCGATCGTGGCCTCGGCCTCGGCGACCAGCTTCTCCCAGGTGATCATGCGGCCGCCTCGTCCTCCGCACGCGGCCGGGTGGGTGCGGTCAGCGAGATCGGGGACGTCACGCTGCCGGATCTCCCTCCTGGAGCTGCCTGGTCCGCTCGTCGAGGATCAGTGCATCGCTGATCTCGTCCAGCTCACCGGCCACGATCTTGTCCAGCTTGTGGATGGTCAGGCCGAGCCGATGATCGGTGACCCGGTTCTCCTTGTAGTTGTAGGTCCGGATCTTCTCCGACCGGCCGCCGCCCCCGGTCTGATCCCGCCTGGCGGCCGACGCCTCATCACGGCGGCGGTCCTCCTCCCGCTGCAGCAGGCGGGACCGCAGCACCTTCAGGGCCCGCTCCCGGTTCTGGATCTGGCTTTTCTCGTCCTGCATGGAGACGACCTCACCGGTTGGCAGGTGGGTGACCCGAACCGCGGAGTCCGTCGTGTTCACGTGCTGACCGCCCGCACCGGATGAGCGGTAGGTGTCGAATCGGAGATCGTTCATGTCGATATTGATGTCCACCTCGTCGGCCTCGGGTAGCACGGTCACGGTTGCGGACGACGTGTGGACCCGGCCCTGGGACTCGGTGATGGGGACCCGCTGGACCCGGTGGGGGCCGGCCTCGAACTTCATTCTGGTCCAGACCTCATCACCCTTGAGCGTGAAGGTGACTTCGTCGAAACCACCGAGGTCCGAGACGTTGGAGTTGAGCAGTTCGAACCCCCAACCCTTGGAGGAAGCAAAGGACTTGAACATGTCGAACAGGACCCGGGCGAACAGATTCGCCTCCTCGCCGCCTTCGGCGCCGCGGATCTCGACGATCACGTTCCGACCGTCGTTCGGGTCCTTCGGCAGCAGCAGGATCTTCAGCTCATCCTCGAGTTTCTCGATATCCGATTCGGCGCTTGTGATCTCGGCCCGCAGGTCGTCCCGCTCCTCGGCATCGGCCTCGGTGACCAGTTCCTTTGCCACCTCGACGTCGTCCATACGTCCCCGCAGCTTCGCCCCGATTGCCACGATCTCCCCCAGGGCCGAGTAGCGGCGGGACATCTCGACAAAGCGCTTGTTGTCAGACGCGATGTCGGGGTCGGCCATCCTGGCCTCCAACTCCCGGAATTCGTCCTCCAGCGCGGACAGTCGTTCAAGCATTACCTGGAGACTATCCGTGCGGGTCGGGGGCCGGAGGCTCCCACGGCAGTTCGATCGACGTGACCCGGAGCGCCGGAACAGCCTGGAGGGCCGATCCCACGATCATCGGCCGATCCCGCTCGGGGACGACGACCACCAGCTCGGCATCCGGGTTCTCCCGATCCCGGTAGTCGGCGGCCTCAGGCAACAGGTCGAGGTCGACGCCGACGGAACAGATGACGATGACCCCGTCTCCGGCCGCCGCAGCCGGTTCGGTGCCGAGCAGGGTGTCCCGGGGCCGGAGCGGCACGACGGGCGTCAGTCCCCCGGTGCCGATCGGTGAGGGATCGTCCAGAAGCACCGAGCGGAGCCACCGCTGCCGAGCGAGCCGGCTGAGGGGGTGGGCCGCCGCGGCCGGGTTTCGGTTGCGGACCACCGCGGCGATGGCCCGCCGGAGGTTGGTGTCATCGTCGAGATGGCCGTGGATGTACTGCTGAAGTTCCCGGTCCGCCTGGCCGACCCCCACGTCCAGCCGGGCCCGTGCCGCACCGTCCGGCCGGGTCGGGTCTTCGTCGGTATCGACCACCCGGGCCACCTCGAGCCCGGCGACCTCGGCGATCAGCATGCCGTGATCGTCGATCGGCCGGGCGCCCGCTTCGGCGATCACCGCCCGGTAGGCCAGGTGTTGCTCTGGCAGGGCGGGCGGGGTGCGGGCCGGCTCCGGAGTGGCCGGCGTGACCGCGACGCCCTCGGCCTCCCAGACGTCGATCGGTGTGGTCAGCAGCGAGGCACGTCGGGCCAGATGGCCTGCTGCTGCGGGGTCGCCGATGACGGTCAGCCGGTCGGCCCGCTGTGCGCCGGCCCAGCGAAGTGCCGGCCCGAGGCTGCGCTCGTCGATGGCGTGGTAGAACGCCCGACCGTCGACGACGGCGCCGGCAACCGGCCCGTCCATGGCCGCGGGGTCAAGCTCGACCTGGCCGTCGGTGATCGTTCGAACCCGGTTGGCCAGCATCGCCCGCTGGAGCGCGGGGGTGGGGGTCTGACTCAGACCTAGTCCTCTGCGGGGGCTTCGGCGCCCGGCTTGGCCTTCTTGCGGCCGCCGTAGCGACGCTCGAACCGCTCGACGCGACCCGCGGTGTCCACGATCTTCATCGTGCCGGTGAAGAACGGGTGGCTTGCGGAGGAGATGTCCACCTTGGCCAGCGGGTAGGTGTTGCCGTCCTCCCACTCGATCGTTTCGGACGTCTCGATCGTTGAGCGGGTGATGAAGCTGAACTCCGCGCCCTGGTCCATAAAGACGACGGGGCGGTAGTTGGGGTGAATCTCGGATTTCATCGTTTTTGCCTGTGTTCTCGCTCTGCTTGTGGACTGCCAGTCCTCGATCGGTCCGGGGCTGGTTCCGGCAGAGCCCTCAGGGCTGCATGCCGACCAACTAGTCTGCCCCGCCCGGGGCGCTAAACCGACCTACGGGGACTTGATCGCTTGGAATTCCTGATCCAGCTCTGTCTCAGCGACGTTTGGCCGCCAGGCCAAACTCGGGGTGCGCCGCTCCGCGGCGAACACTACGGTCGGGCTTTTGCGATCTCGGAGAGGAAATCGTCGTTCTTCTTGAACGACATCAGCCGCTCAACGAGCATCTCGATCCCGGCCGCACCGCTGCCGCCGTCATCGTTCATGCCGGAAACCACCTTCCGCAGCTTCCAGGACGCCTCAACGTCCTTCCTGGACCGCAGCAACTCCTCGTTGCGGGTTGATGAGCCGTCGATGTCGATGGCCGGGAAGATCCGCTTCTCGGCAAGGCGGCGATCCAGCCGCAACTCCATGTTGCCGGTGCCCTTGAACTCCTCGAAGATGACCTCGTCCATCCGGGAACCGGGCTCGACGAGAGCGGTGGCCAGCATGGTGAGCGAGCCGCCTTCTTCGATGTTGCGGGCCGCACCGAGGAATCGCTTCGGCGGGTAGAGCGCCGCGGCGTCCACACCACCGGACAGAACCCGGCCGGACTGCGGTGCGGACATGTTGTAGGCCCTGGCCAGACGGGTGATGCCGTCCAGGATGATGCAGACATCCTTGCCATCCTCCACCAGACGCTTTGCCCGCTCGAGGGTCAGCTCGGCAACGGCGGTGTGCTCCTCCGCCGGACGGTCGAACGTTGAGGAGACGACCTCACCGTTGGTGAGGTGCCGCTCCATGTCGGTGACCTCCTCCGGGCGCTCGTCGATGAGCAGCACGATCAGGACCACCTCGGGGTTGTTCGTCTCGATCGCCCGGGCGATGTTTTTCATGATCGAGGTCTTCCCGGCCTTTGGCGGCGAGACGATCAGGCCGCGCTGGCCCTTGCCGATCGGCGCCACCAGATCGATGATCCGGGTGGTCATGTTGAGCGGCTCGTCTTTGCACTCGAGGACAAGACGCTCGTCGGGGAACAGCGGGGTGAGCTTGTCGAACCGCGGGCGGCCCTTGGCCTCCTCCGGTGCTTTCCCGTTGATCGTGTTCAGCTGCTGAAGCGCCGGGTTCTTCTCGTTCCGGTTGGCCGGCCGGGACAGCCCGGTGACGTGGTCCCCCTTGCGGAGGCTGTACTGGCGAACCTGTTTGACCGAGACGTAGGCGTCGTCCCGGCTGGGCAGTGCGCCGTTCACCCGAAGAAAGGCGTAGCCCTCGTCCCGGAGGTCCAGATAGCCGGCGACCTCGATCGGTTCGTTCGACACCGGATCGTTCCCGGCATCATCCCGATCACGGCCACGGCCCCGACCTCGACGACGGGACCGCCGGTTGTTCGGGTCGACCTCGTCGGCGTCGCTGTTTTTGTCCTGCCCGCCCCGGTCCGATTTGCCGTCGGCGTTCTTGTCCTGGTTCTTGTCCTGCCCCTTGCCCTGGTCCTGGTTCCTGCCCTGGTCCTGGCTCCTGCCCTGGTCCTGGTTCTGCTTGTTCTTGTCCCCCCGCTGACGGTTCCGGCCTTTTCGCTGCTGCGGTGGCTGGGGCAGTTGACCGCCCTCTTCGAGGACCTTGATCTCCCAGTCGGCGAGCGGCTCACCGTCCGGTCCAACCGGATGATCGTCGGCGACGGATTCATCGGCATCGCCGTCCGCTGCGTCCTCGGAATCGGCCTCGGCCTCTTCGGCGGTGTCGTCGGCCTCGCTGTCAGCAACGTCCGAGTCACCGTCTGCGACGTCCGATTCACGGTCTGTTTCAGCGGCGGCGCCGGCGTCGGCCGACTCCTCGCCACCGTCGGCCGGACCGTCCCCGGCATCGTCGGTGACGTCGGCCGACGAACCGCCGCCCGATGCGGCCGACGAGGCTCCGGACAGTTCCAGGATCTTGTCGATGAGATCGGACTTGCGCATCCGGGCGTTCGACGTGCCGCCGAGGGCGGAGACGATCGTCTGCAGTTCGCCCTTGTCTTTCTTTTCAAGACCTTCGCGCTCAACGATGAGCTGATCACTCACGAGCTGGCTCCTCAAATGGAGTGGACAATGGAGTAGAAACGGGGGGAGGCGGTCACGGCGGCGCTCGGCGGGCAGGCAGCATACTTGCCCCTTCCTTGCCCCGCTTTTGTCACCCGGCCTGCACCGAAGAACAGCGCCGATGCAGACAAAGCTCGCACGGTGGCGAGACCCGTGGCACCCGGACCTCCGGATTTTGAGCTTAGCAAGATTGCTCGGGCTTATGACCGGAATGATCGAAGGCGTTCGGCGACCGGGCCAAGATCGTTCGCCATCGTCTCGCACCGCTCCGGTTTTGTCATCAGCTCTCCCAGGTGGGGTGGCAGGTCGGGACGGATGCCGGTGGCCCGCTCGACCGCATCGGGGAACTTGGCGGGGTCCGCCGTGGCCAGGGCCACCATCGGCACATCCGGTTTGGCGAGCCGATCGGCCGCCGCAAGACCCACCGCGGTGTGCGGATCGACCAGCTGCTCGGTCCGGCTGTGGTGGGCGGCGATGCCGCTCAGCGTGCCGTCGTCATCCAGGCGGTCCCCGTCGAATTCGGCGAGGATCTTCCGGAACCACGGTTCCGGCACCTCGGCCCGGCCGGTCGATCGCAGCTCTGCCAGCAGCTCGGTGATGGCTCGTCCGTCCCGGCCGGACGACTCCCACAGCAGCCGCTCGAAATTGGAGGAGATCTGGATGTCCATGCTGGGGCTGAGCGACGGGCTGACGGTCTGGGTCTCCAGCACGCCGGTTTCGAAGAAGCGGGTCAGCACGTCGTTTCGGTTGCTGGCGACGACGAGCCGGTCGACGTTGAGGCCCATTCGCTTTGCGTACCACCCGGACAGCACGTTGCCGAAGTTGCCGGTCGGCACGGAGAACGACACCGGGCCGCCATCCGGACTGACGGCGGTGGCGGCGGTCACGTAGTACGTGATCTGGCACATCACCCGGGCCCAGTTGATCGAGTTGACCGCCGCGAGGTTCAT
The DNA here is from genome assembly GCA_039029335.1 of Actinomycetota bacterium. GTDB lineage: Bacteria > Actinomycetota > Acidimicrobiia > Acidimicrobiales > SZUA-35 > JAHELU01. Next base: position 2,030 of record JBCCGJ010000273.1, on the reverse strand, counting down.
CTCCGATCGCAAGGCCTCGTCGGCGAACGCCGCCTTCACCAGATCCTGGCAGTCGTCGAAGGTCCCCTCGATCGCCACGTTGTGGATGTTGGCCGCACCGACGGTTGTCATCTGTCGGCGCTGGACCTCGGACACCCGGTTGTGGGGGTGGAGGATCATGACCTCGATGTTGGCCCGGTCGGCCAGGGCTTCGATGGCTGCCGAACCGGTGTCCCCGGACGTTGCGCCGATGACGGTGATGGTCTCACCCCGCCTGGCGAGTTCCGCCTCCAGCAACTTGGCGACCATCTGCAGGGCGACGTCCTTGAACGCCAGCGTCGGACCCTTTGTCAGATCGAGCAGGTGCCGGTTCTCCTCCAGTTCGGTTACCGGGCAGGTCAACGGATCCCGGAACGACCGGTAGGCGTCCGCCGCCATGTCGGCGAGCTCGCCTGCGGTGAACGTGGGGGCGACAAACGGTTCGAAGATGGCAACCGCCACGTCGGCGTAGCTCATGTCCGGCGTGATCTCCGGGAGCGCCGGCACCTCGGTCGGACAGTAGAGGCCTCCGTCCGGTGCAAGGCCGGCGAGCAGTACATCCCCGAACTCGAGCGGTTCCGGACCGTCGCCGGTTGCCGGGTCAGGAACGGCTCTGGTGGAGACGTACCGGATGGTCATGAGCCGATGACGCGGAGCACGCTGTGGATGTCGCTGACCTGATCGAGCTGGCGAAGGCCGCTGAGCGTGGCCTGCACGTTTCGCTCGTTTGCGACATGGGTGATGAACGCCAGCCGAGCTTCGTCACCGGAACCCTGCTGCTGCATGGCCCGGATGGAGACGTCGTGCTGGCCGAAGACCCCGGCCACAAGCGAAAGCACACCGGGGTTGTCCGTCACGGTGACCCCGACGTAGTAGGCGCTCTCCAACCCGTCGATGGAGCGGATCTTGGCCCGGGGGCCGAACGGAACCGGCCGGAACGAACCGCGCCGCAGGTTGGTTGCGGCGTCGACCAGGTCACCGAGCACGGCGCTGGCGGTTGGCATCCCGCCCGCCCCGCGGCCGTAGAACATCAACTCCCCGGCGGCCTCGCCCTCGACAAACACCGCGTTGAAACTGCCCCGGACCGAGGCCAGCGGATGCTCGTTCGGCACCATCGCCGGATAGACCCGCACACCGATCTCCCGGGCCGCACCGTCGTCACCCGGCTCGAAGAGCTCGGCGATGGCCAACAGTTTGATCGTGTAGTCGAACTGGTCTGCGAACTCGATGTCGCCCTGGGTGATGGCCGAGATGCCCTCGTGGTAGACGTCGCCAGCCACCACGTTCGCCCCGAAGGCGATGGTGGCCATGATGGCGGCCTTCGCCCCGGCGTCGAAACCTTCGACGTCGGCCGTCGGATCCCGCTCGGCGTAGCCGAGATTCTGGGCCTCGGTGAGGGCATCTCCGTAGGACACCCCCTCCTCGCTCATCCTGGTCAGGATGTAATTGGTGGTGCCGTTCACGATGCCCATGACCCGGCGGACATCCTCGCCGAGCAGGGACTCCCGCAGGGGGCGGACGATGGGGATGGCGCCGGCGGCCGCGGCCTCGAACAGCAGATCAACGCCCGCGGAGGCGGCGGCACCGTACAGCTCGGCCCCGTGGTTGGCCAGCAGTTCCTTGTTGGCGGTCACCACCGGTTTGCCGTTCTTGAGCGCGGTGAGGATCAGCGAGCGGGCGGGTTCGATACCGCCGATCACCTCGACGACCACATCGACCGACGGGTCGTTCACCACGGTCTCGGCGTCGGAGGTCAGCAGCTCCGGATCGATCTCCAGGCCACGATCCCGTGTGGTGCTGCGAACCGCAATCCTGGCCAGCTCGAACCGGAGGCCGGTGGACGCCGACAGCGCAGCGGAACGTTCCTCGATCAGCGTGACCAACTGGGTGCCGACGATGCCGCACCCCAGGAGCCCAACCCGAACGGTTTCGGAACTGACGACGGAATCGGATGAGTCACTCACGGCTATGACTGTATTGGCTCATCGCTGACGTCGGAGACGAATTCGACG
>JBCCGJ010000272.1:0-8525 GCA_039029335.1 Actinomycetota bacterium | reverse complement strand
ACCGTCTGCGCCACGATCGCGGCACCCAGCCCGGCGAGGAACGCGCCGAGTCCGGCAAGAAACGGCGGCCAGGGTCGAGGCATGCGGTGGCTGCGCAGGCCGGCGAGCCACAGCAGAACCACGCCGGGAAGGACCAGAGTGAGGCCGGAGAACACAAGCAGCCCCGTCGGCGTCATCGACCCGTCCGGTTCACCGGATGCATTGAAGTGGGACGCCACCCGATCCGGGAGATCGTCCCCCGCAAGCAGCAGCGGTAACACCAGCACCGCAAGACACGCGAGCGGCAGCACGCCGAGCACCAGCGCCTTGGCGACGCCCCCGCCGCTTCCGTCCGATGCAAGGGTTGGGACAGCCGCGCTGTACTTGTCTCCGCGGGGGTGAGGTGTTGTGCCATCTGGTTGTTCGGTCATAGCCGATCCTCCACCAATCGAATGATCTGTTCTCTGGTCAAGCCGTTCCGTCGCGCCTCCTGTACGAGTTGCTCGGCGAGCTCGACGAACCGGGCGGTCTTCGGTGCCGTCCCGGTCACCACCGTTCCTCGACCCCGCCGCATGTCGAGCAGTCCCTCGTCCCGGAGGGCCTGCAACGCCCGAAGCAGGGTGTTCACGTTGACGTCCAGGCCACCGGCCAGCTCGCGGGCCGGTGGCAACCGATCACCGGCCGCCACCGTGCCGTCGGCGATGGCCGCACGGATCTGCCCGGCGATCTGATCGTGCAGCGGCTGGCTGGACGAGTGGTCGACCGTTAGAATCATTGTTATATATCATATATAACAATGATTCCGGCGACAACTGGGTTTCGGGCGGCCTGCACACCCAGACCGCTCGGGGCGGACCTGAGTGGCTTGTCGGCGACGGTCAGCCTGGATGCGTGACCGCTGCAATCTCCACCTGACCGCAGCCACGGAGTCGACCGAGTACAGAGCTTCGGCCTGACGCAGCATCTCGCCGGCCAAGCTGCCTTCCCGCCAGCAGCCGAAGGGGCTCTGACGGACGGGGCCGGGCTACACCCGAGCGGCAAAAAGTCCCAGGCACGAACCGCGGACCGAGAAGTCGCAGGCCGACCGACACGTCTTGCCTACGACGAGGCGGCGCTTGGGGCGGGGCGGTGAAGGATGGCGCTGGTGGCGGTGATGATCACGTGGTCGTCACCGTCGAGCCGCCCCTCACCGTCGACGATGAGGCTGTGCTCGTTGGATTGGTCGGCCGGCCACAGCACGGTCACCGCAGGACGGTTGCCGATGTTGCCGCGGGCGGTTCGGCCTGCGGACGCTCGCAGCTGGACCTGGCCGTCGGCGGTGGCCACGTCGAACGTGAGATGGGCGGCGTGGGGCCTACTGTCCATGATGGAGCTGAGCAGAAAGGCGGCCGCCCCCCTGGCAACGATCTCCTTCGGCAGGTCCGGCAGCTCGACTCGAATGCTCATACCCCGAGCCTACTGGGACCGACCCCAGTAGCTTTTGTCAGATGGTCGACCGGCCGGAAACCGATCTGCTGGACCTCACCAGCGCGGACGCCTACGGCCGGTCGTTCGCCGATGTCTACGACCGGTGGTACCACGACGTCTCGGACGCCAGTGCCACTGCGGCGTTTGTTGCCGCCCGCTGCGACGGACCGGTGTTGGAGCTGGGTGTGGGAAGCGGCCGACTGGCCGGACCGATGGCTGACCGCGGGCTGACGGTGGTCGGTCTCGACGGGTCTCGAGCGATGCTCGAGCAGGGGCGTGGCGACCTGCCGGACAACGTCCACCTCGTCCTGGCCGACATGCGCCGGCTGCCGTTTGCCCCGCGCCGAAACCCCCACAGAGCGCCGGAGCCTGACCAGACCACTCGCCCGGCACCTCCGACGGCGTTCGCCGGGTTCGGGGCGGTCCTGATCGCCTTCAACACGGTTTTTAACCTCTCCTCGGAACAGCAGCAGCAGGAACTGTTCGACGCGCTGCCGCCGCTGTTGGTCCCCGGCGGGGTGGTCATCATCGAGGCGCTCGACGCATCGTCGCTCACCGCGGGCCCGACCAGCACCATCGGCGTTCGGACCCGTACCGACGAGCAACTGGTGGTGACGGCGACAACAATCGATCGCCGGGACCAAACCATCACCGGACAGCACCTGGAGATCGCCGGCACCGGTGTCACCGTCCGACCCTGGCGACTGCGATGGTTGTCGTCCGACCAACTGGACGGGTTGGCGGCCGCCGCGGGCCTCACCCTGGTCGAGCGATACCGGAACTGGGACGGCGAACCGTTCGGACCCGAGGCCGACACCCACATATCGGTGTACCGTGCCGCACCCTGATCCTCCAATGCCCTGATCCCCCAGCGCCCTGATCCTTCAGCGGCCCGAGGGTTGGCTCTACCCTCGATCGATATGGCCGCAGTCACCGTTGTTGTTGAAATCGATCGAACCCCCGAACAGGTGTGGGCGTACGTTCGGGATCTCGGCTCCCACGTGGAGTGGATGGCCGATGCCACCGAGATCCGTTTCCTGACCGACCAGCGGGAGGGCACCGGAACGTCGTTCGAGTGCGACACCAAAGTCGGCCCCATCAAGTTGACCGATGTCATGACCATCACCAACTGGGTCGACGAGGCGGCGATGGGAGTCCGCCACGAAGGGGTGGTCACCGGCGTCGGCGAGTTCACCCTGACCCCGATCGGAGAAACCGGCACCCACTTCTCCTGGCGGGAGGACCTGTCGTTCCCGATCTGGCTCGGTGGGCCGATCGGTGAGATCGCGGCCAAGCCGATCCTCACCGCCATCTGGCGGCGGAACCTGACACGGCTGAAAGCCAACGTGGAACAGCGGACCTGAGACGCCGGAACGGGAGTTCGCAATCGGGACTGCCACCGGGTCGATGGACCGGTACCGGGTCATCTGACCAGGTCCACCACCAGGCGGAATCGCCCGGCTAGATCGATCGGCCTCGATCAACCGGTGGAAGATTCGAAACAAGTACTCTCGGGCTCGACATCGGGCGAACCGTTCCGGTTGTTGCGTGTCCACCAGGGAGGACTTCACGTGATTCAGGAATTCAAGGATTTCATCAACAAGGGCAATGTCTTCGAGGCTGCCGTGGGTCTGATCATGGCCCTCGCGTTTGCCCCGGTCGTCCAGGGTCTGGTCGACAACGTCATCATGCCGATCGTGGCTCGGATCTTCGGTCAGCCGAACTTCGACAGCATCCGCATCGACATCGGTGGCGACTATCCCATCCTGGACGCCGACGGCATCGACACCGGCATGACCGGTCCGGCCTACATCGAGATCGGAACCTGGATCACGACGGTCGTCGGTTTCATCATTCTGGCGTTTGTGATCTTCATGTTGGTGAAGGCCTACAACCGGGCTCAGCCGCCGGCCGAAGAGGAAGAGGATGGCCCAAGTGAGGTCGATCTTCTGACCGAGATTCGGGACAACCTGAAGGCGTAATCACCTTCGAGGTCTGAAAAGTGCCAAAACCAGGGCACACTTGAACGCAGACTGAGGGCGGACCACCGGGGGGAGGTCCGCCCTCATCCTTTTTCCTCGTCCGAACCGGCCGGCCCGCATCGCTTCTCAGCAGGAATCGGCCGTACGATGACACCGTATGGAATCAGCGGACCGCATCGAACGGCTTCTGGCCGAGCCGCGTTTTCTGCTGGGCCACCAGGGGGGTTGGGACGAGATCCTGATGGTTGTCGGGCCGCTGCTGGTGGTCGGCCTGCTGCTCTGGTTGGCCAACAAGCGGGTGTCCGCCCAGCTCGAAGCGGCTGAGGAGTCGGACGGCCGGGCGGCGTCGCAAACGGAACGCCCGTCGCGCTGACGCGACAAACCGTCGATGACCCGCATATCCCGCACCCGCACGGTGGACGCTGCCGGTCTTGAACGGCTGCGGACCCCTCGGGGCGACCTGGTTGAGGAACGACCGGACGGGCCGGACCGGTGGACGATGGTCGAGGGCCCGTTCTCCCGCTACGAACGGACCCTGACCGTTCACGACGGCCCGCCCGCTGCGGCGACCGGCAAGAACGGGTCGACGGACGGCACAACACCGGCGGCCGGGGCCGGGTTGATCACGGTGACCGAGACCACCGACTACAAGCTTGCGCTCCCGATCTGGTGGCCCTATCTCTGGCTTCCGATCCGATACGCGCTTGCCGCAGAGGACCGCACCCCCCGCCGCCGGGTCTGGTGGCCGAAGGCGGTGGTCCCGGCGTCGATCTCCCGGCTGATCTGTTACCTCGGGACCATCGGCGCCATGGCCGGCTACATGGGTGTGCTGATCGGTCAGACGATCACGTTCGCCGCCGACGACTTCGGGATCGACGACGACGTGCAGGCCAACACCCTCGCCGCGGTACGGGTCGGTGTGCTGCTGTCCTTTGTGTTCCTCGGCCGAGCGGACCGGACCGGGCGAAAGCCGCTCACCATCCGATTCACCGCCGCCGCGATCCTCTTCACCGCACTGGGGGCGTTCGCCCCGAACATCTTCGCCCTCGGTGCCAGTCAGACGATCGCCAGAGGGTTGGTCACCGGCCTGCTGACCCTGATCACGCTCGCATCGACCGAGGAGGTACCGGCGTCGTCCCGGGCCATCGGCATCAGCTTCATGACGCTGGCCACCGGGTTCGGGTCCGCGCTGATGGTCTGGGTGCTCAGACTGGCCGACCTGTTCGAAGGGGCGTGGCGGCTGGCGTACCTGGTGCCGCTGCTGTTCCTGCCACTGCTGTGGTGGATCAACCAGAACCTGCCGGAAACCCGCCGGTTCGTGGCCGCCGAGCGAACCCGGGCACCGGCCCCGATCAACTGGTGGCGGTTCACCCTCATCGGCGGGGCGGCATTCGTGAGCGCCATCTACCTCTCCCCCGCGTCGCAGCTCCGCAACGAGTTCCTCCGAGGAGACCTGGGTTTCAGCGCCGGGGACGTCTCCACGTTCCAGCTGCTGATCTCACTCCCGGCAACCGCCGCGGTGCCGATCGGTGGGGCCATCGCCGATCGATACGGCAGACGATGGTTCGGGGCCGGGTCGTTGGCCGTCAGCGCAATCCTCGGCGCCATCTCCTATCAGACCTCCGGCTGGGTCCTGTGGGTCACCGCGGCCATCAGCCTGTCCGCCGCGGCGGCATCCGTGCCGGCCCTGCGGGGCTACCAGACCGAGCTGTTCCCCACCAGGGCCCGTGGCCGGGTTGGCGGCATGATCGACGTGCTGGCGGTCAGCGGCAGCGCGGTGGGGCTGGTGATCGTGGGACAGCTGTCGGTCAGATGGGACGACCTCGGCCTGGCCATCGGCTCCATGGTGTTTGCGCCGTTGTTGGTCGCGGCGGCCATCGTTGCGTTCTTTCCGGAGACGGCGAACCGGGAGCTGGAGCACTTCAACCCGAAGGACCCCGGGTTGGACGCACCGGTCAGAGGTCAGCCAGGAACGCCCTGACCGCGGCGACGATCTCCTCGTCGTACGCCGGCTTTGGATCATGACCGCCGTCCACCCACAGCTCCGTGACCGGCGCCGCGATGGCGGGAAGGTGTGCGTCGAACTCCTCCGGGGTGCCGAACGGATCCTTCCGCCCCTGGACCAGCAGCACGGGTTTTGTCACCCCCGGGAAGTGATCGACCCGCAGCTTCTCCGGCTTTCCCGGCGGGTGGAGCGGGTAGCTGAGGAGGACAAGTGCTGCGGCGTGTAATCCGTCGGCCAGCGCCATCGACGCAGCCCGACCTCCCATCGACCGACCGCCGACCGCCACCCGGCTCTGTCGGATCCCCCATTTGGATGCCGCCTGGGCGACCGCGTCGTTGACCGTCTCGATCAGCTTCGGCATTCGGTCCGGCGGACGACGCCCCGGCCCCTTTTCCCGATACGGAAAGTTGACCCTGGCCACCGGTTTGCCGAGGTTGGCCTCCAACTCCAGGAAGAGCCGGTGGTCCCGATCACCGCCTGCGCCGTGGAACAACACGAGGCCTCCGGCGGTGCGCCTCCGGCGCTTTCCCGGCGGCGCCCCCGACGTCTGCCTGTTGGTCCCCCCGGTCATGAGCCGACTCCCGAACCCGTGCCGACGCTCAGCTGGCCAGCAGGATTCGGCGGGCTTCGGTGAGCTCGGCGATGCGCGACGCCGCCGCTTCGCTCATCCCGCCATGATCCGGGTGGGCTTCGCGAAGCAGGGTGCGGAACTTGCGCTGCACCACCCGCTTCGGGGGACCGTCCTGACCGTCCCGTTCGATCTCCAGGATCTCCAGGGCCCACGCCACGGGATCGTTCCAGGCCTGCAGATCCGCGAGATCGACGGATTGACCGTCCATCAGCCAGGAGATGAAGGCGTTGTCGACCGGCCGGGCCCAGACCAGGGCCGACATCATCGCATCGAAGACCGGGCCCTTCGCCACCGCGGGCAATGACGCCGCGGCGTAGAGCGAACCGAGCGCCAGCTGCACCGGCCGAGCCGCCTCGTCGTCGAACTCGAACCGGAGGACGGAGCCATCGGCAACCAGCCGCTGTGAGCTGACGGTCAGGCCGACACGGTCGGTCTGGAACCGGTGCCGGACCCGGGGCTGGACGACCCGCCGGCCTGCGGCCAACGTCTCCAGCACGTAGACCAGATCCTCACGAAGCTCGGGAGCGACCCGCGGTGCATTGTGGGCGATGATCCCGGCCAGCAGCACGCCTCCGGCCCCGGGCGCCGGGTCGACCGGGAGGTTTCGGCTACCAAGCGCCACCCGCCTGGTCGGGGCGATCGGCCGCGAATGGCATATGTCGAGCTCTGCCACGATCACCGAACCAACAGTACAACGTATGGGCCGCACAACCGGTACCCGAGTCACCCCGAAACCGGCCATTTTTTCGGCATCGTTGGAACCGATCTCCGCGGCCGCTGATGTCGATGGGTCGGGGCCCGGTGGCTAGGCTCCTCACCCATGGCCGACGAGCAAAAGTTCGACATCGACACCTTTCGGGTGAAGCCCGGAGCAACGGTTGATCTGTCAAAACACGACACCCGGGACACGCCGTTCTGGGATCCCGATGACAAGGACGGGGCGAAGCTGAAGCTCCTGGAGCTGAACGACCGGTTGGAGGCGCTGCAGGAGCTGCTGTGGGCCCAGAGCAAAGAGCGGATTCTGGTTGTCATCCAGGCGATGGACGCAGGCGGCAAGGACGGCACCGTGCGTCACGTCTTCGAAGGGGTGAATCCCACCGGGGTTCGGGTTGCGGCGTTCAAGCGGCCCACGGAGGAGGAACTGGCCCATGACTACCTGTGGCGGATCCACAGCCAGGTCCCCGGTGACGGCGAGCTGACCATCTTCAACCGCAGCCACTACGAGGACGTCCTGGTGGTGCGGGTGAACGAGCTCGTCGGGGAGAAACGATGGAAGCGCCGCTACGACCACATCGTGGCGTTCGAGGAGATGCTGGCCGACGAGGGGACCACGATCATCAAGCTGTTCCTCCACATCTCCCGTGACGAGCAGCGGGAACGGCTGCAGGCCAGGCTGGACGAACCGCACAAGAACTGGAAGTTCGAGGCGGGTGACCTCGGTCCCCGGGCGAAATGGGACGAGTATCAGGAGGCGTTCGAGGACGCCCTGTCCAAGACGTCGACAAAGGATGCACCCTGGTACATCATCCCGGCGGACCGCAAGTGGTACCGGAACATCGCCATCTCCCAGATCCTGATCCAGACGCTGGAAGGCTTGGAGATGACCTACCCCGAACCGGCCGAGGGCCTGGCGGACATCGTCATTCCGGAATAGCGGTCGCGCCCACCCACAAACCGGCGAAATTTGGGCATCAAGCCCACAATTCTTGTGGGCCAGCAGCCAAAATTTGGCCGCGTGTTGTCGACGGCGAGCCCAAATTTCGAGAGGCGACCGGCGTCAGGCGCCGCGAATGTCGTCCAGCTTGCCCGGCCGGTGGATGGCCTCGATCAGGCGGGTGGTGCCGGACCGACCCCGCATGACCAGGGACTGGGTGGTGATGGAGTCCGGGCCGAACCGGACCCCGCGCAACAGCGCGCCGCTGGTGATGCCGGTGGCGGCGAAGAAGCAGTTGTCGGTGTTGACCAGATCGTCGAGGCCGATGATCTTGTCCGGCTCGAAGCCGGCGGCGATCGCCTCCTCCCGTTCCTCGTCGGTGCGGAACCACAGCCTGCCCTGCAGGTCACCGCCCATGCTGCGCAGCGCAGCTGCCGCGATGACCCCCTCCGGCGTGCCACCGATACCGAACAACATGTCAACCCCGGAGTCCGGCCAGGCCGATGCGATGGCCCCGGCGACGTCGCCGTCCTGAATCAGCGTGATCCGGGCCCCGGTAGATCTGATGGCGGCCACGATGTCAGCGTGACGGGGCCGGTCGAGGACCATGACGTTGAGGTCCCGAACGTGCTTTCGGCGGGCCTTGGCCAGTGCGGACAGGTTCTTTTCGATGGGCAGGCGGATGTCAACGATGCCGGCACCTTCGGGGCCGACGGCGATCTTCTCCATGTACACCGCGGGGCCCGGGTCGTACATCGACCCCTTCTCCGCAACGGCGATCACGGCGATCGCACCCGCCCGACCGGT
>JBCCGJ010000271.1:0-8536 GCA_039029335.1 Actinomycetota bacterium | reverse complement strand
CGTTGACGACGAGGTAGTACGGGAACTTGCCGGGCGGCATGAAGCCCCACTTGACGCCAGCCGGGAAGCCGGCACCACCACGACCGAGCACGACCGCGTTGCGGACCTCTTCGTGCACGTCGGCCGGGGTGCGATCGAGCGCGCGGCGAAGGCCGTCGTACCCCCCGGTCGCTTCGTATCGCTCGAGGGTGTGGCTGTCTTCGTGGATGAAGCGGCTGGTGACAATCTTGGGCCCGTCGTTGTCGACATAGCCGGGAGCGTGGGCGACGTAATCATGGGTCGGCATCATGCACCACCCGTTTCTTCGCCACCGTCGGCGACATCGTTGCGAGCCAGCCACACCGGACGCTCGCTGGCCTGCTCAGGGGGGAAGATGCCGGCCCCGGCCCCCGCCGGGATGTGCTGGCGGGTGAGTCCGAGCGTGCCGTGCTCGGGGATGTCGGCTGTGCGGCCGTTGCGGATGTCGTCGATGAGCTCGTCGAGATCATCGGTCGTGAGCCGCAACTTGTAGCGGTAGTTGACCTGCAGGCACGGCGCCTCGGTGCAGGCGGCGATGCACTCCACGTCCTCCAGGGTGAACATGCCGTCCTCGGTGGTACCGCCGGGGCGGATGCCGAGGGATTCCTCCGCGTGGTGCAGCAACTCCTCGCCACCGTTGAGCTGACAGGCGATGTTGGTGCAGATGTTGATCATGTACCGGCCGACCGGTTCCCGCTTGAACATCTCGTAGAACGAGCAGGTGCCGAGCACCTCTGCCGGGGTGATGCCGACCAGCTCGGCCAGGTGCTCCATGGCGTCGTCGGCGACGTACCCGTCCTGCTGCTGAGCCAGGTGGAGCAGCGGGATCAGTGCCGACTTCGGCCGGGGGTATCTGGCGATGATTTCTCTGGCCAACAGGACGTTGGCCGCGGTCAGGCGCGCCACGTTACCTACCGATCCACTTCGCCCAGGATCGGGTCGACGCTGGAGATGATGGCGACCGCATCGGCGATCAGGCTATCGGCCATCATGTGGGGCATGGTCTGCAGATTCACAAAGCTGGGGCCGCGGATGTGCATCCGGTACGGCTTCGGACCGCCGTCGGAAACGATGTAACAGCCGAGCTCGCCGCGGGGTGACTCAACAGCCGCATAGACCTCGCCCTCGGGGACCTTAAATCCCTCGGTGAAGATCTTGAAGTGGTGGATCAACGCCTCCATCGACTCGTCGATGCGGGCACGGGGCGGCGGAGTCACCTTGGTGTCCTGGGCCCGGTAGTCACCCTCGGGCATCTTGTCCAGGATCTGACGGACGATCCGCATCGATTCCCGGATCTCGTTCAGCCGGATTGCGTACCGGTCGAAGGAATCCCCGTAGGAGCCGACAACAACGTCGAAGTCGACCTCGGGGTACGCCAGGTACGGCATGTCCCGGCGGAGGTCCCAGGCAAGACCGGTCGACCGCAGGATCGGCCCGGTGGTGGAGAGCGCAATGGCCTCCTCCTGGCTGATGATGCCGACGCCCTGCAGCCGGTCACGCCAGATCGGCTGTCCGGTCATCAGGATGTCGTACTCCTCAAGCCGCGGCGGGAGCATGTCCATCAGATGCAGCACGTCGTCCCGCCAGCCGTCCGGGAGGTCGGCGGCCACACCGCCGGGCCGGATGTAGTTGTGGTTCATCCGCAGCCCGGTGACCTTCTGGAAGAACCGGAGCACCTGCTCCCGCTCCCGCCAGCCGTAGATCATCATCGAGACCGCACCGAGGTCCATGCCGTTTGTCGCCATGAACAACAGGTGGGACGAGATGCGGTTCATCTCGGTCATCAACATGCGGATCCACGTGGCCCGCGCCGGGATCTCGATCCCGATCAGCTCTTCGACCGCCAGGGAGAACGCCAGCTCGTTGAACAGCGGCGAGGCATAGTCCATCCGGGTGACGTTGGTGGCGCCCTGGAGGTAGGTCAGCTCCTCGCCGGTTTTCTCCATTCCGGTGTGGAGGTAGCCGATGACCGGCTTCGAGCGGATCACGGTCTCGCCGTCGAGTTCCAGCATCAGCCGGAGCACCCCGTGGGTCGACGGGTGGGACGGTCCCATGTTCATCAACATGGTCTGGTCGTTCTCACCCTCGAGCGGCTCGCTCTCCGCGAGTTCCGCGGCCGCGACCTCGGACATCCGCATCACGGCGTGGCGACGGTACAGATGATGGAGCTGTCCGAGCTCTCCCGTGTCGGCGGCCCTGTCGGTCGCTTCGGTTTCTTCGGTGACCGTCATGAGACCCCCTGACCCTGTTCAACGCCCTCGAGGTAGCTCCCGGCCTTCGGGGCCTTGAACTGCACCGGGATGGCGCCGACGGCGTAGTCCTTGCGAAGGGGATGGCCGGTCCAGGTCTCCGGCATGAGAATTCGCGACATGTCCGGGTGGCCGGTGAACGTGATGCCCATCAGGTCGAAGACCTCACGCTCCAGATAGTCGCTGCCGGGATACAGGGCGTAGAGCGAATCGATCGTGGGGTCGTCGGCGGGGACCTGAGCTCTGGCCCTGATCCGCTCCCGACGACGGTGGGAGATGAAGGAGGCCACAACCTCGAACCGTTCCGGTTGGACGCCCTCCGGCAGGCTACGAGCCGGTCCGTAGGCCAGGTAGTCAACGGCGGTCACATCGATACACATGTTCCAGCCGTCCGCCAGCAACTCCTCCGCAACCGACAGCCACCGGTCACGGGGCACGTGGATGACCTTCTGGTCACGGGAGTAGGTGACCAGGCAGCCGTAGCTGACGGCCTCTTCGGCCGCTGCCTCGGCTTCGGCTTCCTCGGTCGCTGCCTCGTCGTCGGACTCTTCAGCCGCGTCGGCCTCCGCGTCCGCATCCGCTGACTCCTCGGCTTCGGCTTCCTCGGTCGGGGCCTCGGTTGCCTCTGCTTCGGTGTCCTCCGCCTCGGTGGTCTCCTCGTCGGTCACCTGGTGCTCCCCAGGCTCAGCAGCTGCGGTTCGCCCTGCCCGTCGCGCTGCTCGATCATGATGTTGGCACCGGCGCCGGTCTCGCTTCTGCGGCGCAGCAACTCACCGGTCTCGATCTGGGTGTGAAGCGTGGTGATGGCGTGCAGCAGCGTCTCCGGACCCGGCGGACAACCCGGGGCGTAGACGTCCACCGGAACGATCTGGTCGACCCCCTGGACGATGGCGTAGTTGTTGAACATCCCACCGCTGGAGGCGCAGACCCCCATGGAGATGACCCACTTCGGTTCCATCATCTGGTCGTAGATCTGACGAAGGACCGGCGCCATCTTCTGGCTGACCCGACCGGCGACGATCATCACGTCGGCCTGGCGGGGAGAGGCCCGGAAGACCTCCATGCCGAGACGGGCCAGGTCGTAGTGCGAGCCGCCGGTCGCCATCATCTCGATGGCACAGCAGGCCAGGCCGAACGTGGCCGGCCACGACGAGCGGGCCCGGGACCAGTTGACCAACTTCTCCAGCGGTGCGGTGATGACGTTGTGGTCCAGGCCTTCGAAACCGTCGTCCTGGATGTTGCTGATGATGTTCACGACTACGCCGCCACTTCCGTATCGCTGTCGGCATCGGACTCGTCGTCGGTGTCGTCGGTGTCGTCGGTGTCGTCGGCGTCGACTTCGACGGCCGATTCCGTATCGCCCTCCGCAACAACACGCTCGAGCCGACCGTCCAGACCGACGCGCCGAATCGTCGAGGTTGACGTCCGGTCCGCCGAACGCAACGACTCCTGCCTGCGGGACACCTGCAGCGGACCCCAATCCAGGGCACCCTTCGAGATCAGGTACACAAACGACTCGAACAGAAGGGCGGAGAAGATCAAGATCGCAACCAGGCCCGCAAGGCCGAGCCGGTCAGCGGACAATGCCCACGGGTAGAGGAAGATGATCTCGATGTCGAAAATGACAAAAAGCATGGCAACCAGGTAGAACCGGACCGGAAAACGCTCCGGCGGCTCTCGCCCGGGGATGATGCCGCACTCGTACGGCGCATACTTTTCCACTGTTGGGTTGCGCGGGGCCAAAAGCTTCGAGGCGACAAAGCTCAGTGCGGCAAACAGCGCAGCCAGGATCAGCAAGGCCAGAACCGGTAGGTACTGAGCCATGGCGACCTCCTCTGCTTTGTTCGTTTTGGCGGTTTCTTCTTCGACCTACGTTATCCAGGTCGATCAGGCGACGGCCGCTCGGATCTCGTCCTGGCGTCTATCGCGGTTATGGAGGGCCCAGGCGAACACTGCGAACAGCAGGCCGTTGGCCACGGTAAACATGAGCGGTGTGAAACGGAGTCCGCTGATCAGCCCGGGGAACGGGCCACCGCGGTCACGTTCCATTATCACCGAGACAAGCGGTTTCGCCGGGTCCGGCTCCGCAATGGGCGGGGCCTCGCCGGGTAGCACCGGCTTGGCGATGGTCTCCCTGGCCTGAATCACGATCAGTTCCTGACTGTGGACCAGGTTGAGGAACGTCTCGTCGAAGAAGTGCCAGACACGATCCAGCTGGTTCGCGTCCTCCTTCAGGACCGGTTTGCCACCGGTGGTGAACCCCCCGAATTGAAGCGGCAGGTACTCCCCGGCCGAAAAGATCTCCTCCTCGACCAGGAATGCGTCCGCAGAGGCCTGCGCTTCACCACGGACCGAGTCCGAGGTTGGCAGGTACCGCCACCCGTTGAGCTCCATCTCCCGAGAGAGGGCAAGCGCATCAACCTGGGCCGCATCGGGGTCCGGGTTGTCGACCGACACGTCGATACCGGCAAGACCCTGAGCCACGTCGATCTCGGAGAACAAGAGGCCGTCGTCGAAGTCCTCGACATCGTCGAAGTTGACCTCGACCAGCTCCCATGTGGGCGTGCCACCAACCCAGCCGATGCCGTAAATGGTCCAGATGATGCCCATGAGGAAGTTCCAGCCGAACAGGCCGGCACAGGCGATGAGCATGCCGGACCGGGCGCCGGTGTTGGTGGCGATCAGCAGATAGGTGCCACCAACCAGCACCACAACACCGACGAGGACGCTCAGCAGGCCACGGAAGAACGGGTCGAACCCGATGCCGTCGATGAAGGCCAGTTGTTGGATTGCTGCCAGATGTAACATCACAGCCCTCGCTCGTAGTCGACGACCGCCTGGATCAGATCGGCGGGGAGCATCTTCGCAAAGCCCGGCATCATACCGGCGGCGCTCAGGCCACCTTCGCCATAGCCGACTCCGGCGTCAGCACCACCGGCGATGAAGTTGAAGTGGGCCAGGCTGGTCCGAGGCGGCATGTCGATGATCTCACAGCCGGCGATGATCCGGCCGCTCGAGAGCATGATCGCATCGTCGGACACCGAGGCCAGCACCTCTTCGAGGGTCAGCTCGACGGGATCCTCGAAGTCTCGGCTGTCCTCCTTGGTGACCGGGACGAACGCCGGATCGTAGGCAAAGGCCAGACCGGACTCCGGCTGCCACAGGCCCGAGACGAACGCACAGTCGGCCAAGTCGCCGTTGCGGTCCGGATTCTCCTCGGTTCCGTCGAGGACGAGGTAGGCCTCACCCTCACCGTTGACCGGGTTGCCGCTGGCGTCGAGGGAGACCTCGCTGCCGTCCATGGCCAGCAGGAAGCTGCCGTCGTAGCCGGACGGGTTGTCGGCCCCGTACCAGGAGCCGTCCGGCAGAAGCCAGGTGTCGTCGGGGAACCGCTCCTTGACGGAGCCACCACAGAGGTTGAAGCCGATACCGGATGGATTACCACCACCACAGCCGGCCACGCCCTCGGAAAGGATGTCCGGCTGTACGTCGAGGCCGAGTGACCAGCCCGCCGTGTGGCAGCGGGCGCAGGAGTAGGCACCACCGGCGAAGTCCCGCTGCAAACCGAGGTTGAAGACCGCTTCACCGATGGTGGCGTATTCGCCGTCTGCGACGGACCGCTCAACCTCGGCCCGGATCTCCGCCTCGATCTCCGCGGCGGCGGCCAAGGCCACCTGGCTCTCCGGGTCGTCCATCGTCGGCCCGCCGGCCAGGGCGATGTCCAACGGGTCAAGGCTCTGCAGCTGCAGCGTCCGGAGGTAGATGATGATGTTGTCGATCTGCTGAGTCGTCAGCGGACCACCGCCGACGGTGCCCCAGGCGGCCATCGGCGAACCGGGCCGACCGAAGTTGAGGATGTAACGGACCTCGTCTTCGCTGTAGCGGAGCAGCACGTTGTTGAGGGCCGGAGCCTTCCACGCCGCGTTCGCGATGAATTGGCCATCCGCGTCCTGCAGCACGTAGGGGGCCGTACCGCCGACGCCGCCGGCGACGTGGCAGTTTGCGCACTGGGCGCCTTCCAGATAGCTGCCTTCACCGCGGCTCTCGAACGAGCGGTTGTAGGCCGCGACGGCGCCGTCCTGACGGCCCGGTTCGGCGATCCAGTAGAACGGCAGCACGATGGCCAGCAGCGTCAGTAGCACCAGGGCGAAGCTGAGCGACCGGTCGAGCTTCTCACCTTCCAACTCCTCGTCGGAGAGGTACTCCTTCCGGTTCGGGGCAAGCTCGATCTCGGAACCGAGTTCCGGCCTGGCCCGAACCATGTTCCATATGAAGACGGCACAAAAGCCAAGAAAGACTATCGCCGCGACCGAGAGGCCGATTCCCCTGAAATCGGCGGCGAACAGATATGTCGCAAGCATTAGTGACCGCCACCTGCCCCGAGACAGTTCGGGCCTTCCGCCTCCTGACCGGTGGTGTTCACACCGATCGGCGGACCCTGGATGACGGTACCGGTGTCCACAAGAAGCTCACCGGCGTTGCTGATCTCCATCGGGAAGCGGTCCATACCCCGAGGGGCCGGGCCACCCTTCTTCTCCCCGACCCGGTTGTACTGCGAGCCGTGGCACGGGCACTCGAACCACTGGGAGGTTGCGCACTCCGGAACCCGGCAGCCCAGGTGGGGGCAGGTCTGGAACAGGGCGACAACGCCGGCCTGCAGACCCTGCTCGACCTGCGGGTAGAACCCGTAGCTGCCCTGGGCCTTCGGCAGGGCGCTCTCGGGATACTCGGTGATCCACATGCGGCCGAGCGGGAAGTAGTAGAAGCCGTCACCGGCGGCGATGTTGTCCATGATGTCCGGGATTCGACCGACGTTGATCTTTGCGCCGAAACCTTCGGTTGGCCGGGGCCAAAGCTGGGCCAGGACCGCTGCACCGAAGGAGGCGAGGCCCAGGCTGAACATGGCGACGATGCCCCGGTTCAGGAATTGCCGACGGGTGACACCAAGCGTCTCGGGGTCCGGCGGCACGTACACGACGGGCGGCTTGTCATCCGCAGGGACCAGTTCACCTCGACGGTCGGCTCGTGCTGCTGCTTCGATGGCCGAGCCGGGCAGCTGCTCCCCGGCCTGACCGGTTGCGGCCGCGTCGGCCCCGACGGCGACCCGGGAGCGGTCGCGCTTAACGGTCTCACCCGAGAGCTGCCCGATAGCGGTATAGGTGTCGCGTCTGCGGAACGACGTTGCCACGACGACCAGCGCAAGGAGGGCCAGTATGGCTATGCCGATGAACACGAACATTTGGTGAGCTCCTGTCCTTAGAGATCGAAGAAGATGCCCTCGACCCAGGGGAACACGAAGTTGAACCCGGGGCCTCGGAAGAACGAACCGATGATGACAAGGACCGCCCAGAACATCATGAAGATGGTGAAGACGGAGAC
This sequence comes from Actinomycetota bacterium, assembly GCA_039029335.1. GTDB lineage: Bacteria > Actinomycetota > Acidimicrobiia > Acidimicrobiales > SZUA-35 > JAHELU01. The sequence continues at coordinate 890 of JBCCGJ010000271.1, read as the reverse complement.
TGCGAACTTGCGATCCTCCGGCTTGTTGCTTGGGTTCTTGTCGATGTAGGGGGCCAGCATCAGGGCGAACAGGCCGATGCCGGGGATGGTCACACCGGCGACCATCGGGTGGAACATGGTCAGCAGCTCCTGCAGACCGAGGAAGTACCACGGCGCCTTCGACGGGTTCGGCGTGGCGTTCACGTCCGCCAGCCGAAGCAGCGGGGCGTTGACGAAGATGGAGAAGAAGGTGAGGAACGCCGTGATGGCCAATGCCGCACCGAACTCGACGATGATCAGGTGGGGCCAGGTGTGGACCTTGTCCAGGGGCTGGGCTTTGATGTCCTGGATCGAGCCGGACTTGACCACGGTCAGCAGCCGCTGGGTGTGGCCGGCGGGCCCGGTCATCGTTGCCGTCGGGGCGGGTGCTGTGGCGGTTGCCACTGCGGTGGCGGCGGCCGGCGCAACCGCAGTGCCGGCAGAAGCCTGCTCCTCCTCACGCTGCTTTGCCGACTGCGAGCGCTTGAGCAGGTGCTCCGGAATCTTGCTGGCCGCACCGCTGGTTTCGCCGCCGCCACTTGAGGCTTCGGGGGCCGCAGCGTCGCCACCACTTGCCGCACCGTCACCTTCGGCCTTCTTACGAGCCTCAGCGGCTCTTTTTCGGAGATGCTCCGGAATTTCAGTCATGTGAGGAAATCCTTAAAGGGGACCGGAGATGCCGCCATCCTTGCGGACTCTCCAGAAGTGGATCGCCATGAAGATGACGGTAACAAACGGGACGAAAAGGACGTGTAAGACGTACCAGCGCAACAACGTGTCCGTACCGATCACGCTGCCGCCGAGCAGGACGAACTTGACCTGATCACCCAACACCGGGGTGAAGCCCATCATGTTGGTACCCACGGTCACGG
>JBCCGJ010000270.1:0-8572 GCA_039029335.1 Actinomycetota bacterium | reverse complement strand
TGTAGGTCGGAACGGTGAAGGGGGCGATCAACACATCGCCCGGTTCCATCCTGGCCAGCGCATCGAGTTCGTCCGTGACCACCCGGGCCCGGCCGACCATCGCCTCGGTGCCGATGCCGATGCCCTCGAGGGAGGACGTCCTGTCCTGGGTCTCGATCAGGTCCAGCACGGTGAGCACCACATCCATCAACTCGGCAAGCGCGCCGGGCATGGTCCACAGCGGTGGATCCTCGGCGACAAGGCCGAGCACCGGCGGTGCCGTATGGGTCGCCCACTTCCGACGCTCGGCCATCCGCCGTTCCAACTCGGCGAGGGACGGCTCGGTCTCGCCGGTCAGGAGGCCGGTTAGTTCCTCCAGGTCGAGGTCGAAGACGTGGGCTTCGGTGGGGAGACGACCGGCGGCCGTCAGGCGTCTTCCCGCCTCGAGCATCGCCCGGCGCAAGAGTCCGGCGGGCCACTGGTACGTCAGCGGGCCGTTCTCGTCCCGGAGGCCGTAGAGGGCCCGTGCGTCCGCCACCAGCTGCCGGAACGCCTCGTGCTCGGACTCGGGGATCTCCGCCAACAGTGCGTCCAATGCCGCGTTGCCTGCCGCAACGGCATCGGCGTCGATCGCGTCTGCTGACCGGTCCGGCACGGTGTTGATGGCCAGCAGCAGCAGGTCCGGCAGTTCCACCAGCGTCAGTTCCTGCAGGTCGTAGCCGGTGGTCAGCCGGTGTCCGTAGACGGCCAGAAACTCGTCGAGCAGCGTTGCGGCTTCTTCTGACGCCGCTCTGACCTGGTCAAGACTGGTGAACGTCGTGTCCGCACCGGCGACCCCTCTGGCGGCGTCACCGATGCGCTGGAGCGCAACCTTCGGGGCGCTGGTCGCCGGAGACGATCCGGCCATGGCCGCCATCACCGAGACGTTGTCCAGGCCGAGCGCCCGGCCTTTCACCAGGAGCAGCCCGATCGGTCCGAGGTCGCTGATGTGCAGCCGAAAGTGCAGCGTTGTGCCTTCCAGGACCAACAAAAACGTCTCGTCGATGTGGGCCGCCAACCCGGCGTCGTCGAGGCCGGCCACGTCAACCTCGGTCAACGCCGCCGACGACCGTTCGAGGTACGGCCGATGCTCGTTTTCCCATCGGGCCAGCTCGTCCATCCAGATCCGATTGTCCATCGCCTTGCGGGCCAGCTTGGCCCGCTCCCGGAACCGGCGATGGAGGCGGGTCATGAGCCAGATGACCGGCGACGGCGGGGGAGGGAGGTCCCGATCGCTGCCGAGCAGCGGCACCAGCCTGGTGTAGAAGTTGCCGTTGACAAAGGCCGGCTGGAGGCGCCGAAGCGGCGCGCCGACCAGGTCAAAACCCTGTTCGATACCCTCGGCCATGCCGTGGATGATCGCCCGCTGCGCCATGCGGGAACAGTCGGCCTTGTAGTGGGAGGCGTCGAGGTTCCAGGTGCCCGGGCCGGGTTTTGTCCAGTCCAAGACCTCGTTGCTGTCGGGGTTGCCCGCCTTCGGTCCTGATGACGTGCCTGTCATGGCTGCTCGCTTTCCGTGGTGGCCGGGCGGGTGCTCTGCCCGGCGATCGGATCCGTTGGTTGCTGGTCGGTCGGTTGACGGTCCGCCGGTGCGCCGGTTGTCGTCGGTGCACCCGCTCGGTCCGGTGTCCGTGACGAGTGACCGAGCCCGCCGTCCGCGGTGAACTGTTTCTGTAGAGCCCGGACCGCCCACCAGACGAGCCGGGCGGCGTCCGGCCCGGAGCGGTCCAACCGGGTGTGCAGCTCGAGGAAAGCCGACGACGACGTGAGCAGGACGACCAGATCGGCAAGGTCGGCCCGGTCGGCGTCGGTTGCGTCCGGAAAGGTACGGTCGATCCGCTCGTCGAGGCCCGGTCTGGTTTGGCCCAGCCTCGATCGGCGGATCTCACTGCCCAGTTGGGACTGATGCTGCGCCTTGACGGCGGGGAGATCGTTCTCGAAATCGGTCCACAGCGCCTCCAGATACCGGTCCGGGTTGCTGTAGAGGTCCTGCCGCCCATTGACCATCGCATCCGCCCGACGCTGCTGGATTTCCGCAACGTCGTCCAGCAGATCCTGTTTTGTCGGGAAATACCGGTAGACGGTTCGGACCGAGACACCTGCCGCCCCGGCGACGGCCGGGATGCTCAGCGTGGCCGGGTGGGTGTCCCGAAGCAGGTCGGTGACCGCGTCACGGATCGCCTGGCGGGACACCTCCGACCGACGCCGCCGGAGATCCTGCCCGGGGGATCGTCCGTTCCGATCACTCGAACCCTCCATGGGACAACCGTAAACCAGAATCGCCGGCTTGTGTCATGATTCGTGCCAAATATTTCACGGATCGTGCCAATTGTGTCCATCGGTGCCGGAACTCCTCGCAGCGGGCCCGCCGAATCCGTGGCGACGGACCCGGTTTCGGCGTTGGTGGCAGCCGGCAGGGAGGTCCGGCGAGATACCGGTGGGCTCGTCGTTCTGCAGCTAATCCGCGGGCTCCTCCCCGGTGTAATCCTCGGCGTGATCGGCAAGGATCGGTTTGGTCGGCGTCACCGGTTCGTCGGCGCCGGGCGCAACGATGCCCGCTCGGCGGAGGGTCGAGGGTCGCAGCTCGATCGTCTTGGACGCCTCTGCGGCCAGATCCTCGGCGTCGGCGTTCAACATCTCCAACTCGGATCTGGTCTCGTCGTCGATCCCGTCGTCGGCCTGCTCGATGTGCGTTTCAGGTGCTGCATCGTCCGGCGGTTCGGCGTCGTCCGACGGCCCGGCATCGTCCGACGGCCCGGCCTCAGCGGGCGGTTCCCCGTCGCCGGTCTCCCCCTCGTCAGTGGCCCTGTCGGCGGTATCGCCATCGGCAGTGTCCGTGTCGCCCAGGTCTTGCTCGTCACGGTCTCCTTCGTCAGTGCCGCTGTCGCCGGTGCCTTGCTCGGCACCGCCTCCCTCGGCCGTGCCCCTGTCGCCGGTGTCTTGCTCGTCACGGCTTCCTTCGCCAGTGCCGCCGTCGCTTTCTCCGACGTCGGGGCCGTCTCCGAGGGCACCGTCATCCGAGCCTCGGGCGGCATCGGCCCCGGTCGTTCCGCTCACCGGGTCAGCCGGCGAGGTCCGGTCGGCCGCGGCCTCGTCCGCCGCCTCCGCCGCGCGCACCTTGACCAGATCGACCACCGGTCGACGCTGGACCGGTACCGGCAGCGGCGGGCGGTCCCGGAGATCGATCGTGTCCTGCGATGCGGCCGATGGGCTGGTGGGTGGCCCGGCTCCCAGCGTGATCGTGAGGTTCTGGTCGTCGTCCTCGCCGGTGGGGCCGCAATCGTCCCGGTCGGTTTTCCCGGCCGCCTCCGCACCGTCGGCCGGCTCCACGGTGGTCGTCGGAGCCGAGGACAACGTCTCCGGCTCCTGGGCGACCGGGGCGAGGTCCCGATGGGGGAGGGGTGTGCTGATCGTGCCGGCCAACCAGTACAGCAACGCAAAAAACACCAGGCCGGTAATGGCCGGGGCGGCCACCGACCAGTTGCTGCCGGGCGTCGCAGACGCGGCGGTCGAGGCGATGACCGCCCCGAGGTCGGCGTTCGCCGGGCCGTGCGGCCCGTTGGTGACCCCGAGGAATCCGGCGAAGATCCGGGCCGCCGCTGCCATGGCGACCAGGTAAACCAGTACCGTCGCCAGGCCCGATCGACCTCCCTGGCCGTGATCGGCCCGGCGGCGGAGCGCCCGGACGGTCAGCGGCGTGAGCGCGGCCGCCGTGACCCCGACGACGAGCGGATCCACCTCGGCGCGGGCCGGGTTCCCGGCCTGGAGATGGGCGAGGGGCACCAACAGCGGGAGGGGCCACCAGACCACGTCGACCACGGTGTCCAACAGCCGATTGACGGCCGACCCGCCCCGGCCAAGGCCGGCGTTCAGCAGGAATCCCACCGCTGCGGCCACGATGGCCGGCACCAGCGCCGCAACAATCGTCGGACCGAGGGCGACGACCAGCCGCTCGACCAGGCTGACCCCGGCGCCGTCCGTCCCCAGCCACGGCTCGCCGAGGGTCGGCTGCTGGAGCACTTGATCCCGGTCACCGTTGAGCACCGGGTCCCGGAGATACCCGACGGCGGCAATAAGCCCCAGAACCGTCAGCGTTGCCAGAAGCGGCCAGGCTCCCTCCGAAACGGCTGTCGGTCGATCAGGCCGCTCCGTCGGCCCGGTGCGGTCCGAGGTGATGAACGTGATCGCTCCGAGGACCAACGTCAGCGCCGCCCCGAGAACGGCGACCACCAGCACAACATCCAGTGCACCGGCGAGGTCGCCGGCGGTCAGCCGGTCCGCAAAGAAGGAGAACAACCCGTTGTGGCCGGACAGCAGCTCCACCGATGCCAGACCCAGCAGCAGGATCGCCGTGGGAACACCGAAGACGGACGTGTCGGTGGCCAGAGGACGCGACGCGGCAGCGGTCTCGGCCACCTCGAGCCCCGGCGACCGGTGTCCACCGGCAAAACGGCTGAGTCCCGCGGTGAACTGGCCAGCCAACCCGGGGGCCAGCGCCAGCCCGACGGCGGAACCCCAGAACAGGAGAAATGCCGGCCCACCGGCGGAGGTATCGGAGGCCGGCCCGGCGGGCAGCAGCCCACGATCGTCGGCCATCCGGTACAGCGGCAGCAGCAGGATCCCCGGCACGGCCAGCGCCAGCAGCGGACTCTGGAGCCAGCCGATCAGGCCGGCAAGCAGCCGTGGCCGGGTGAGCCACGCCAGGACAACACCCAGCGCGGCACCGACCACCAACCCGACCAGCCCGAGCCAGATCGTGTTGGCCGCCGCCCGCAGCACGTCCTCACCGACGGTGCCCAGCCCGCCGAGCCAGCTCCCGAAGCCGGGCAGGTCCGCCCCGGACATCGTTGTTTCGAAGGACTGGCCGTCGACCGGGCGGTAGCGGCCCTCATCGGTCCCCGCGGCGAGGGTATGGGCGGCAAACGTGGTCCCGAGGAGAACGAGCGCGGCGTTGGCAAGGGCGCGGAGGATCGCCAAGGGGGTCGCCAAGGATGGTTCCGCCTTCCGCACGCCATCATTGTGCCCGCAGCGAGCCGGTTGTGTCCGAAAAACCGAAGGTTCTGCCCATCGGTCGTCCCGGTCGGGGCCGGGCCGAGCCGGTTGTCAGACCGGGCTGTCAGACCTCGGCGAGCGCCCGGGTCATGTCCTCGACGGCCTTTTTCCCGTCCCCGAACAGCATGAGCGTGTTGTCCGCGGCAAAGAGCGGGTTGGGGATGCCGGCGAAGCCCGGGCTGAGCGACCGTTTGACCACAACAACCGTTCTGGCCCGGTCCGCGTCCAGGATCGGCATGCCGGCGATGGGGCTCTCGGGGTTCTCCCGGGCCTCCGGGTTGACCACGTCGTTCGCCCCGATCACGATGACGACGTCCGTCTGATCGAAGGTGGGGTTGACCACGTCCATCTCCAGCAACTGCTCGTAGGGGATCTCCGCCTCGGCGAGCAGCACGTTCATGTGCCCCGGCATCCGCCCCGCCACCGGATGGATGGCAAAGGCCACGTCGGTTCCCTGGGCCTCGAGCGATCGGGTGAGGTCACGGACCGCATGCTGGGCCTGGGCCACCGCCATGCCGTACCCGGGGACGATCACCACCCGCTGGGCGGTCTCCAGCAGCATGGCAACCTCGTCCGCGGACGACGAGGTGACCTTGCCCTCGTAGACCTCGTCGGCGTCTTCGACCGCCCCACCGCTGGTGATCGAGCCGAAGAGCACATTCAGCAGGGTCCGGTTCATCGCCACGCACATCACCTGGGTGAGCAGCAGCCCGCTGGCCCCGACAAGGGCACCGGCGATGATCAGCAGGCTGTTGTCCAGGATGAACCCGGCGGTTGACGCCGCCAGGCCGGAGAAGGAGTTGAGCAGCGCGATCACCACCGGCATGTCCGCCCCGCCGATCGGGACGACCAGGGTGACGCCGGCAACAAACGCAATCCCGATGATGGCCCACAGCCAGAAGAACCCGGGATTCAGCACCATGCCGACCGCGAGGGCGACCAGCACGGTTCCGATCATGATGTTGAAGAGCCGGATCGGGGCTCCGGCCTGGGGACCGCCTGGCATGATCTCCTGCAGCTTGGCGAAGGCGATCAGGCTGCCGGTGAAGGTCAACCCACCGATCGCCAGCGTGGCCGCGGTGGCCGCCGAGCTTTCGGTGGTATGGGAGTCGACGTCCATGGCAACGGCAAACGTCGCGGCGCCGACCAGCACGGACGCAAGCCCGCCGAATCCGTTGAACAGCGCAACCAGCTGGGGCATGCCGGTCATCTGGACCCGGGTGGCCAACACAAGACCGACCAGCCCACCGATGACCAGGCCGACGGCCAGAACCCAGTAGCTGACGATCTGCTGGTCGGTCAGCGTCACCAGGACCGCAAGCAGCATGCCGGTCGCGCCGAGTTGATTACCCCGGACCGCCGTGCGGGGCCTGGCAAGCCCCTTCAAACCGAGGATGAAGAGTGCGGCGCTGATCAGGTAGCCGACCTGGATGAGATTGGACATCGCTCAGCGCTTCCTGGAGAACATGCCGAGCATGCGGTGGGTTACCAGGAACCCACCGACGACGTTGATAGTGGCCAGCACCACCGCGCCGAACGCCAGCACGGTGCTGAGCGTGGTGTGGTCCGCTCCTGCAGCACCGAGGGCGCCGATGAGGGTGATGCCCGAGATCGCGTTCGACCCCGACATCAGCGGGGTGTGGAGCGTCGGTGGCACCTTGGTGATCAGCTCGACGCCGAGGAACACCGCAAGCATGAAGAGGGTCAGGGCAAGCAGGAACGTCATGGGGCGGTGCCTTCCTTGGTCTCGTCGTGGGCCCCCGGGTCCGGGACGGGCGGATCGAGTTTGGCCATGACGGCCGGGTGGACAACGGCGCCATCCCGGCCGACAACCGTTCCGACGGTGATCTCGTCGTCCGGGTCGAGCGTGAGTTCACCGTCCGGTGCCAGATGCCGCAGCAGGGAGATCACGTTGTTGGAGAACATCTGGCTGGAGGTTGCCGCGGCCCGGGACGTGAGGTCTGTCGGCCCCAGGATCACCACCCCTTCGTGGACGACTTCGTCATCCGGCTCGGACATCCTGCAGTTCCCGCCCCGCTCGGCGGCCAGGTCAATGATGATGGAACCGGGCCGCATCGCTTCGACCATCTCTGTGGTGATGAGCTCCGGGCTTGCGGCGCCGGGAATGGCGGCGGTGGTTATCACCGCGTCCGCCTCGGCGATGTAGGGCGTCAGGAGTTCGTTCTGTCGGCGGTTGAGCTCCTCGGTCTGTTCCGCCGCATACCCGCCGGCTCCTTCTGCCCGGTCGGTGTCCAGCGTCAGCTCGATCGGTTTCGCCCCGAGGGACTGGATCTGCTCCATGGCCGCCGGTCGGATGTCGTAGCCCTCGACCACCGCGCCAAGCCGCCGGGCGGTTGCGATGGCCTGCAGACCGGCGACGCCTGCGCCGAGGATGACAAATCGGGAGGGCGGGACCGTGCCCGCGGCGGTCATCAGCATCGGCAGGAGCTTGTTGATCCGGGAGGCGGCCAGCAGTGCAGCCTCGTACCCGGCGACCGTGGCGGCCGAGGACAGGACGTCCATCGACTGGGCCTTTGTGGTTCGGGGGATCAGCTCCAGCGACACGATGGTGGCCCCGGTCCCGGCCAGTGCGGCCGCCCGGTCCGGCAGCCACAGCGGATCGTGCTGGGCCACCAGCGTGTGCCCACCGCCGAGTCCCTGCCACTCCGGTCCACCCAGGTCCGCCTCGGTCGGTCCGTTGACCTGGATGATGACACCGTCCGTGCCGATCACCGCGGAACGCTGGGCGACGGTTGCCCCCTCGTCCCGGTAGTCGGCGTCGGTGTGGCCGGCCTTCAGCCCTGCGCCGACCTCCACGTGCACCTCGTGACCGTCGGCCACCAGAGCCGCGGTACCGGCCGGGGTGAGCGCCACGCGGCGCTCCCTCGTCGACTGTTCTCTCGGCACCCCAATACGCATGTATTCGTTACGCCTTTTCGTTTCGCCACGTCGTTACACAGAAAAGGGTCGGTTCCCGCTGATCTGTCCGCTGTCCCTGGCAGGTTAGAAGGATTTCAACCGGTTTCAATTGGTCGATCAGAGCCAGCCGAGCGCCAATGCCAGCGCGGCAAGGATCCCGATGACGATTCGGTAGTACCCGAAGACGTTGAAGCTTCGCTGCTGCAGCCAGGAGACCATCCACTTGATCGAGGCGAGGGCCGACACGAAGGCCACAACCATGCCGATCGCCGGCGTTGTCCACCCGTAGAGGTCGATCAGTTGGCCACCGTCGGTTGCCGCGGTGACGATCGTCGCTGCGCTGAGCGTGGCGAGTCCCAGGAGAAAGGCGAACTCCACGGCGGCCTGCAGCGACAGGCCGACCAGCACGGCGGCCACGATGGTGATCAGGCTCCTGCTGGTCCCGGGCCACATTGCTATGGCCTGGGCGACGCCGATGATCACTGCATGCCGGGCGGTCAGCTGGCCGAGCTCCAGGCCACCCCGGTTCATGACGCCGCTGCGGGTCAGGAACAGGATGCCGATCCCGCCGACCAGCCACGCG
>JBCCGJ010000269.1:0-8606 GCA_039029335.1 Actinomycetota bacterium | reverse complement strand
CGCGTTGCCGCTTGGAGAGCGGGGGATAGGTCCAGCCCGCGCTGCCTGGACGCCCAGGTGACTGTCAAGTCCCATCTCCGACACCAAGTCAGAGGTGTTTCCCCAGGTCACCGGCCTGGTGACTCTGCGTTTTGGGCTGTTTGCTAACCGATTGCCAACACCGACGCGTCTTCCGGCTAGCCTCCAGCCGGCGACGTTCCAACCCGGTTTCCTGTCCCCTGTGATGATCTCCGCCCGACCACAGACGAAGCTGCGTCGAGTCGGCTGGATTTGCGTTGGGTGCTGCACTCGGATGGCCGGACGAGATGGTGGTTCTTGGCACTCTTGCTCTCCTGATGCAAGACGGTGATTGACCTGTGGGGGCCAAGGTTGAAGGGGTCGGCTCAACCGTTGTGATCCGCAATGGTCTGATTCGAAAGAGTCGATGCCCTGCAGCCAGCGACGTCACCGTCGGAGCCGACACCTAACGCTTTCAGCAGTGGCCTTCCACGGCTTGAAATGAACTTCCATCTTCTGTTCACCTGCGTCTTGATAGGCCAGTTTGCGTCGGCCGCGGTGTCGAGGAGAGCCGCAAGTCTGGTGGTCATGCCGGTTTGTTGAACATGTAGCGAGCGATCTTCCAGCCGTGCCTGTCTGTTCGGCGGAATAGGAAGATCTCGCGGTTGGATTCGGCTGACTCGTCTCCGGTGGCGGGAACGGTTTGGGTTCCGTTGCTTCTGGTCAGGGCGGATGCGGTGTCAATGCTGGTGACGACGAGCTCGTCGATGCTGAAGCTCACATTCAGGCGGATTGCCTCGAAGATCTGGCGGTAGCCGGCGGCCAGATCGGTTCCGGTCACGGTTGGAAGCGTGGTTGGCATGAAGATGCCGTCTGAGGTGTACCAGGATGCGGCGAGGTCGGGGTCACTGATGTTGAGGGCTCGCTCGTAGGAGTCGAGCAGATCCCTGATTCGGTCTTCGGCGGCGCTCACGTTCATCTCTTCCTTCAGGATTGATTCCATGGAATGTAACCAGCCTGCGCTACAATTGTTTCCATGGAATCAAAATCCGCGCCGCGCGGTATCCTGTCGCTCCATCTCGGTGAAGTGTTCAGCGACCTAGTGAGGTTGGAGACCGAGCTGTGGGACCTCGTTGATCGACGGCTACGAAGTGACCATGATCTCCCGTTGTCGTGGTTCGAACCGATGCAGATCATCTCCCACGTTGACGACTGTCGAGTCGCCGACATCGCACAACGCCTGTCGATCACGCTGGGCGGTGTGAGCAAGCTGGTCGATCGCATCGAGCGCGGAGGGTGGTGCGAACGACGGCCCAATCCACGCGACGCTCGATCCTCGGTGCTTGTCCTCACGTCCGCAGGACGCCGCCTACTCGAGGCAGCCAACGGCTCCTTTGCGGACGAACTCTCCGTCCGACTTGGAGCCGGGACTTCACCGGAGCAGCTCGCCGCATTCGCATCCACGGTGCGCGACCTACGACAACACCTCTCCAGCCAACAGCAAGGAAGTCCGAGATGACCGACATGCCCACGTCGATGCGGGCGGTGGTACTCGACGCTCCCGGCCCACCCGAAGCGTTGCAGATCCGTGAAGTGCCGATACCGACGCCTCAACGAGGGGAGGTCCTCATCCAGGTGGAAGCGTTCGGCCTCAACCGATCTGAGCTGCACACCCGCCTCGGGCTCGCTGACGGGGTCACATTCCCGAGGGTCTTGGGCATCGAAGCGACCGGCGTTGTCGCTGACTGCCCCGGGGGCGAACTCGAGCCTGGCACCCAGGTCGCTGCGTTGATGGGCGGTATGGGCCGCACCTTCGACGGGGGCTATGCCGAGTACACCTGTGTGCCGGTGCGCCAAACCGTCCCGTTCAGCAGTGACCTCGATTGGGCCACGCTCGGCGCGGTGCCCGAGATGCTCCAAACCTCGTACGGATCACTGACGGTCGGACTCAACGCACAATCGGGCCAATCGATCCTGATCCGCGGCGGCACCTCCTCGATCGGCATGGCCACTGCCGTGCTCGCCCGCCGTCTCGGGATGACCGTCTTGTCCACGACCCGCAGCCCGGACCGAGCAGAGGTCCTCACCCAGATCGGCGTGCAGCATCCGCTCGTCGACGACGGAGGGATCGCCACGCAAGTGCGCGACATCTTTCCCGATGGCGTCGATGCCGCGCTCGAGCTCGTTGGCACGCCAACGCTGCCCGACACGCTCCGAGCGACCCGGGTCCACGGTGTGGTTTGTTTCACCGGGATGCTGTCCAACCAGTGGACTGTTCGCGACTTCTACCCGATTGAGTACCTCCCACGCGGGGTTCGCCTCACCGCCTACGGAGGTGACGCAAGCGATCTCCCGCCCGTCGTACTGCAAGACTTCCTCGACGCCGTCGCCGCCGGCAGAGCACAGGTGCCAATCCACCGTGTCTACCAGCTCGACGAAATCGCCGGCGCTCATGCCGACATGGAAGCCGGCCGAGCCACCGGCAAGCTTGTTGTCCTGCCGTAGTCGTCGATCAACACGAGCCGTCAGCTTGTGGGGTGGTCCGTTCGGGATCCCGTAAGTCTGTATTCCCCCCTCCGACACCTACGGAAGTCCACACCACGCCAACCCTCGGTGCCGTCGAAACCCGAGCCCGCCGGTCCCGGTGATCGTGGAGACGTACTCCGGTCAAGAGGCGTGCGCAGCCGCTGAGGAACAGATCCCGGGTCCCGGTCGTACCCAGGCAGGTGGGGAAGCGGCGGTAACCACCCGGCAAGCCGGGTCCGCATGGCAATGCGGGCTGGAAACGAACGGAGCGACGCAACGACGCTCGACGGCTCGCGCCGGACCTGATTTGGTTCCGGTCAGTGTCTCAGGGCGTCGGCCGGATCCGGGATGGCCGCGATCAGTTGGCGGGTGTAGGGATCCTGAGGCCGATCGCACACGTCGTCCGGAGTCCCCCGCTCCACGATCCGCCCGTGGTGCATGACGAGCACCTCGTCACAGAGCTGGCGAACCAGGGCCAGGTCGTGTGCGATGAAAAGCATCGAGGTGTCGGCGTCGACCAGAGCCCGGAGGAGCCCGGCGACGCGGTTTCCCGTCGTCACGTCGAGCGCGCTGAGCGCTTCGTCCAAGACAAGCACTCGGGGCTCGCTGGCCAGGGCCCTGGCGATGGCGACTCGTTGGCGCTGGCCTCCGGAGAGCTCGCGAGTGGTGCGTGGCCGCAGTTCTGCGTCCAGACCCACCTGCTGCAGGAGCTCGTCGATGCGGGCGCTCTGTCCCGCGGCGTCGCGGTGACCATGCAACCGTAGTGGCTCCCCGATGAGCTGCTCGGTGCTGTGCCGCGGATTGAGCGCCTGCAGAGGATCCTGGAACACCGCTTGGATCCGCCGCCGGTAGTCAATGCCTGGATACCGGGGAAGCTCGTGGACCGCCACGCCGTCGATGGTCACCCGGCCCTCGAAGGGAACGAGCCGGAGCAGCGCTCGGGCAACGGTCGTCTTTCCCGAACCGGACTCGCCGACGATCGCGGTGATTGCACCCGAACGCAGCTCGAAGCTGACGTCGTCGACCGCGGTAAACGGCTCCGGTCGCAGTTCGGTCAGTCTTCGCCGTCGCTTGAAGCGGACCGTCAGGCTGTCCACGGTGGCAATGGTCGTCACGATCGATCCTCCCCATTGCCGCCGAGGCCAACCAGCTCGAGGTCATCGGCCCGCACGCACGCTGCGAGTTGGCCACCGGCATCCCGTAGCGCCGGTTCAATCTCCCGGCAGACCTCCATCGCGTGATCGCAGCGCGGTGCATACAGGCAACCGGCCGTCGGGAGCGCAAGCGTGGCAAACCGATCGATACTCGGTTCGATTCTGACGCCACCGACGTTGCGCGGCACGGACCGGAGCAGCTCGGCGGTGTAGGGATGCCGGGGCGAACCGACCAGATCGGCCATTTTGGCCGCCTCGACGACCCGTCCCGCGTACATGACAAGCGTGCGGTCGGCGAGCTGGGCGGCCACGCCGAGGTCATGCGTGACCAGAATGACTGCCAGCCCGCGCTCGGCTCCGAGCTGCTTCAACAGTGCGATGATCTCGGCCTGGATGGTCACGTCCAGGGCCGTTGTTGGTTCGTCGGCCACGAGCAGCGTCGGCTCACTCGCCAGGGCCTGGGCGATGACGACACGCTGGGCCATACCGCCCGAAATCTGGTCCGGGCGCAGGCGGGCGACCTCGTCGGGGCGAGGCAAGCCGACCGCCGTCAAGAGCTCGATCGTGCGATCGGCGATCTCGCGACGCGACAGGCTGTCTCCCCGCCTCAGTGCGTCTGCCATCTGCCGGCCGACGGTCTGCAGGGGGTTTAGGCTGGCCGCAGGCTCCTGGAAGACGACCCCGAGGTTGCTTCGCCACCTGTACTGCTCCCGTCTGCTGATGTCGAGAAGCGACAGCTTGCCGTCCGGGGTGCTGAGCGAGAGCTCTGCGGCCCGCACGTCGGCCGGCGGGGTCAACAGGCCGGCGACGGCCATGACAAGACTCGTCTTTCCACTCCCCGATTCGCCGACGAGGGCAACCACTTCCCCCTGGTCGACGTGGAGGTCGGCGTCGACCACGGCGGCGGTCTCGGGGTAGGAGACCGAGAGCGAGCGCACCGTCAGCACCCGACCCGGAGCCGGCACGGGCTCGGTGGCTGTGTCGGTGTCGACGTCGGCGCCATCTCCTACGGAGGAAACCGCGTCCGTCCGCCGGACGATGACCGGTTCCAGGTGGCCGGCCGGGTGGTCGAAGGATTCACCCCTGCGCCGTCGGAGTAGGGAGTCCCCGACGATGTTGATAGCCAGGACGGTGACGAAGATCGCCATACCCGGGGCGACCGATTGCCATGGGTGTTCACGGTGAACGCGTTGGGCGTCGGTCAGCATCGAGCCCCAGCTCGCATCGGGAATCCGAACCCCGAGCCCGAGGAAGCTGAGCGAGGCCTCGATGACGATGGCTGCGGCGAAGACGGTGGTAGCGATCACGACGAGCGGTCCGCCGATGTTCGGCAGGATGTGGCGGCCGAGGAGGCTCGGACGCCCGAGACCGACCACCCGTGCCCCGTCGACGTACAGCCGCTCCCGCTCGGCCAGGGCCAACCCACGCGCCAGTCGGGCGACGCTGGCCGAGAAGGCGAGGCCGACGGCGAGCATGGCCTGGCCCAGACCGCTCCCGATTGCGGCGATGATGGCGATGGCGAAGACCAGCGCCGGGATGGCGGCGATGGCATCGACCAGGCGCATCACGAGCCGGTCGATCGTCCCACCGACGAAGCCGACCGTGATGCCGATCGGAACCCCGACCGCGATGGCGACCGCCGTCGCCTCGAGACCGGCCAGCGCGGCGATCCGCGTGCCGGCGATCAGCCGACTGAGCGTGTCGCGGCCAAGACTGTCCGTCCCGAGCCAGTGGTCGCCGCTCGGGCCCTGAAGAAGCTTCTGGAAGTCACCGAGGTTGGGGTCGTACGGCGAGAGGAACGGCCCGAAGACGGCCACGCCGATGAGTAGCATGATGAGGCCCCAGGCCGCCTTGACGAACGCACTTTCACCCTCGGTGCTCGTTCGTCGTCGTGCCCTCATGACACGCGGGTCCGTGGATCGATGATGGTGTAGGTGATATCAAGCACGAGCTGGACGAGCGCGACCGCGACTGCAGCCACGAAAACGAACCCGAGCACGATGGGCAGGTCACCGTTCTGAATCGCCACCAGCACGAGGGAGCCCAAACCGGGATAGGCGAAGACGGCCTCGACGACCACGGCTCCGCCCAGGAGCGTGCCGAACAGCGTCGCAGCGCTGGTGACCACCGGGATGCAGGCGTTCCGGAGCGCCGTCCGATACAGGATCGACCGTCGCGACAGGCCGACGGACAGCGCCGTGCGGATGTAGGGTTCGTGGAGCACGCGGACGAAGGCCGCCCGGGTTTGGCGAGCGATGCCGGCCGCTGCTGCGGTACCGAGCGCGATCGACGGCAGGGCGATGCTGATCAACCAGTCCCACACCGACTCGGTGGGGCCCGTGTATTTGGTTGCCGGGAACACGTCGTAGGGCAATGCGACGAAAGCGACGAGCAGGATGCCGACCCAGAAGTTCGGCAGCGCCTGACCGGATGACGCCGCCGCAGTGATGACACCGTCTGCGGTCCTCCCCGCCCGGACACCGGCCGCAATACCGGCGACCATGCCGATGGTCACTGCGACGAACAACCCGCCGAGCGCAAGCGAGATGGTCACCGAGATCCGCTCCGAGAGCAGTTCGGAGACCTCATCCGGCCCGTTCCACGACTCGCCGAGATCCCCAGTGGCCGCGTTGGCTAGCCAGCGGCCGTACTGGACCAGGAACGGGTCGTTGACGCCGATCTGGTCGCGGTACGCCTCGTACGCCTCCTCGGTCGCGTCCTCGCCGAGCCGAACGACGGCCGGGTCGGTCTCTGTCAGCTGGAGGAGCGCGAACGTGACGAAGCTCGCCAGAATCACCAGCGGAACCAGTGACGCAAACCTGATGAGGATCGTGCGGGTCAAGACGTCAGTATGTGTCAGGCCCGGCCGCGCTTCCCAGTCGACGACCCGTCGACCGGGAAGCTCTGACGGCCGGTTAGATCGGAATCATCCGACGCTGATGCCATACGGACGTGGGAACGACGCATTGGTGGGTATCACCGTTGCACCCTGGACAACATCGCTGATGACCACGCCGGGTATCGCGTGGCCATAGGGCATGACAAAGCCCTGGTCCACCGCATAGGCGAAGACCGCGGCCCACGCTGCATTCTGGTCCTCGACCGTGGTGGCTTCCAGGGCCGCCGCCGCAAGATCGGCAATCTCGCCGCGATCTGCCGCCAGAGGATCGAAACCGCTCCCCGGAGCGAGTCGCTGGCGGTAGAACGTCTCGGGCGGGTGGCCGATGTTGAACGTTGGTGTCAGCGGCGTGGTCCCGGAACGCATTGTGTCGGCGAGTGTGCCCGGCTCGCCAACGTTGACGGTGACGTCCAAGCCGAGGGCCGTCCACATCTGCTGGATGGCCTCGGCTGTCGGTGCGAGTGGCGGGATGGTTTCCAGCGTGATGGCGAACCCGTCCGGATAGCCGGCATCCGCGAGCAGTTGCTGAGCGGCCTCCAGGTCGAACGCGTACTGCTCCGCCGCCGGGTCGTGCCAGGGTTCTCCGGGCAGGAACCAGCCCGGATACGGATCGCCCAGCCCGTTCTGCACCGCGGCGTTGTAGCCGTCGCGGTCGAGCGCCAGCATCATCGCCCGACGAACGTCGACGTTGCCAATGGGCTCCAGCACCACACCGTCGAGGTCCATGACCTGCACGTAGCGGAGGGATGGGCCCGGACTCTCGAGTATTGTCAGGCCGGCGGCCTCGTAGTCGGACACCGCGTTGTCGGCCCGGTAACTCAGGTCGAGCTCGTCGTTCAGCATGGCGTTGACCGCAGCCTCGTCCTGCAGCAGACGGATCTCGAGGCGCTCGACCAGAACGGAGTCGGGATCCCAGAACCCATCGGTGCGGGCCACGAAGTCCTGCTGTACACCAGCGCGGGTCGAGTCAGCGTCGAGAACCCAGCCACCTGCGCCGGCAGGCATTGCGTCGAGGTCGGATGCGTTCGGACTCGTCACCATGCCCGGGAGCCAGGTCAGGTCCTCGAGAAACACCGTTGTCGGTTCGACCAATTCGAACCGAACGGTCATGTCGCTTGGCGCCGTAACCGATGCGATGTTGCCGTAGAAGGCGGCCTGCGGGCTGTCTTCGCGGGCAATCGCCCGCTCGTAGCTGGCCACCACCGCGGCGGCGTCGAACACGGCACCGTCGCTGAAGGTGATGCCCGGTCGGATATCAAGCTCGTAGGTCGATGCGTCAATGAGTCGGAACTCCTCAGCTTGGCGGGGCTGGACGCCGTCCAGCGTCCAGACCAGCAGGGTGTCGTAGACCGGCTGCAGATACGGGGTCTGCGCCACACCGGCCATCACCGGGTCGTAGGTCTGAACGTCGGTGGTCAAGGCCATCCGGAGCGTTCCCGCTGGCGCCGAGCCTGCCGTTTCCTCCTCCATCGCTTCATCGTCGGAGTCGGCTGCGGCAGCATCGTCGTCGTCAGCGGAATCGTCGACGGCCTCGTCACTTTCCGCTGTGGTAACGCCTTCATCGGCCTCCGCCTCGCTGTCGTCGTCACTGTCGCCGCAACTCGCGGCGAACAGCGCCAACGCCATCAGCAGCATGAGTAACAGCCGAAGCGAACGCGTTGATCGTCCGAACATGATTCTCCCCCTTGGTGATTTCGGTCGCCTGTGGAATCCAGTGGACCTCGTAGCACAGGCTGGTCGCTGCGTAGGAATATAGCAAAACGCTAAAACCCGGCAAGGCCAACTGTCGACGCCGGCAGGATCATGGTCACGACCAACCGATGGCGGCGATCCTGGTCTTGCCGGCGTCCTGTTTCCCGTTCGGTCAGGAGTCGAGGAAGAGCCGGGCCACGTCGATTGCCACCTCGGCCGCGAGGGCCATCGCCTCTGGACTCGTGGCGGTTTCGGTGTCGGCCGTCGTGTGGAACAACGACGCGCCGCCGAGGAACGACAGCACCGATGCACCGGCCTCGAACCAGGTCCCGCCCTCT
>JBCCGJ010000268.1:0-8684 GCA_039029335.1 Actinomycetota bacterium | reverse complement strand
TCCTGCTCGTTTGTTGGTTCCGGAAGTGGTGCGGCTCCGGCCGACTCCAGCAGGCCACCGAGGATCGAGGCGTTTGTCAGCTGGTAGATCCCGAACCCGGGAAACCCGAGTGCCACCGACACCGACCGACCCTCGGCGAAAGGTACGCGGGATGGGAAGTCCGCAATCAACCCTTCGAGTTCGGCGATCTTGGCCTCCGCCGTGTCGACGTCGTCGAAGATCGCACCGATGTCGAGAAGCCCCTGCTGCCAGTCGTCGAAGCCGATCGGGACGGTTGGTGCGATCTCCTGATAGGTCTCGATGTTTTCCGGGGTGATGAAGCCGATCTGACCGACGATCAGGTCCGGCTGGAAGGTGACAAGCTGTTCGAAGTTGATCTCGGCGTTGCCCTCGAAGATCTCGATCTCCGGGTCGTAGGCGCCGGCGGCGGCCAGGTACTCGATCTCACCCGGGACCCGCTGGCCGTAGGCGATCGGCTTGATTCCCATGGCGAGGAGCGCAGCAAGCTCACCCTGATCCGTCATGGCCAGCACCCGGACCGGGGCCGCAGGGATCGTCGTCGAGCCGAGATCGTGTTCGATCGTGACCGGGTAGTACCCGGCTGCAGCCGCGTCCCCGTCCTCGCCACCGTCAGCCGATCCGTCCCCGGACGATCCGTCGTCGGTTGCTTGGGCCGTGTCGGCGTTCTCGTCCGCCTCATCCGCGGTGTCCGTTGCGGATGCTGATGCATCGGCCGTCACCGAAGCGCTGGCCGAGGCCGATGCGTCGTCGGCCTCATCATCGCCACATCCGGCCGCGACGAGCGCAAGACCGAGGAACGCGGCCAGGAGCCGAGCTCGGAAGGGGACGGCGGTGCGGCCATGAAGACGGGAGTTGTTACATGCTGTAATCACTCCAGCAGCTTGGCCAGCGAGCCGCCATCTTGTCAAGGGAAGTTACTTCGACTGTTCAGGTCGTCTTAAGTAGGGGACACCGAGTCCCGGGCGGTCCGCCGCCCGACGGTTGTTCGACTGGGCGGGAGGAGTGCGCTACACATCTGGGTGTGTCCGCGGCCAACGCACTCATCCGGCACCAACGGTGAACGCCGGACTGACCAGGCGCAAGGTCGCCGAGGCGGCCGTGCGCACGGGATTCCGCAATCTCACCCTCACCGCCGTGGCCCAGGACCTCGGCGTGACTCACGTTGCGCTCTACCGACATGTACGAGATCGGGCCGATCTCGGTCATGCTGCGGCCGAGCTGGTGGCCCAACATCTGCCGTGGCCGTCGACCAACGACGACTGGGAGACCCACCTTCGGGCGGTCTGCCACCTCATTCGGAACACGTTCCAACAACACCCGGGTCTGTACGACGAAGTGGTTCGCTTGGGCAGCGTCCCCAGTTTCGAACGAAACATCGTGGCCACCGCCATGCACCTGATTGACCAGGGCTTCACGCCGAACGAGGCTCGGCTCTCGGTTGAGATGCTGTTCCATCTGGTGCTGGACAGCGTCCGGGCCGCCGAGGCGAACCCCGTCGTCACCGAGCCCGACATTCCAGAGCCGATGCGATCGACGACCGTCACCTTCGAGGCGAAGGTCGACGTTCTGATGAACGGCATCCGGGCGAGCATCGGCACCGAGGACGGGCGC
The DNA here is from genome assembly GCA_039029335.1 of Actinomycetota bacterium. Classification (GTDB taxonomy): domain Bacteria; phylum Actinomycetota; class Acidimicrobiia; order Acidimicrobiales; family SZUA-35; genus JAHELU01. The sequence continues at coordinate 7,052 of JBCCGJ010000268.1, read as the reverse complement.
TAGCGACAATCCGAGCGACCAACTCCACTGTGTCGTGGGAGAATCGACCGGTGGCCGATCCCGAGGAACCGTTGGCCGGCGGCAACACCACCGCCGGTGTCGTCCGCCGGGGCAACACGGTCCGCAGGCCGGCCGGCCACTGGACACCGACGGTGCATCGACTGCTGGCGCACCTCGCCGCGACCGACTACCCGGCCCCGCGACCGCTTGGTGTTGACGACCGAGGCAGGGAGATCCTGACGTTCATCCCGGGCGAGGCGGTGCACCCGCATCGACTCGAGCTGCTCGACGGGGAGCCCGCACTCCGGCGAGTCGGGCGGCTGATCGCCGACTACCACCGAGCCCAGTCCGGCTTCGACCACACACTGAACGATCGGTGGCGGGAGGAGGGGCGGGACCCCACCGGCTCGACCGAGGTCGTCGCCCACAACGACCTCGCCCCGTGGAACCTCATCGCCGGACCGTCCGGCTTTGTCTTCATCGACTGGGACCTTGCGGCACCGGGCCGACGATTCTGGGATCTGGCCTGGGCGCTGCACAGCTTTGTCGGCCTCTGGCCCGCCGACACCGACGCCGCCGACACCGATGACCGCACCACTGACGACACCGTCCGACGGATAGCCGCCTTCTGCGACGGCGCCGAGGTTGACCGGGCAGGGCGAGCCGAACTGCTCGCGGTTGTTGTCGAACGGACCGCGGACCACGCCGCCATGCTCAGGCGTCGGGCCGACGCCGGGGACCGGATCGCGGCATCGTTGGTGGCCGACGGCCATGCCGACCGCTGGGACCAGGGCGCCCAGCACGTTGCGGAAAATCGGGACCGCTGGAGCGCACGGCTACTCGAGTGAGGCCCGGTGTGCCCGGCCGGAGTGCGCCTGCCCGGTGAGACCGTCCACCCGGCCGGGACCCGGTGACCGAACAGCCGGTCGGCGTGCCACCGGCAAGCAAATACCTCCACCTTGATGGTTGGTAATGGTTCTCAATATAAGTAGCGTTGCGCTATGAAGCCGAACCGGCACCCGGTGCTAGCGCGTCAGTGCGTCTGCATGGCCAGGTGACCGTGGCAGGGCGTGAACTCAGCATCGAGCGGTTGGCGGTCCGATTCGCCGATCATGCGGCGGTCCGTGACGTGTCGGTTCGTGTTCGTTCCGGGGCCGTCCACTGCCTGCTGGGTGATTCCGGGAGCGGCAAGACGCTGACATCCCTGGCGGCGGTCGGGCTCCTTCCCCGCGGTGCAAGGCCCTCGGGATCGATCCGCCTGGCCGACATCGACGCATCGGGCGGTGGCACAGAGGACGGTGGTGGTACAGAAGACGGTGGTGGCACAGAGGACGGTGGTGGTACAGCGGACGGTGGTGGTACAGCGGCCGGCGCCACAGACCTCCTGACCATCGACCAGGCGGCATGGAGTGAGATCCGTGGCAACTCGATCGGGTATGTCGGCCAGAACGCACTCGGTTGCCTCCACCCGGCCTTTCGGGTCGAGTCCCAGCTGATCGAAGCGGTTCGTCGTCACCGGCCGCTGTCGCGGGACGAGGCCAGGGAGCTGATTCTCGATGAGCTGGCGGCGGTCGACCTGGACGATCCCGATCGGGTCGCCCGGTCCCGCCCGGCGGAGCTCTCCGGCGGCATGTGTCAACGGGTCGCGCTCGCCATGGCCCTCTGCAATCGCCCGTCGATCCTGATCGCCGACGAGCCGACCACCGCTCTTGACGACGACACGCAGGGCCACGTCCTGGATCTCATTCGGGACCGGGTCACCAGAGACGGCCTCGGGGTTCTCCTGGTCACCCATGACCGCCGGGTCGTCGAGCGGATGGCCGACGAGGTGACAACGATCGTCGACGGGGTCTCGTCCCGTTCCACCACAACACCGGTCCTGGTGAACGAACGAACCGAACCGGACCACGAGGTCGGCGCACCGGATGTGCTGCGGATCACCGGAGTCGGCAAGACGTACGGCCGTAAGCGCCGACGTGGCCCGGACCTGACACCGATCATCCGGGACGTGACGCTGTCGGCGCCGGCGGGCAGCACGATCGGCCTGGTCGGCCGCTCGGGGGCCGGCAAGACCACCCTGGCCAAGATCGTGGCCGGGGTTCTGGCTCCGACTGAAGGATCGGTCCACATCGGCGATCGGCCGATCACCGGCCGGGACAAGGTCGGTCGGGTTGAGAAGGCCGGTCTTGTGCAGTACGTGTTCCAGGATCCGTTCGGCTCGCTCAACCCTCGACGGTCGGCGGTGGCCCAGGTGGCCGAGCCGCTCATCGCTGACGGGCAACCGGCGGACGTCGCCCGGGAGCGGGCGGACAAGCTGCTGGACCAGGTCGGGCTGACGGCGGCCCAGACCGCCCGCCTGCCCACTGCGCTTTCCGGCGGACAGTGCCAGCGGGTGGGGATCGCCCGAGCCCTGATCCGTAAGCCGCTGGTGGTTGCCCTTGACGAACCCGTCTCGGCCCTCGACTGGTCCATACGGGCCGAGATCCTCACCATCCTCGACGACCTGCAGACGACGACCGGTGCCCTCTACCTGCTGATCTCCCACGAGTTACCGCTGATCGAACGCCAGAGCGACCACGTCTACGAGGTCGCCGACGGTGCGATCCGCCAACGCGGAGTTCCCTGAACATCGTCAACCCACAACAGGAGCGACTACCACCATGCAACGAACCACCCCCCACCGGCCGGCCTGGCTCACCTGGCTTGCCGCCATCCTTGCCCTGGCGCTGCTGGCCGCGGCCTGCGGCAGCTCGGACGACGACGCAGCCGACGACGGCGATGCCAGCGAACCGGCGTCCACCGAGGACGCATCGGCGTCGGCAACGGAGACCGCCGACGAGGACGAGGAAGCAGCCGAGACGGATGATGCGGCCGACGACGGCGAGGACGCCATGGAAGAGGAGGGCGGTTCGATTCTTCGGGTCGGCCTCCAGTTCGGCCCGGATGCCGGCCTTGCCATCGAGTCGGACGACGCCTCCATCCTGGTCAAGGCCGGGGTGGTTGAAGGCCTCGTCCGGTCCGACTCCTCCGGCGAGCCCGTGCCGGCCCTCGCCGAGTCCTGGGAGCGCATCGACGACACGACCTGGGAGTTCGCCCTCCGGTCGGGCGTGATGTTCCATGACGGCAGCGCGTTCGACGCCGCCGCCGTCGAGACCGCCATCGCCTACATCACCAACGTGGCGTCACCGCCACGGAGCCTCGGTGGACTGGCGCTCTCGACCGAGATCGTCGACGACCAGACCGTGCGGGTCATCACCTCCGACCCGGATCCGATCCTGCCCCTTCGGCTGTCCAGCCGGTCGATGGGCATCCTGGCCCCGGCCGCCTACAACAGCGAGCCGACCGAGCCGATCGGTACCGGCCCCTTTGCCGTCACCGACTTCACGCCTCCGGATTCGATGACCGTGGCGCGCTTCGACGACTACTGGGGTGACGTTGCGCTGCTGGACGGTGCGGTCTTCCGGTTCCTGCCCGACGCGGGCTCCCGGGCGGCGGCCATCCGGGCCGACGAGATCGACGTTGCCGACGGCATCGCCATCCCGGACCTCGAGGCCATCGAGGACGACGCAGACATCGACCTGATCCGATTCAGCCTGCCGCGGACGGCCTCGATGTACGCCAACACCAGCTCCGGCCCGATGTCCAACGTGACCGTTCGGGAAGCGGTCAGTCTGGCAATCGACGAGGTGGCCATCGCCGAGGGTCTGCTGGAGGGCCAGTTCGCCCCGGCTCGCGGCTACTTCGGTGAAGAAAACGCCTGGGCTCCACAGAGCGACGACCCGGCCGACGCCGCCGACCAGGCAGCAGCCCTGCTGGAGGGCGTCGACGCGGACGACCGCTCGATCTCGATCTGGACCTACGGCAGCCGACCCGAGCTGGCCGACATCGCCACTGTTGCCCAGGCCCAACTCCAGGCCGTCGGTTTCGAGGTCGACATCGAGGTTGGCGAATACACACCGCTCGAGGAGCGGGTGCTGAACGGTGAGCACGACCTGTTTGTCCTCTCCCGCGGCTACTACTTCGACATCGCGGACGCCGGTTCGGTCTTCACCAGCGACTTCACGTGCGAGGGTGGCTACAACCTCAACCTGTACTGCTCGGAGGAGTTCGACGCCGTCGTGGCCGAACTGAGCCTCGCCGACAGCGTGGATGACCGTCAGGCCCTGTTCGCCCAGGCGGCCCAGATCCTGGCCGACGACTACATCGGCTTCCCGCTGGTTCACGACCGGGCCCGTTATGCGGCCAGGACGGATGTTCAGGGTCTGGTGATCGATCCGTTCGAGCTGACCCTGCTCACCTCACAGGTCTCCCTGTCCTGACGGAGCGATGAGATCGTCGAGGCTCCAGCGGGTGCTCAGTGCACCCGTCGTACTCCTGGCCTTTTCCTTCTTCGCCTTCATGCTCCCGGAGCTGCAAGGCGTCGACCAGGCCAGGGCCACGCTGTTCGCCCGCTCGGAGGAAGCCGAGCCGGACGAGGAGACGCTGGCGGCCATCTCCGAAGAGCTGGGCCTCGACGATCCGCTCCACGTTCGCTACTGGGGGTACCTGACCGACGTGGCCACCGGGGACTTCGGGGACTCCAACGTGTCCCGAACCCCGGTGGGTCCACAGGTCTGGCGGGCGACCGTCGTGTCCGGGACGGTCGTCGCCCTGGCGATCGGCTCGGCGGTCGTGCTGGCCTCGATCCTTGGGGTCATCGCCGCCGCGAATGAAAACCGATGGCCGGACCGGATCATCACCGGCGTCTCCCGGGTGCTGGTCGCGATCCCGGTCCACGTCCTCACCCCGCTGCTGGTCTACCTGGTTGCGCTCCGGCTTGACCTTGTTCCCACGAGCGGCTGGGGAGAGCCGGAACATCTTGTGCTGCCCGTTGTTGCGTTGGCGGTCGGCCCGATCGCCCTGTTCTCCCAGGTGGTCCGGTCCGAGATGCTGGACACCCTGGAACAGCCGTACATCCGGACGGCGCTGGTCAAAGGGCTTCGGTGGCGGCGGGTGGTCTGGCTCCACGCCGCCCGGGTGTCGCTGGTCGGTGTTCTGACCCTCGGTTCGCTTTTTGTCGCGGGGCTGCTCGGCGGTGCCGTCATCGCCGAGGTGATCCTCGGGGTGCCCGGCCTCGGCCGACTGCTGCACACCGCCGTCACCTCATCGGATGTGCCGATGTTCCAGGGCGGCCTCCTGGTTGCGGTGGCGGTCGGTATAACGATCGGCCTCCTCAGCGACGGACTCTCCGCCCTCCTCAGCCCGCCGGAGCGGGAGAAATGACCGCCGCCATTCTCCGGCGACGGGCCGGCATCGTATTGGTCGTGCTGGGACTCGGCTTTCTGGTGTGGTGGGCAATGACCCACGACCCGAACGCCGTCGACCTGACGAATCGTTTTGCCGGCCCGTCGCCGGCCGCGCCACTGGGAACGGACGAGCTTGGCCGCGACATGCTGAGCCGGGTGGTGACCGGGGCGGTGACCACCATCGGCGCCGCCACGGTTGCGCTTGTCGTGACCGCGCTGCTCGGTACGGTGCTCGGCACCTTCGCCGCTTGGCGGGGCGGCTCGACCGGTTCCGCACTGGTGCTGGTCACCGACTCGCTGGTGGCGGTTCCCGAAGTGGTGGTCGCCCTCATCACCGTCTCGATCCTGGGAACCAACCTGGGCTCGTTGCTGATCGCGGTGATCGCCGCCGGGTGGCTGCCGTTCGCCCGGCTGTCGTTCGAGATCGTCGGCCGGCTACTCACCTCCGACTATGCGGTCGCAGCACAGATGACCGGCGTCGGGCCGGTCCGATTCATCAGTCGAACACTCCTCCCGAATGCGGCCCGTCCGCTGATCGCCCACGCATTCCTCCGGTTCCCGGGCAAGCTGCTGCTGCTCTCCGGCCTGTCGTTCCTCGGCCTCGGACCCCAGCCGCCCACCGCCGAGTGGGGCGCCATGTTGGCCAGGGGCATCGACGAGCTGGAGCGGCATCCGCTGGTTCCTCTGGTACCCGGTGTTGCGATCGTTGTCACCGGCTACGTTGCGGCCGGCATCGGACGGGCTCTGGAACGCCCGATCACCGGCGTCGGCCCCCAGGAGGAGAGTCCAGCTGCCACGGGGTGACCGGTCACCGCATCCACGGCTCGTCAGGATTCGAGCTCGCCCGCCAACCGCTCGCAGTGATCGTGAATGGCCCGAAGTGAGCCCATCGGGTCAGGGTTTGCCGGATTCGACAACCAGGAGCGGTGACTCGCTGTCGAACGGCTCCCCGCTCCAACCGCCGAACACCTGACGAACGACCAGCCCGACGGCGTCGAGCTGTTCCTCGATCTGGCGGAGCGACCGGAACGTGAGCGGCTGCCTGACGATCAGCTCCTCGCCGGTCGCCTCCCAGTGGTTGGTTGCGGTGAGGATGACCGTACCGGCGGCGTCCGGTTCCGTAGCGTCGATCCACTCGGTGAGCGGACCATCCCTGGTGGGCCTGGTCCCGATGGTGGCGTCGCGGGTCCACCCTCGCCACGCCTGGACGGTCGGGTTCCTTGTCTCGAATGCCACCGTGCCGCCGGGCCGAAGGGCGGTCGAGATGTCCGCCAGCGTCCGCTCCCAGTGGTGCGGGCCGATGTGCTGGGCCACATTGCCCGTCATCACCACCACGTCGACCGGGCCGCCGATCAGCCGGGAGTCACCCAGCTGCCACGTCACCCGTTCCGATCCCGGTCGATTCCGTGCGACGTCGAGCATCCCTGCGTCCGGGTCCACGCCGATCACGGTGCGTCCGGCCGACACCAGCGTCACGGTCAGGATGCCGGTGCCGCAACCGAGGTCGACAACCACCTCCGGGTCGACCCGGTGGACCAGTGCCCGGTAGAAGTCATGGTCGGGACCGTCCGGATTGTCGACGTCGTACCGCGCAGCGATTCGGGGGTCGGTCGGCTCCATGGTCTCAGCGTAGGACTTCGGGCGGGCCCACCGGGGGCTGCGGACGGTGGACGTGATCGCAGGCCTGGTTGCTGCGGCGTAGAGTCCGGCTATGGGCATCACCGTCGGCGGCGCAGCGCTGGCCGGAGCCGTGGCCGCACGTCACCG
>JBCCGJ010000267.1:0-8692 GCA_039029335.1 Actinomycetota bacterium | reverse complement strand
GGTGGCAACGCTGCCGTCGGGGAGACTGCGCACAAACCAGAGGCGTTGGATTGCGCCAAGGAGCCCGATCCCGACCGATGCACCAAGCTCGATGGCCATGTCGTTCACGCTGGATGCAGCGCCGGCGAACGCCGGTTCCACCGTGCCGACGATCCGCTCGATCGACAGGGGAATGGTAAGGCCGTTCCCGGCACCGGCGATGACACCGGCCACGACGAACCACCATCGGTCGCCGGCCGGGGTGAAGCCCATGCCCAGATAGCCGACCGCCTGGAGTACCAACCCGCAGGTGATGAGGAACCGGGTGCCGAACCGGTGCGACAGCTGGACCGAGGTGTTGGCCACGATCAACTCCACCACCCCGATCGGAACCAAGAGCAGCCCGGCGACAAACCCCGACTCGCCCCAGCCGATCTGCAGCAGCAGGGCCCCGACGAAGAACACACCGTTGAACCCGATGGCGGCCAGGGTCAGGGTCCCGGCGCCGACCACCCGTTCCCGGTCGTCGAACAGCTCGAGCGGGAGCAGCGGCGACGAAACCCTGGCCTGGCGACGGACAAAGCCGACGGAAAACACGACCGCACCGACAACGGCAAAGCCGGTGGCGAGGCTGAGCGGGTGGACGGGGCCTTCGATGGCGACGTAGATCAGAGACCCGACCGCAGCGACGGACAGGGCGGCGCCGCCGAAGTCGAACCGTCCCAGCCGCTGACCGGGAAGGACGGGCACCCAGATCCTGGCGCCGACCAGCCCGACAGCGGCGAGCGCCGCGTTGAGCGCAAACACCGCCTGCCACCCCGCCACCTCCAGTACTCCGCCGCCCAGGAGAGGACCGAAGGCACCCCCGGCGGCGGCGATGCTGGCCCAGACGGCGATGGCCTTGGCCCGTCCGTCGTCGTCGAACACCTCACTGACCGTCGCCAGTGTGGCCGGCATCATGATTGCCGCCCCGATTCCGGCGATGGCCCGCATGGCGATCAACGCTCCGACGGAGTCGCCGAACATGGCGGCCCCGTTGGCGGCCATGAGAATGGCAAAGCCGATGGTCAGCGCCCGCTGTCGGCCGATCCGATCGCCGATGGCGCCACCGGCCAGGAGGAACCCGGCGAAGGTGACCGCGTAGGCATCGACGATCCATTGGAGGTCCACGATGTCACCGTCGAATGCGGCCGCGATTTCAGCCAGCGCCACGTTCAGCGAACTGAGGGAGACGACCAGCAGGAAGACACCGAGGCAGCAGACCGCAAGGGCTTCCGCCCGTTGTCGACGGTCGAAGACCTCATCGGTCGACGGGTCGGTCACCTCGGTTTCCGATGAGCCACTTAGGAGAGTTCGAAGTCGGCCCGGAGGGAGGTCTTGTCGCTCTCGTCCAGCCACGACGCATCGACTGCCCGGTCTCGAATCCCGACCATCTGATCGAACGTGTAGTCGAACGTGGTGGCGATGCGCTCGAACTCATCGGCCAGGTCGAACCGGAAGAAGGTCGGGTCGTCGCTGTTGAGCGTCACCAGGGCACCCGCCGCCACCTGCCGGGCGAAAGGGTGAGCGTCAAGCGATGGCACGATACCTATCTCGACGTTGGAGCTCGGGCAGCTGGTCAGCGGGATCTGTTCCTCGACCACCCGTCGTGTCAGGTCGGGGAGGTCGAGAAGGCGGGTGCCGTGGTCGATGCGATCGACGCCGGCCTCGACCATGATGGCGATGTTCTCGGCCGGGCCATCCTCCCCGCAGTGGAAGCAGGTCTTGAGACCAAGCTTCTTGGCCTCGGCGATCAGCGGTCCGAACATGTGATGGTCCAAACCCCGTTCGGTGCTGTCGCCACCGATGCCGATGAGCAGATCACGATCGAGCGTTCGCGCCACTTCAAGAAGGCTCATGGCTGGACCGACGCCTTTTGGTTTGTCGATGTCGAGAATCAACCGGGTGCGGACACCGTGGTCCGTTTCGCCGTCGGCGATGCCGCTCACCAGTCCGTCCCACATCCGATGAAACGGTACCCCACGGTCGAGATGAAAGCCGGGGGAGAAGAACATCTCCCGGTAGCGGGTGCCGGCAGCGGCTGCGTCCTCGCAGGCCTCATAGGCCAAGCGGTGAAAGTCGTTCTCGTCACGGAATACGGAGCAGACCGTGGCGAACGCGTTCAGGAAGTCGGCCAGTGATTCGTAGGTGTAGAGATCGTCGGGGTCGTCGACCCCCAGCGGAATGCGATATGAGGCCGCAAGCTCGGCCACGGTTGAGGCTCGGGCCGTGCCTTCGACATGGCAGTGCAGCTCCACCTTCGGCAGGAGTCGAAGCGGCGAGTCCGGGGCGGCCATGACGGGAGCGGTACCCATGGATCGACCATAGGTCCGCGGTGCCGCTGGTTGAAGCGGGACACACCATGGTCAAGTGCTGTTCACCCCGTAGCAACAATCCGCCGGAGGGGTGCACTAGCTTGGCCGGAAGATGACGGCAGATCCCCCCTCGACCGACTACTTCGGCCCCTACATCCGAGACCGTATTCGTACCGTTCCCGACTGGCCGGCCGCCGGTGTCCAGTTCCGCGACATCACGCCGCTGCTCCAACACCCGGCCACGTTCCGCCGCCTGATCGACTGCTTCGTCCACCGCTACCACGACCGGGCCATCGACGTTGTGGCCGGTATCGATGCCCGGGGTTTCCTCCTCGGGGGCGCGCTGGCGTACGAACTGAATCTGGGTCTGGTGCCGATTCGCAAGCGGGGCAAGCTCCCGTTCGAGACCATCACCGAGTCCTACGAGCTGGAGTACGGGACGGCTGAGGTCGAGCTTCACACCGATGCCATCCAGCCGAACCAGAACGTGCTGTTGATCGATGATCTGATCGCCACCGGCGGCACGATGCTGGCCGGCGCAGCGCTTGTTCAACGCCTCGATGGCATCGTCGTCGAAGCCGCGGCCATCGTCGACCTGCCCGACCTCGGCGGGTCAGAGCGGCTGCGAGCCTCCGGCATTGACGTCTTTCGGGTTTGCGAATTCGAGGGCGACTAGCGGGGTTCCGGTTCCGGTACTGCCGGCGTCCGGCATCGCTCCGACGATCCTGATGGCGTGCCGTCGCCCGTCGGTCACCGCCTCGGGCCCGCCAAATAGCCTGCTGAACCGACGTGGTGTTACCGTCTGGCCAGCCGGACGAACCCGCAAGGAGCATGCCATGGCTGACAACGTCCTCGACCGCCGCAACTTCTACATCAACGGCCAATGGGTTGCCCCGGCCGTCGCAAACGATCTCGATGTGATCGACCCGTCGACCGAAGAGGTCTGCGCGGTGATTTCACTCGGTGGCCAAGCGGACACCGATGCTGCAGGGGCTGCGGCAAAGGCCGCGTTCCCCGCCTGGGCGGCAACGCCTGTCGAGGATCGAATCGCCCTGCTTGAGGAACTCCGCCAGATCTACAAGGCCCGGGCCGGCGAGATGGCCGAAACCATCTCCATGGAGATGGGGGCGCCGATGACCCTGGCCTCCACCGCCCAGGTCGGCGCCGGGGTTGGCCACATCGGTTCGATCATCCGGGCGCTGAAGGCGTTCGAGTTCGATCGCCCCCTCGACGACCGCTCGCCGGACAACGCCATTCTGTACGAGCCGGTCGGTGTGTGCGCGATGATCACGCCCTGGAACTGGCCCATGAACCAGGTGACGCTGAAGGTTGCGCCGGCCATCGGTGTCGGGTGCACCATGGTGCTCAAGCCGAGCGAGGTTGCCCCGCTCAGCTCCGCACTCTTCAGTGAGATGGTTCACGAGGCCGGCTTCCCCGCCGGTGTCTACAACATGGTCCAGGGCGATGGCCCCGGCGTCGGGACACAGCTCAGCGGACACCCCGACGTTGACATGGTCTCGTTCACCGGCAGCACGCGGGCCGGCACGGCCATCACGAAGAACGCAGCGGACTCGGTCAAGCGGGTCGCCCTGGAGCTCGGCGGCAAGGGTGCAAACATCATCTTCGCCGATGCGGACGAGGAAGCGGTCGGCTGGGGCGTGTGGCGCTGTTTCAACAACACCGGTCAGAGCTGTAACGCACCCACCCGGATGCTTGTCGAGCGCTCGATCTATGACCAGGCGGTCGAGACCGCCCGGGTGGTGGCCGAGAAAACCGCGGTCGACGTGGCCTCCAATGAGGGGAACCACATCGGCCCGGCCGTCAGCAAGGCGCAGTGGGACAAGATCCAGGGGCTGATCGCAACGGGCGAGGAAGAGGGTGCCCGGCTCATCGTCGGTGGCACCGGTCGGCCGGAAGGTTTCGACACCGGCTACTTCGTCCGCCCGACCGTCTTCGCCGACGTCGACCCCGACATGACCATCGCCAGGGAGGAGATCTTCGGACCGGTGCTGTCGATCATGCCGTTCGACACCGAAGAGGAGGCCATCGCGATGGCCAACGACACGCCGTACGGTCTCACCAACTACGTCCAGACCACCGACAACGAGAAGGCTCGTCGGGTGGCCCGGCAACTGCGGTCCGGCATGGTCGAGATGAACCGCCTGCCGCGAGGTGCCGGTGCGCCGTTCGGCGGGTACGGACAGTCCGGCAACGGTCGTGAGGGCGGCGCCTGGGGCATCGAGGAGTTCCTCGAGGTCAAGTCGGTCTCGGGGTGGAACGCCGTCCAGTAGTCGGAGTCGAACGCTGCCGCTGCGGGCTCGGGCTCGGGAGGGTTTACCGGCCCTCCTCGTTCGACGACGACAGGAGCGCGTCGGCGATGCGTACTGTTGCGGCCAGGGCCTGGTTTCGCGACATCGCCCGGTCATCGAGTCGCTGCCGGAGCCAGAGCCCGTCCGCGGCGGCGAGGAGCCCGACCGCAGCCAGTTCCGGCTCCGCAACGTCGCTTGCGGCGAACGCGGCAGCGAGCTGATCGAGCCACCGATCCTGGGATCGGTCGCGCAGGCGCCGTAGCGCCGGTGTCGAGCGGGCCTCGACCGACAGGGCCAACCAGGTGTCGATCGCCTGCGACGTGTACACCGACGGGGCGAACATCGCCCGCACGATCGCCCGCACCTGCTCCGGTCCGCTGAGGTCGGGGTCCGGTTCCGTCTCGGCGAGCCACGTCTCGCAGACCCGACTCATCGCCTCCACGATCATCTGATCCTTCGAGCCGAACTCGTGACGGACCATGCCGCGCGACAACCCGGCGATCTCGGTCACGGTGGTGACCGTCGTCTCGACCAGTCCGTGGCGGTGGATCGATTCGAGCGTTGCATCGATCAGCCGGTCTGCGGCGGTGCGGTCGGGCCGGGTCGCTTGTGCCACGCCGATCAGCTCTCGATCTCTACCGGGGCCGTGTCCCGCCCGATGTCCCGGTTCCGCTCCAGTGCCATGATGTTGAGCAGGTTGAAATGGTGGACGAACTGCTCACTCCAGCTGGCCCGCTGTTCCTCGTCGACCATAAACCGGCCCGGCCGATAGCCACGTGACCGCAGACCGCGGTGCACGGACTCGACGAGCTGTACATCCTCAACGTTGAGCTGCTCGCTGACGTATGCCTCGGCCTCCGCCGTCGGTTCCGTCACCTCGGCGTCGAGGGTGAAGTAGAGGATCTCCTCGTCACACCGCTCGACGCCGTTCGGAGCCATGTTGAACACGAACAGCATGTTTGTGCCGGGGAAGATCGAGAAGGTCATGTGAGGGAAGAGGAAGACCTGGTGGAACGGTGGTCCGGCGGCGTCGGCAAACGCATCGGTCTGGTTGGCCTGGTACGGAAGGGCGTCGTTCGCACCACCCTTTGCCCGGTATTCGATCGTGCGACCGCTGATGTCGAACTCATAGGTGTCGGTGTCGATGATGTTCGCCAGCGCCCTGTGTGCAGGACCGGAGAACTCGACGTGATACGCCTCGAGGAAGTTCTCGGTGACGACCTTCCAGTTGGCGGCGATGTCGAATCCGCTGGTCTTGACGTGCCGAAGCGCCTCCGGCTCCGCAACCATCGACCGCAGGATCGGTTCGAACCGGGGCGCCATCTCACCGAGAGGCCGGGCATCCTCGTCGAGGTTGATGAAAACGAATCCGCCGACGAGCTCGGTCCGGATCGACGTGAGGGCGACATCGGCCTTGCAGAAGTTCGGCACGTCACGCATGCGCGGCGCCCCGCGGAGACTGCCGTCGGCGGAGTAGCTCCAGGCGTGGTACGGGCACACGACAACCTTGCCCACCGTGCCCTGGCCCTCGAGCAACTGATGTCCCCGGTGCTGGCAGACGTTGCAAAAGGCGCGGATCTCATCGTCCCTGCCGCGGATGACGTAGATCGACTCACCGCCGACGTTTCGCACCATGTACGAACCGGCCTCCGGGAGCTGGCTCTGGTGGCAGATGTAGTTCCACTCGTACCCGAACACCCGGTCGAGCTCCATCTGATGGACGTGCGGATCGGTGTAGTACCGCCCCTCCGGAGCGTGGGATGTCCGTGCATCGTCCGTGAACCCGGTACCGATGATCTCCTCCACCGTTGACATCGACATCGTCGTCTTCCCCTGCGATAGCGATCCGATGTGAGTGAGTATACCTTCGTTCTATACGATCGTATAGTTCGTCATCAACCTATACCATCGGCTCATGGCCACAACCCATTCCGACCTTCTGATCGATGGCGAGTTCCGCTCCGCTCGCGGTGACGACATTGTCACGGTGCTCGATCCGGCGACCGAGGAGGTTGCGAGCACGGTCCACTCGGCGTCAGCAGCGGACATCGCCGATGCGGTCGCTGCGGCGAAGGCGGCCCTGCCGGTCCTCCGCTCCCTTGACCGCGCCGCGCGCATCTCGATGCTCGAGTCCCTGCTGCGAGCCTACGACGAGCGCCACGACGATCTCGTCGACGCCGTCGCCGACGAGATCGGCCTCCCACGTGAGTACGCCCGCGACGTCCAGGTCGCGACCGGGCGGATCCACATCGAACGGACGATTGCCGCCCTCGCCGACTTCGCGTTCGAGCGGCGGGCCGGCAATACGCGGGTTGTCATGACCCCGATCGGCATTGCCGCCCAGATCACTCCCTGGAACTGGCCACTCACGCAGATCGTCCTCAAGGTTGCGCCCGCGCTTGCCACCGGCTGCGCATCGGTGCTCAAGCCGAGCGAGTTCACCCCCCGACAGTCGGCGATCTTCGCCGAGATCGTCGCCGCCTCCGACATCCCGGCGGGCGCGTTCGGCATGATCACCGGAGCCGGCCCGACCGTCGGCGCCGCCCTGGTCGAGCACCCCGACGTCGGGCTCGTCACGTTCACCGGCTCCACCCGCGCCGGCAAGTCGGTCGCCGAGGCCGCGGCCTCGATGGTCAAGCGGGTTGCGCTTGAACTCGGAGGCAAATCCCCGGCGATCGTGCTCGACGACGCTGATATCACCACGGCCATACCGGCCATGGTCGACGGCTGTTTCGACAACAACGGCCAGTCCTGCGATGCGCCGACCCGCGTGCTCGTCCCCCGGTCGATGATGGCGTCGGCGGTCGACGCCGCGGTCGCCGCGGCCGAACGGCACGTGGTGGGCGACCCCCGCGTCGACGAAGCCGCAACGCTCGGCCCGGTCATCAATCGGCGGCAGTTCGACCATGTGCAAGGTCTGATCGAGTCGGCGATCGCCGAGGGGTCCACGCTCGCCACCGGTGGTGTCGGTCGTCCGGGTGATCATGAGCGGGGCTACTTCATCAAACCAACCGTGTTCGCCGACGTCGGTGCCGGCTCGACGATCGCCATCGAAGAGGTGTTCGGGTCGGTCATCGCGCTGGTTGGCTACGACACGGTCGAGGAGGCGATCGAGATCGCCAACGACTCGGCCTACGGACTTGCGGCATACGTCCACAGCGGTGACCACGACCGTGCGGTCGCCGTTGCGGAACAGCTCGATGTGGGCCAGGTGCAGATCAACTGCCCCGAGTGGGAGGCCGACGCACCGTTCGGCGGCCGCAAGCAGTCGGGGTACGGGCGCGAGGGCGGGCCGTGGGGTCTTCACGACTACCTTGAGCCCATCGCCTTCATCGGTGACGCCCACCGCGTCTGACGCCGGTCCGGTAACCGCTTCGTCGACCGCGGGCTTTCGAACCGCTGTCTTTGGCAACCCCCTGGTGCGCATCCCATGAGTTAGCAGCCCGGGAAGGATCTGGGAAGCCCGGTGGGCGATGTTGGGTCCATGAACGAACCAATGAGCTTCAGCGCCGATCCCCAGATCGTCGACGTCGATGACCTCCGCTGCGAGGTGCAGGCCAAATACGGGGCCGTCGCCACGGTTCCGGACGGCGACTATCACTTCCACACCGGCCGGTTCGTGGCCGAGCGATGTCGCTACGACATGACCGCCATCGATGGTCTGCCGGACGCGGCGGTCGAGTCCTTTGCCGGGGTTGCCAACCCGTTTGAGCTCCGCCCCCTCGAGGAGGGCGAGCGAGTGGTCGACCTCGGCTCCGGAGCGGGCATGGATTGTTTCCTCGCCGCCCAGGCGGTCGGGCCTGCGGGCCTGGTGGTCGGGGTTGACATGACCCCGGCGATGCTGGCCAAGTCCCGTCGGACCGCCCGGGAGCTCGGCGTCACCAACGTCGAGTTCAACGAGGGCTACATCGAGGACCTGGCCATGACCGACGGGTGGGCGGACGTGGTGATCTCGAACGGGGTCATCAACCTGGCACCGGACAAGGAGGCAGTCTTCGCCGAGGTCTTTCGGGTCCTGCGTCCCGGCGGCGTCCTGCAGTTCGCCGACAT
>JBCCGJ010000266.1:0-8745 GCA_039029335.1 Actinomycetota bacterium | reverse complement strand
TCGCCTTCTGCCGGGGTATCACCCTCTGCCGGAGCTTCGTCGTTCGCCGGGGCTTCTTCGACCGGAGCCTCTTCGCCGGTTGTAACGGCGCCGAGGTCGAGGATGCCGCCTTCCAGCGGGTTGCAGTCCGGGTTCGGCTTGCCGACGGTCTCGACGCCACGACCCTGGAAGTAGGCGTTCTGCTCGGCCTCGGAGAGGTGCTCGAACAGGATCATCGGGGAGGCGCCACGGGGGAGCGCCTCGAACAGCGCCTTGGCCGCCGGATCGATGGTGAGCTTGTTGTTCTTGTTCTTGCTCGGGACCATGTCGTTCCCGATCCGCTGGGCCTCACGCAACGACGTTCCGGCCGGCATCTCCACGTAGGCGGTGCCCATCTCGTGGCCGGTGTGCGAGCCGTTGTTGTTGTTGGAGACGATCGTGACCTTGTAGACGTTGTCCCCCATGTACTCCACCTCGGTCCAGTTCTTGTCCCTGGTATGGGTGTAGCCGAGGTCGATGGTGACGTCGGTGGAGATCGGATTCTCGACCGAACCGATGGTGCCGAAGGAGATCGGGGAGTGCAGGAGATGGTTGATCGTGTTCTCCCGGATGCTCTTCTTCACCGAGCTCCAGTCCGTGCAGGTCAGGATGTTGATGGCCCGCCTGGCGTCCTCGTCCAGCTTCTTGTAGTCGTTCGAGCCGGTGTACTCCTGGGCCAGCCTGCGATAGAGCTCCTCACCTTCCAGGTTCGGCTTCTTGTTGATCACCTCTTTGTTGTCCTGGATGGCCACCGGCAGCATGGCGGTGATCGGGGAGTAGGCGATGTAGTTCTTGTCGTCGAGCTGGACGAATCCGCCGGTTGCCGACTGGCCGGGGATCAGAACCTGCTGACCGAGGAGGAACACCGAGTGCTCCACGTGGCCGTGAACGTCATACCCCTTGTCGTCGGCCTTGCTCTTGATGTCACCGAGGGTCGGTGGGCCTTCCGGCTCCGGCTCCGGTTGTGGCTCGGGCTCGGGTTCCGGTTCCGGCTCGGCCTCGGGTTCCGGAGCGTCGGTGGTCTCCGGCTGCTCGCCAGCCGGGTCGGTGGAGGTGGTGGAGTCAGCGGCCATCGTCGAGTCCGGCGATGCCGCCGTGCTGTCCGTGGTGGCTGCCGTTCCCGCCAAGGCAAACGATGCGTTGCCGGAACGGTCCACCAGGAGGATCGGCATGGCGACCTCTCCGGAGACACCGGTGCTGATCGCCTGGGCGCCCGCCAGGGAGCGCTCTGCGGTCACGTCGCCTCCACCGGTTGACGGTCCGAACGCAAGAACGATGCCTGCTCCGGCGACCATGAGGAGGGCTAGCACTGCGACAAGTACGCGCGGCAAAAAACCACCTACTGTTGTGTCCATATCTCCGCCTTTGTTGTCACCCGAGAAGGTTCCCGCCACTCGGATGGCCCACGCCAATCAGCGTGACTGTAACAATTCCGAGACACTATCGCCAGCATTTCCTGATCATTTATTTCAAATCTGTGACCCGGCGCCCGTGGTGTCTGCGAGGCCTGGACCCTGCGGGTGGACGATCGACCGGGCGACAGCCAATCGGCTCGGTTGAACGGCCCCCTGGCTCGGTTGAATGGCCAATCGGCGAGCTTGGACGGGCCACTAGGCTTGGTTGATGGTCAACCGGAACCGCCTCGATCAGATTGTCGAGCCGCCTATCGACCCGGATCTGGAGATCATCGACGCCCACCATCACCTGTGGGACACCGAGAACCGGTACGGCCGGTACGAACTCGAGGACCTGCACACCGACACCGGGGCCGGTCACAACGTCGTTGCCACCGTCTTCATCGACTGCGGTGCCAACTACCGGGTCACCGGACCGGAACACCTGCGGCCGGTCGGCGAGACCGAGTACGTCGCCGGCCGGGCGAGCGCATCCGACGAGTCGACCGGCGCGCCGATCGCCGCCATCGTCGGCCACGCCGACCTCCGGCTGGGCGCCGCGGTCTCCGAGGTGCTCGACGCGCACGTCGACGCCGCAGGCGGACGCTTTCGGGGAATTCGCCACAGCGGCGCCAGGTCCGGGGAACCCGCGGTCGCCAGCTCTCGGCCGGCACCGGCCGACCTGTACGCGATGCCGTCGTTTCGCGACGGGGCGCGGGCGCTGGCCGCCAAGGGTCTGAGCTTCGAGGCCTGGCAGTATCACCATCAACTTCCCGACGTCGCAGACATGGCCGCCGCCGTCCCCGACCTGCCGATCATCGTCAACCACCTCGGGGGACCACTCGGCGTCGGCCGGTACGCCACCAGGCGGGCAGAGGTTCTGGAGGAGTTGCAGGTCGGCCTGTCGGCCCTGGCCGACCTTCCGAACACAACGCTCAAGCTGGGTGGTGTCGGCATGACCCGGTTCGGGACCGGCTGGGAGCACAACACGCGCCCACCAGACTCCGACACCGTCGCCGCGTACTGGGGTGACCTGATCCGCTGGTGTATCGAACGGTTCGGCCCCGATCGCTGCATGTTCGAGTCGAACTATCCGGTCGATGGTGAGACCACCGGTTACGGCGTCCTGTGGAATGCGTTCAAGAAGATCACCGCCGATCACACCATGGCAGAGCGGCGGCTGCTCTTCGCCGATACCGCTCGCCGGGTGTACCGCCTGTGACCGCTGCGAATCGGCGACCGGTTTCGGTTCGTGACACCACGTTGTGGGCTGCGGTGGCTACGTTGGGCCGACGATGACCCCCAAGTGGTATCTGAAGCGGCTGGCGTCGATGAGCCCGGCCGAGATCGTCGGCCGCGTCGAGGACGAGGGGAAGCGCCGTCTCTGGCGACATCGCCCACCGGCCGCACCGCGAACGGTCGCCACACCACGGCTCCCGGTCACACCCCACGGGCTGCTCGAAGGGGCGGATCCCGCGGCGATGGCCGCGCTCACCGCTGCTGCGGAGGGGCTCCTGAAAGGACGCTGGTCGATCTTCGGCATGCCCCGCACGGACCAGACCGCCGACCTGGACTACTTCGTCGACCACCTGACGGGCACGCGGGCTCCGGACACCGGCTTCAGCCTGGCCATCAACCACCGCGACGAGGCGGCGGTCGGCAACGTCAAATTCGTCTGGGAACCGGCCCGGCACCAGCATCTCACCGTGTTGGCCGCGGCCTACGCCGCAACCGGTGACGTTCGGTACGCCGAGCGGGTCGACGTCGAGCTGCGTAACTACTGGGCGGCGAACCCCTTTCTGGTCGGGATCCACTGGACAAGCGGTATCGAGTTGGGCTTGCGGCTCATCTCCTGGACCTGGGTGCGGCGGCTGCTCGACGGCTGGCCCGGTGCGGCGGAGCTGTTCGAACACAACCCGGCATTCGTCGAGCAGCTCGGCAGGCATCAGCAGTGGCTCGCCGGGTTCGCCAGCCACGGCAGCTCAGCCAACAACCACTTGATCGCCGAGGCCTGCGGCCAATTCGTCGCGGCATCGGCATTCGGCCTGTTCGAACCGAGCGACCGGTGGCGGGCCGTGGCGGCCGAGGACCTGGCCAGGGAACTGCCGAACCAGACGTTCAACGACGGGCTGAACCGCGAGCTGGCCTCCGACTACCACGGGTTTGTGCTGGAGATGTGCCTGGCGGCGTTCCTCGAGGCGGTGCTGACCGGCCACCCCCTGGCCGACCAACTAGCCGAGCCGCTGGCCAGGAACGTCGACGCGCTGCAGGCGGTGGTGGACGATGTCGGCCACCCCCACCGGCAGGGGGACTCCGACGACGCCCACGGCTGGCTGGTCGACCCGGTCGACTACAACAAGTGGGGGTCGCTGCTCAACACCGGTCCGCTGCTGGCCACCCCGGCCAGGTGGTGGCACCGTGGGCCGGAGCCGGACATCCGCACCGCGGTTGTCGCCGCCGTGACCACCGGCCGCCAACCATGGTCCCTCGATCCCGACCGGCCCCGGCCGTCCCGGTTCTCCGGCGCCGGTCTGACGATCCTGCGGGATCACGCCGAGGGGTCCGGCGGCCGGACCGACCCGGAGCTGTGGATCATGTTCGACCACGGCCCCCACGGCTACCTGTCGACCGCGGCCCACGCGCACGCCGACGCCCTGGCAACCGAGATCCGCTACGGCGGGATCGAAGTGGTGGCCGATCCCGGCACGTACTGTTATCACGGCGAGCCGGAGTGGCGGGACCATTTCCGCTCGACGGTCGCCCACGCCACGGTCACCGTGGCGGAGCGGAACCAGTCGGAGATCGGTGGTCCCTTCCTGTGGACGAGAAAGGCGGAGACCATCCTCGAGGGGTCACGTGGTCTGGAGGATGGACTTGCCGCCTCGTGCGTCGCCAGCCACAACGGCTACAGCGATCTGGGTGTTCGCCATCGGCGATCGGTCGAGTTGGATCGGGAGGCTCGAACGATCACGATCGTCGATACCCTTGTCGAAGCGGGTGAGGCCGCGGCCGATGCCGCGGTGCGGAGGGACAACAGCGGCGACGGGACAACCGACGCCGACGGCGGCAACCTGCCGATGAGCAAAAGCTTTCCCTTGGGCCCGACGGTTCAGGTGGACCTGGACAACGAGGCTGGAACGGCCCGATTGAGCTGGCCCGAAAATTCGAATCGAGTAACTGTTACCCTTGATCCGAACCTTTCGTGGAGCGTGGTGGATGGGCGGGTTTCCCCGCCGCTCGGCTGGTATTCCGGTCGATTCGGCACGAAACAGCCGTCCGCCGTGCTGCTGGGAGAGACGCCTGCCGCCGCAGTGGGCGAGGAGTACCGGACGTTGTTCACATTCGAATCACAAAGTGCGAAGTAGAGGTTGAACAGCGTTGAGAATCTGTGTGATGGGCCTCGGGTATGTCGGAGCGGTCTCCGCTGCGTGCCTGGCCAAAGACGGACACACCGTCATCGGGGTTGATCCGAACCCCACAAAGGTCGACCTCATCAACGCCGGGAAGAGCCCGATCGTCGAGGACCAGGTGGCGGAACTCGTCGCCGAGCATGCGGGCACCGGCCGGTTGTCGGCCACCACCGACCCTGCAGCGGCCATCGCTCAGACCGAGCTCGCCCTGGTCTGTGTCGGCACCCCCGGCCAGGACAACGGCGCCCTGGACATGACCTACCTGGAACGGGCCAGCGCCAACATCGGCAAGGCTCTGGCCGGCACCCGGGACTTTTATGCGGTCGTCGTCCGGTCCACCGTGCTCCCGGGAACCAGCCGGTCCGTGGTCATCCCCGCCATCGAGAAACACAGCGGCAAGACCGAGGGGATCGATTTCGGGGTGGTCATGAACCCGGAGTTCCTCCGCGAGGGTTCCGCGGTCTACGACTTCTACAACCCGCCGAAGATCGTGGTCGGCGGCGATAACGACACCGCCGCCGACATGTTGCTCTCCCTCGCCCCGCCAACCGACGCCCCGGTGGTCCGGGCCCCGTTCGAGGTTGCTGAGATGGTCAAATACGTCGACAACAGTTGGCATGCCCTGAAGGTGGCGTTCGGCAACGAGATCGGCCGGATCTGCGACCCGCTGGACATCGACAGCCACGCCGTGATGGACATCTTCTGCATGGACACGAAGCTGAACATCTCCAGCAAGTACCTGAAGCCGGGTATGGCGTTCGGCGGTTCGTGCCTGCCGAAGGATGTGCGGGCCATCAACTATCACGCCCGGGCGAACGACGTCGACCTGCCGATCATGTCCGGCCTCACCGCATCGAACGAGGTCCACCTCGAGACGGCGCTGAAGATGATCCTGGACACCGGTGCCCGGGACGTCACCATTCTGGGTCTGAGTTTCAAGGCGGGCACCGACGACCTTCGGGAAGCCCCGATGGTGGAGATCGCGGAGCGGCTGATCGGAAAGGGCGTCCGGTTGAAGATCTACGACCGGAATGTGAGCCTCGCCCGCCTGACCGGGGCGAACGAGAAGTACATCCACGACCACCTGCCCCATATCGGCCAGCTCCTCATCGATGATCTCGACCGGGCGGTCGACGGGGCGGAACTGGTGGTACTCGGCAACTCCGATCCGGCATTCGCAGACGTCGCCTCCGTCGTTCCCGCCGACCTCCCGGTGATCGACCTGGTCCGGGTCGTGCCCGACCCCGCCGGGTTGACCAACTATCAGGGGCTCGGCTGGTGACCGCCCTGACCCCGAAGGGCCGGTGGTTCGTGTGCTGAACAAGCTGACGGACCGTCTCCGTCAACGTCGGGCCGCCCGCAGTGCAGGGAAACGGGTGGTCATCGTTGTCCAGAACCTCCCGGTCCCATTCGATCGACGGGTCTGGTTGGAGGCCACCTCGCTCACCGAAGCCGGCTACAACGTCACCTGCATCTGCCCGAAGGCAAAGGGGTTCGACAAGTCCTTCGAGGTGATCGAGGGCATCCGGATCCACCGGTACAAGTTGCCGATCGACGCCGGTGGGCCGCTCGGGTTTGTGTTCGAGTTCGCCTGGTGTTTCCTGCGGACGGCCATGAAGCTCGGCCGGGAGGGCCTGACCAGGGGCGTCGACGTCCTCCACGTGTGTAATCCGCCGGAGAGCTACTTCCCCCTCGGCTGGACGGCCAGGGCGTTCGGGGCCAAGTTCCTCTTCGACCATCACGACCTCTCTCCGGAGATGTTCGACGCCAAGTTCACCGACGGCGGCTCGAAGATCATGCGCCGGGGTCTGCTGCTGCTCGAACGGGAGACGTTCCGGGCCGCCGATCTGGTCATCACCACAAACGAGAGCCACCGGGCGATCGCCGTCGACCGCGGCGGCATGGACCCCGACGATGTGATCATCGTGCGGAGCGGACCGGACCTGGAGCGGCTGAACCAGGTGGAGCCGGTGGCGAAGTGGCGCAACGGCAAAAAGCATCTGGTGGCCTACCTCGGCGAGATCTGCGAGCAGGACGGTGTCGACCATCTGGTGCGGGCCATGGTTGAGGTGCGGGACCGGCACGGTCGTGACGACGTCCACTGTGTGTTGATGGGCGGGGGACCGCACTGGCAGGCGGTCAAGGACTACGCAACGGAGATCGGCGCCGACGACATCTGCGAGTTCACCGGTCGGGTCTCCGACGAGGTTCTTTGCGAGGTGCTGTCGTCGGCGGACATCGGCGTCGACCCCGACCCGCTGACCCCGTGGTCCGATCAGAGCACCATGAACAAGATCATGGAGTACATGTACTTCGAGCTGCCGATCGTCTCCTATGACCTCAAGGAGGCCAGGGTGTCGGCCGGCGACGCCGCCCTGTTCGCCGCGGAGCACACCGAGGCATCGCTCGCCGACTCGATCGTCGAGCTGCTCGATGATCCGGAGGCCCGATCCAGGATGGGCAAGCTGGGGCGGGAGCGCATAGAGACACAGCTCTCCTGGGAACACTCCGAACCGCATCTGCTGCGAGCCTACGATCGGTTGGTCGGGCCGGGCCGATGACCGGCCGGTGGTCCGGAGACAGCCCCACTCTGGACGAAACAGAAGCACCGGAGCAGGAGGGGTACGGCACCGGGGGCATCCGGTCGTTGTTCGATCGGATGAGCTGGGCCGTCGTCGCCGAGATCACCAACCTCTTCGCCGTTGCGCTGGTCTTCAAGGTCCTGTCCGATCTGCTCTCCACCGCCGACTACGGAGAGTTCACCGGTGTGGTCGCCATCGCAACGATTGTCGGCCCGCTGTCGACGTTCGGGGCCAACTGGGTGCTGATCCGCCGCGGCGTGCTCAACGACGACCTCCGGTCGGAGACCGGCCGGGCCGTCTACACCGCGGCGACCGGCACCGGTGTTGCCGTGCTTGCGGTCATCGCCATCGCCATGGCCCTGCCGGACATCCTCCCGGACTACGCCAGGGACACCATGCTGCTCCTGCTCATCGGCCAGGTGATCGCCTACTGGCTGCTCGAGCTGGCCGTCACCTCGGCGGTCGCCCTTGCCGACCTCCGCCAGGCCGCCATCCTGCGCACCGTGGCCGGAGTGATTCGCATCCTTACCGTTGTGGCGTTTGCAGTCGGCCCGGGCGATTCCGTCGACGAGTGGGCCTGGTACTTCGCCGGCGGACAGCTGCTGGCCGCCGCTGCGGTCCACATCCTGCTCTCCCGCTCGTTCGGGGGCTGGTGGACGCTGAGCCTGACCCCGCTGAGCGAGTATCGCTCCGGCTTCCCCTACGGGCTTGGCAACACCACCGAGAGTTTCCTGGCGGCGTCCGACCGGCCGCTACTCAGCCAGGCCGGCTTCCGGGGCCAGGACGGCATCTACGGCGCCGGCTACCGGGTGGTGACGCTGGGGTTCACCCCGATGATGGCGCTTCTCAAGGCCCAGGACCGGCGCTTCTTCCGCCACGGCGCCGGCGGGTCGGCCTCGGCCAACCACGCAGGCACCCAGATGGCGATGCACGGTCTTCTCGCAACGGTGCCCGTTAGCGCCGGACTCTGGTTGGCCGCACCGGCGCTGACCCTGGTCATCAACGACCGCTTCGCCGAGGCGGAGGACGTCATCCGGTTCCTTGCGTTCCTCCCTATCATCAAGGGCTTCCAGTTCTCGTTCGGCAACGCCCTCACCGCGGCCGGCACCCAGCAAACCAGGATGTGGTTGACCGGCATCGCCGCCGTCGGCAACCTGATCGGCAATGCGATCCTCATCCCGACGCGGGGCTGGCAGGCCGCGGCGATGACAACGCTCGGGGCAGAAGCGGGCCTTGCCGCGGCGTTTGCCGTCGCGTCGTACTTCTACGCCTGGAGGCACGGTGACCGAGAACGGGGATAGACCGCTGCGGGTCCATCTGGTGCACCAGAGCTTCGGGGAC
>JBCCGJ010000265.1:0-8747 GCA_039029335.1 Actinomycetota bacterium | reverse complement strand
CCTTTCGATCGGCACCGATACGGCGATGAACACCATCGTCGACGCCTGCGACAAGATCTCGGACACGGCCGGCGCCCACGACCGGGTTTTCATCGTTGAGGTCATGGGCCGGGATTGCGGGTATCTGGCGCTCACCGGCGCGGTTGCGTCGGGGGCCGACATGGTGCTCTTCCCCGAGGCGGGCCGGACCGAGGACGAGCTGGTCGCTTCTGTTGTTGATGCCGTCGTGGCGGTCCGGGCCCGTACCGGCAGCCAGAAGGTGATCGCCGTGAAGGCCGAGGGGATAGAGACACCGACCGAGCGGTTGAAGGAACTCGTTGACGCCCGCCTCCGGCGACTTGCCGGCGTCGACGAAGCGTCGCCGGAAATTGGAGACTCGTCGGTCGATGTCGAGACCCGGGTCACGGTCCTCGGCCATGTGGTTCGGGGTGGTCGACCGAGCGCGTTCGATCGCCTGCTCGGCTCACGCATGGGTAACGTCGCGGTTCGGGCCCTGGTGGAAGGGGCCCACCGGGAGATGGTGGCGTGGCAGCCGCCGGTGGACGCCGGGGATCTGGGCGTCCGGTCCCGCCACGATCCGTACTGCTACCTGATGCCGCTTGACGTGACCTTGCGGGCGACCCGGGAGCTCCTGGAGGGTCAGTCCCCGCTGGCCAGATGGCGGGCCACGGTGTTCGACGACATGGAGGATCTGTTCCTCCTCTGATCTTTGTTGAGCAAGCAGCTCCCGCATGTGGTCGCCGCGGTCCGGCCCCTTCCGTGTGAGCTATGCCTTGGCAGTGATCTCTTATTCGAGATAGGCTCCGGGTATGTCAGGGGCCGAGCGAGATACCGGCGGGTCGGTCTTTCCCGGATTCTCGGACGTTGCCGAGGACTCGGTCGAGCTGATCGGTCGCCTGAGCGAGCTGCGACGCAGTCGCGGTCTGTCACAGACCGAGGTCGCTGCTCGAATGGGTACGTCGCAATCGGCACTTGCAAGGTTGGAGTCCGGTCAGGCCGACGTTCGTGTCTCGACCTTGGCCCGGTATGCGGCCGCGCTCGGTGCGGATCTCGGCTTCGCCGTTCGTGACCGGGGAGAGGGATGACGTGATGTCCGTTCCGTGGCCCCCTCCGGAGTTTCCGGTGCCGTCCCCGCCGGGACGAACGCCGCCGGGAGCACCGCAACCGGTCGCCGTGCCGATCGTGGACGTCGGCGCAGGGTTGGCCCGGGACAGTCTGACGGAGCAGCGCAGGATCTTGGTCAGCGGGATACTGGACCGTGAGGCCGTCACGTCACTCGCTGCGCAACTGATGGCCTTTGACGGTCTGTCGAGCCGCGATGTCGAGATCCTCCTCAACAGCAGCGGTGGTCCCGTCTCGGACTTCCTGCCGGTGCTCGACGTGTTCGACCTCATGCGGGCCAAGGTGAACGTGACCGTCATCGGTTCGGTCAGCGGGACCGCCGTCGGGCTGGTCGCCACCGGTACCGGTGAACGTCGAGCGGCTCCTCACGCCCGGTTCTCGCTTCGTCTCGACGCAACACAGGCGATTCATGGCACCGCCGAGGACATCACCCGTCACGCCGGCGAACTTGCTCACCAGCGAGCCCGGTATCTGGCAGCACTCGCGGCCGCGACCGGGCAGGACGAAGGTGTGCTCGCCGAGCAGCTCGACCGAGGACGCACCCGTACCGCCGAGGAGGCACGTGCGATGGGGATCGTCGACGGCATCGCCGGTCAGCCGTGATCGCCGCTGTTTGAGCCACTCAGGCGTAGAAGTGTTCGAGGCGCACGCACATTCGACGCAGGCAGGGCTGGAATTTGTTGTCAGCCGTCGGCGCCGGCAGCTTCGACGAACCCCTCTATCATGGCGAGCCGGGTGAAGTAGCCGCGTGGCGAGACCTGGCCCGTCAAGGGGTAGACGTTGTCCGCTTCGACTGCCGGAAGGGTCGCCCACAGCGCAGTGTTGATGAAGTCGGTGTAGTCGTCGGGGAGACCTTCGAGCTCCGTGTAGCCGTTCGGAAAGACGACGAGGTGATCCGCTTGGAGCTCGGTGACGAGCTCGCGGCTGACCTGCACCTGTCCGAACTCGAGGTTGCCGGACCCATTGCCGAGTTGGTCAGCCACGAAGGGGCCGGGTGTCAGTCCGAGCTCGTCGTAGAGCCAGCTCATGTCCAGGTTGGCGATGACATCCTCCCCCTGCTGGAGGCGAGGACCGTAGACGAAGGCTTCCGGGCCGAAGAAGATGAGGTTCGACACCGATTCATCGCCGAAGATCGATTGAGCCTGATCGCGGGCGCCGGCCACCCGGTCGATGTATTCAGCGATTGCCGCTTCGGTCTCGGTCGGGCGGTCGAACAGTTGCCCCATGATCCGCAGCCGGCCGTCGAGGTATCCGTAGATGGAGAACTCGAGCGGTACCGTCGGGGCAATCTCGCTGAGCAACTCGTAGGTCTCCTGGTCGAACACGAACTGGACGATCAAATCGGGCTCGAGCAGCGCAATCTGCTCGTAGTTGAGGCCGTCGACCGACTCGATCACGACCATGTCGGGAGCGAGTGTCGCGACCGACTCTGGAACCTCGCGGTTCGGGAACGTCGTGTAGCCGGCGGGTTCGAGCCCGATGGCGATCAACTCCTCGACGTTGAACAGATCGGAGATCACCCGGTCCGGTTCGGCGGGGATCAGCGTCTCCCCGAACTGGTGAGCAACCGTGACGGAACCGTCGCTCCCCGGGGCGATGGTGATCGGCGGATCGAACGGGGCGGCCTCCGGGAATCCGGCGGCCACGATGCCGTCCTGCCAGAGCTGCAGGAACTCGACCGGTTCGTCGGTCCCGGCTGATTCGACCGCCTCGTCCTCATCGTTCTCATCGGCTGTTTCATCGTCGGTTGATTGATCGGATTCGACCTCGTCCTCGCCCTCGCCCTCGCCGGGATCGGCTTCTTCATCGTCGGCTTGCGCCGTGGCGTCGATGCTGGAGTCACTTATGCTCGCCGTGGGTTCGTCACTATCCGCCGAGCAGCCGGTGACCACGACGAGGAACAGGATCGGGATCAGGACCTTGAGTCGCCCGATGTGGTCATTGATCCGCTGCGTACGGTGACAGGGTGTCATGCTGCCCCTTGTTAGTTGTGGATCGAGCGCTTGTCAATGGTGTCTACCATGTCCCGTTCGGCCATCCGCGACTGAAAACGTTCCGTACGGCACCGCTAGGTGCTTAGTTTTGTGTCACCCGCCAGGCCGGGGGTGATCCAGGAGCACGATCACCGATTGCTTCTTATTTCAGCGCCGCGCCTTGCGAAGTTTACTCTT
This sequence comes from Actinomycetota bacterium, assembly GCA_039029335.1. Classification (GTDB taxonomy): domain Bacteria; phylum Actinomycetota; class Acidimicrobiia; order Acidimicrobiales; family SZUA-35; genus JAHELU01. Next base: position 5,454 of record JBCCGJ010000265.1, on the reverse strand, counting down.
CCGTCTGCTGGCGCATAAATAGTATTGCAGCTACGGTGTCGGTCATGTCTCCCGTGTCGCCACGAGCCTTGACCGTCGCCGAACGGAGGCAGCTGGAGCGAATCGCAGCCGAGGGTGAGCCTCGCTCGGCGCGTCACGCTCAGGCGCTGCTGTGGTTGGATGCGGGCCAGTCAGGTGCCGAGGTGGCGCGTCGGTCAGCGGTTTCGGCTGACACGGTTCGTCGGTGGCGTCGAGCGTTCGAAGCCGACGGGCCCGAGTCGGTTGGGCGTATCCGCCCTGGCCGGGGCCGCAAGAAGTCGATGGATCGGGCGGCGGTCGCACTGATAATTCATGACACGTTGCACGCAACGCCTCCGCGTGGTGCCGGCCGGTGGACGACTCGAGCGCTTGCTGAACGGCACGGGGTCAGCAAGGACACGATCAGGCGGATCTGGAACGAACACCACATCACCCCTCAACCCGGCAACGGTCGAGCCGGCGGCGCGGATGGCGTCCTCGTCGGTGCGACAAACGAGAGCACCGGAGGGCCGGAGCGGTCCGCGAAGCTCACCCGCCGGGCAATCGCCGAGTGCATCGTGTCGGGCCGCGTCGAGCAGGTGACCGTGAGCCAGGTCGCCAATGAGTTGGGAGTGACACGCGGCGCCATATACCGGTACTTCGACACCCACGAAGCGCTGTGTGTGGCCGCCGCCGATCTGGTCGCCGAATCTCTTGACTGGCCGTCCGCAGACCTGGCGTGGCAGGAACACCTCGTCCTGGCCGGCCGCGTAACCCGGGCCGCCTTTCTCGATCACCCGGGGCTCTTCGCGGTCGTGACCGAGCGCTACGACTTCCCGGCATATGGAGATCTCCTCAACACGACGGCCGACTGCCTGATCCGAGCCGGCTTCGACCGTGGCGGTGTCGACCTCGCGATCGACATGCTCCTCAACGTTGTTCTGGACTCCGCCCGCGGCGGAGAGATGCGACGCGCTCGGCTCGCGGCAGGCGAAGACACGTACCAGCCCGGCAACGAAGACGTCTTGGATTGGGTCGAGCGAAAGATCCGGATCCTGAACATCGGCCTCTCGTCCCTGCTGCCGTAGCAACAGGTCGAGGAACCCGAGCGCGATCTCCTGGAGCACGGTCGTCGGCAACCCGATTGGCGGGTCCGGGGCCAGTCGAGGGTTCCATGCCAGTAGCTCGGTTGGCGGCTGCCTCGGCTTGGCCACAGGGTCGGGGTGTCGCTGATGGTGAGCGAAGCCGGCGTACCTCGTTAGCGGGCCGGTTTGCGTTCGGGAGTGGCGTTGTTGGTCTCCTCGGCCCACGGGCCGGTAGGGGCGAAGTTGGTGAGGATGGCGGTGACGTGCTGTCCGAGCTGCTGCGCCTGTTGCGGTGTGAGGGCGTCGAAGATGGCCTGACGAACGGACTCGACGTGGCTTGGCGCAGCCTCGACGAGTAGTTGGTGGCCCCTGTCGGTCAGCGTGACGAGCGTGACTCGGCCATCGGTCGGGCACCGGGATCGTTGGAGCAGACCTCGCTGCTCCAGGCGGCGGGCACTGTGGGATGTTCGGGAGAGCGAGCCGCCCGCCAGGTGAGCGATTTCGCTCATGGGTGCGGTGCGCTCGCCGGCGTCGGACAGCACGACGAGGACGGAGTACTCGAAGAAGGTGAGTCCGTAGGCCTGGAGTGGCTCTTCGAGACGGGATGGCAGGAGAAGCATGAGCGCGGCGAGCGGCCGCCAGGCCTCGATCTCGTCGTTGCTGAGCCACCGGGTCTCGCCCACAAGATCCATACTACCAGCCAATAGTTGACGCTTCACGTTTCTCTCGGTAGAGTTCGATGCATGAACATTCACGTGAACGATCACGCAAATGCCCTGCCTGTTGGCACCTGGAGACTCGACCCGGACAGAACCACGATCACGGTCACGGCCACCAAGCTTGGCTTCTTCTCCGTGCCGGCGACGCTCGCCGTCTCGGCCGGGACCATCGAGATCGGGACCGACGAACAAGTCGCAGCGGTCGAGGTCATCGCCGATGCCGGGTCGTACACCAGTCGAAACGACAAGCGCAACGACCATGTCCGAAGCGCCGACTTCCTCGATGCCGACAACCATCCTGAGCTGGTCTTCCGGGCGGAGACCATCAGCCCGGTCGACCCCGGTTATCGGGCCGTGGGATCCGTCGCGGTCAAGGGCCAGCGCTCGCCGCTCAGTATCGACGTAACCGACCTTGAGGTCGATGCCGGCCACGGCTCACTCACTGCCACCGCCACCGTTGATCGAAACGCGATCGGAGTCGGCAAGTTTCCGTCGTTCATCATCGGCCGCCGCCTGGAGATCTCTGCAGCCGTGCACGCCGTTCGGGCTGACGCCTGAACACAAAAGAAGGACACGATCATGACCAGCATCAACAACCGCCCACCCGTCAACACGCTGTTGCGCATTGCGGCCGCTCTTTGGGTGGTCTGGGGCCTCGTCCACATGTTCGCCGGGGTCATCACCATCAGCCGGGACACGCCGGAGGCGGTTCAAGGCATCGCCGACGGCGTCGAGCCGGCGCTACTGGACGTCGAGTACCCCGACGCGGCGGGTGCCATCATCAATCAGCACGGCTTCAACCTCCTGTGGATCGGTGCCGTCACCCTCATCTGTGCGTGGTTCATCTGGCGGCGCTCCCTGAACGCCGTCTTCCTCGCCGCCCTGGTCGGCGGATTGGCCGACATCGGCTACTTCGTCTTCCTGGACCTCGGCGGCCACGTCAACTTCGTGCCGGGCACCGTCATGACGCTCTTCTCGGCAACGGCGATCATCACCAGCTTCACTGCGGCCTACCTCGGCCGAGAAACAGCAATCGAATCCCCGGAACGGGTCAACGCGTAACCCTCAACTGCGGGTGGGTGCGACGTCCGAGGGTCAGACCGCGACGGTATGGGTTGCGCTGATCGGGAGCTTCGGCCACCAAGTCCCGGTCCGCCCGGTGATGTTGTGGTCACGGTCGGCCAGGGCGCTGAGGAGGCAGCGCGCTTCGTTGTCCAGAGCTTCCCAGCTGTCGGGGTCGATCGGTTCGAGGGCCCCGATCTCGATGCCGTCGGGACCGATGTTCCAGACTCCGGCGACTTTGCCGTCGACCAGGACGGTTGGGAGCACGTCACCATTGCGTCGGATGACGTGGGGCCGGTGATCGTCGGGGACAATGCGGCTCCGATCGCGGTAGGCGAGCAGGGTACTGTCCCACATCGCCATCAGCCGCGGCGGGGCGGGCGTGTCGGGGGCGGGGAGATCGGGGGCATCGAGGAGGTCGAACAGCTCGTCGCCATCGATCGTCGTGTGGGTGACGAGCTCGTCGCGCATGGCGTCGAACAGAGGGCGGGCGACCGACAGGGGCTGGAGGCTGAACTGGGCGAAGTCAGCGATCGTGGCCGGGCCAAACCCGGCGAGGTACCTGCGTATAAGCGATCGAATGGCGTCGTCGACCGGTGGGCGATCGAGTGTGGCCGCTCGTTCGTAGCGGGCTCTGGTGTCGAAGGACCACGGCCCTCCGGTTGGTGCATGAACCAGCGGGGCGTAGGTCCTGAGAGCCCACCACAGTCGTGGTTCGTCGCTGACCTCGCTAGCGAGGTGGTCGAGGATCTCCGCTTTCGGCCGCGGTGTCTCCAGGAACTCGAGCAACCCAGGCACAGCCCCATCCGCATCCTCGGTGGTCAGGCCGGTGTCGCGGTAACGCCGATCGTTGAGCCGGGCCCCTCGCAGGAGTGGCGTCGACGCAGCGTGGAACGCCGGATAGTCGGCGGCGGCAACCGCGTGGAGGGTGATTCTCATCAGTGATGCCTTCACGAGTGAGCGTTCGGCGAAGGCCTTGTCGACCGAGTGGAAATCCAGGTCGGCGATTCGGTTCCACAGGGCGATGTAGGGCGCCGGCGGTGACTGGGCCTGGAGGGCAACAATGCGGCGTGCGACGTCGCTCACCGTCGCTGGTTCGCGTCGGAGGAGCAGCTGACGCTGGAGGGTCGCCCGGTTCAGCTGATCATTGCCGATGGTGCTCATTCGTCGGTTGCTCCGTCGACCGCTCCGCGTCGGCCACGTCGCCGTCGTCCAGAGTCATCACTCCGAACATCGTAGGCGCCATCCGGTGGACCGGGTCCGGAACGGGCGCGCACGCACGGCCTCCATCCCGCTCGCAGGAATACGAGCTCAGTCCGGGCGAGTTCGGGCTTCAGCGAGGCGGTCTGGACTCCAGCCCAGCCGCTCGGCCAGCTGCTCCACCGTCTCGACCTGCATATCAACCTTGCTAGTCCGACTCGGACGTACGGTCCGCTGGCTCGGGGTGCACTCAGCTTTCCCGCTGATGCCGACCGATGGCTCGTCACCTCGTCGGCCGTGCTCGATCTAGGGGCACGGAACGGTACGAGGCAGGGCCCAGGGCGGTTGCCAAGCGTCGCCCGCGGTATTTCCCCTGGTCAGAGCTTTGAGCGGGTGACGAGAATCGAACTCGCGTATTCAGCTTGGGAAGCTGATGTTCTACCATTGAACTACACCCGCAGGCTCCTTGAGTTTAGCAGCGAGTCGCAGCTCCCGGGTCTCCCGCCTCGTGCCTCGTCGTGGCTCTCTGATCTCGAACCACTCCGTCCGGTTCTCCGTCGCCCACTGAACCACCTCGATTGGTGCGCGGTGGAACATCTCGACGGGCATGTCAATCGCCTTCGATAGCACAGCCAGCTCTATCTCTGTCAGTGGCACTTGACATCAAAGCTGTCGCACATATCCTCCAGGCGTTTGGAACGTAAGATGTGAAGACTTCCCAAGTCGTGGTATCCCTCATTAATCCAGCCCCTTTGGGCTCTTACCGAACTCAGGCCACAGATGTCAAGACACCACTCCAGGGCAAACTCGTTGTTCCATGGAGGGCGATTCGGTGCGATAGCCAAGTTGGCTTGCTGGTCTGCGAGGACGTTAGCCTGCCACTGAGGCCAGGCACCGGCTCCGTTCTGGAAGTTGTAGGCCATCTTTGCCTTATCTGTTTAAGTAAACGTTAAAAGGGTGCTTTGGGTTGATCAGACCACAAAGACTTAGGTTAGTGCGCACATGTAAATGGGACAGGGCAACTTGGCAGCATACACAAGTATGAGGCGCTCCATTCACGGCTTCCCTTCCCCAGCCTGGAGTTGCTGCAACCCTTCCTCCTTTGGTGTTCCATTCTAGCCTCCCTAGGCTTCACCATTGTGCAGTCCAGACCCTCTACCGAGGAGTCGACCGGCTTCTTTGTATGGGTTACGACACCTCCCAACCCTTAGGTGTCCCCTGCCTGGTGCCAAGTACAACAGGCTTTGGAATTTGGGCATAAGGGCCCCATATTCCAGTTGAGCACGAAGCAAGTTGATAGAGGAGTTTGTAGAGCTCCTTGGTTCAGATCCTTGCACATCCGCGTGATTGTTTCGTGTAGGGTTAGCCGGATCTCTTTGTGGGTTTGTTTT
>JBCCGJ010000264.1:0-8751 GCA_039029335.1 Actinomycetota bacterium | reverse complement strand
GAGCCGGACGCCACCTCCCGGGACGATGTCGACGCACTGCTCGCCGCCGTCACCTCCCCGAAGGGTCCGACGCGATGACCGCCCGATCGATCGTCTTCCAGGGTTACGCCCCGGTCCATGCCCTCTGTTTCCTGCCCGTTGCAAAGCGGCTGGCTTCCGACGACGTGGAGTTGTGGTTCACCGGCGGCTACAAGCGAGGTCACCGACCACGCCGCACCTACCTGGACGGCGAAGAGATGTTCGGACGCCTCGGTGTACCGGCCGAGCGCGTGCTCGACGTCGAGTCCGCATCCCGGCGGCGCTTCGACGTCCTTGTGTCGGCCGCAACGCACCCGATCGTGCCGTTCGAGCAGTGTGAGACCACGGTGCAGGTCTTCCACGGCATCTCCATGCGTAACCGAGGCGTCCGTCGGGAGAACCTGGCGTACGACCATCTCTGGATCGTGGGCCCCTTCATGCATGCCCTCTTCGACCGCCTCGGCTTGCTCCCGACGAACGACCCCAGGGGTGTGCCGATCGGCTTCCCCAAGACCGACCCACTCCTCAACGGATCGCTTGACCGGGACGACACGCTACGACGGCTCGGTGTCTCCGGCGACCGTCCCGTCGTGCTCTATGCGCCCACCGGTGCCGAGGGCAACTCGATGGAGATCCACGGGCGGGAGATCGTCAGCGCGATCTCCCGATCCGGCTGCGCCGATCTCCTCGTCAAGTATCACGACCACCCGAGGAACCCGGGGCGGGGCCCCTCGATGAACGAGCTGGCGGTTCTGGACCACGTCCACGTTGTTGACGATGTCGACGTGGTCCCGCTCCTACACGCCGCGGATGCCCTCATCACCGACGCGTCGTCGGTGGCCAACGAGTTCCTGCTCCTCGATCGGCCCATCCTGTTCATGGACGTCCCCGAGGTGTTCGAAGTTGCGGCGCAGAAGGGTGCGTTCGTCGACTTCGACTCCCGAAGCACCGGTCGGATCGTCAGCACACCGGACGATGTCGTCGACGCCCTCGCCGAAGTCCTGGCCCGACCGGAGATCGGTGGACAAGAACGGCGCCGGCGTGTCGCCCAGCTGTACTACAACCCCGGCACAGCCACCGACGCCGCCGCCGACTGGTTCCGCCGCGAGCTGCTGACATGAGGACCAGAACGATCGCCTGGTTCCTGCGGGATCCGGCCAACGCTCACTATCTCTCGACGCTCCGACCGCTACTGGACCAGCTCAGCGACGCCGCCGGGGTCCGGCACCACCTCGTCGTCAGCAAAAGTTCCGCTCCCGCCGACGACCGATCCGACCACCCCATACCGGATGATCTGGCCGACCTCCTTGTCGAATGCACCGACCTCGACGGCAACGACCTCGACGGCTACGACCTCGTTGTCACCCCGACCTGGTTGCGAGAACACGAGCGGCCGAGGACCACGCCGGTCGTCCAGACCTTCCACGGCCTCTCCGACAAGCCGTTCACGGTGGAGCGTGATTTCAGCCGGGACACCGCGCTCCTCTGTATCGGAGTGCGTCACGTCGAACGGCTCCTCCGCAACCACAAAAACCGTCGCTCCCGTTGCCATCTCGTCGGATGGCCCAAGTTCGATCGAATGCCACGGGATCTCCGCCGGCCGGGAGCGCGGCCTCGCGTCGTGTACGCCCCAACCTGGCGCAAGGCCGGGTTCAGCTCCATGGACGCCATGATGTCCCCCGGAGTGCTCGATGCCTTGCGTTCGGCGTTCGACGTGGTGATCAAGCCCCACCCCAACCTCCTCAACCCGGCCCGGCCGTTCTACGACCACAAGACTGCGGTCTGGCTCTCGCGCATCGGTTCGGTCGACGGTGTCCGGGTTGTCCGCACGGCCAACGTTCTGCCCGAGTTCGCCGCCGCCGACCTGTGCGTCACCGACGCTTCCTCGGCCGGTCACGAGTGGCTCTACTTCGACCGACCGCTGGTCATCCTGAATCCTCGACCGGGAGAACTTCAGGCCGAGGCCGATTGCGATGGACCCACGTACCTGTGGCGTGCGGCGCAGGTCTGTGACGACCCGCACGCACTGACCGAGACCGCCCTCGGGGCCATTGAGGAGGACAACCTCGGTCAGGTCAGGCGCCGCCTGCTCCGGCGAAGCGTTCACGACCCCTACGGTTGGCAGGCGGCCGCCCGGGGAGCGGCGGTCATCGCGTCCGTGCTCAGGAGCTGAGCGGTGGTCGACCCACTGTCGGGCCGGACGGCACCGGAGCACACCCGCATCCGGGTACTGGGCGCCCTCGTGCTCGAGGCGTCCCTGTCGAAGCTGGGCTTTGGTCTGCTCGGCTTTGCGCTTCCCCTGTACGCCCGGTCCTTCGGCATGAGCGTCTCGTCGATCGGGGTGCTGCTGTCCACCAATCTGATCGTGGCCGCGGCATGCAAGCCCATCGTGGGTGGCCTCGTTGACCGGGTGGGCCATGCTCGCGCCGCCTTGATCGCCTCAACCGCACGGGTCGCGGTCTTTGTCCTGTTGCTGCTCGCGCCCGGTCCAACACTGCTGTGGGCCGCCCAGCTCCTGCGGGGGCTCGCCAAGTCAGTACGCGACCCTGCGCTCAACGCACTCGTCGCCACAAACGGCGGGAAGAAGACGATGGCCACCGCGTTCGCCTGGTACGGCACGGCCAAGTCCGTCGCCTCCTCAGCAGGCAAGGCGCTGGCCGGCGTTGTCCTCGGTGCCGTTGCCGGTTACACCGCGGTCTTCGCCCTCGGGCTGCTGTTGGCCGCGGCCGCGACGGCCACCATCGCTACTCGACGATCTGGTCTCGATGCGGTCCCGAATCCGGTCGAGCCTCCCGAACCGCAGGACGGCAGCGGGCCGGGCCGACCGGAGTGTGCGGCGATCTCGAGCCGGCACATCGCCGGGGCCCTCCTGCCCTGGCTGGCGTTTGGCGGGGCGGTGAGCGCCACCGCCAGGATGCTGCACGGCCTGCTCCCGCTGCTGGCCGTGGAGTACGCCGGGCTGAGTACAGCGGTCGCGGGAAGCATATATCTCGTCCCCACGGTCGTCATCGCTGTCACGGGACCCGCGTTCGGCTGGCTGGGCGACCGCGTCGACCATCGGTTCGTGCTCGGTGTTCGGTCATTGGCCAACGTCATGTCCTCGCTGATCATGCTCGTGGCCCCGTCGGGGAGCGGTTTCGCCGCGGGTAAGGCGATCGATGCCCTCGGCAACGCCGCGTTCACCCCGGCGTGGGGAGCGTTGATGGCCGACGCAGCCGCAGGACACCCGCACGATCGAGCCAGGGTGATGGCGATCATGACCTCGGCCCGAGACGTCGGGACGATCGTTGGTCCGGTTCTTGGGGGCCTGGTCTGGGGAGCCTTCGGTCCGGTGGCACTCCTGGTGATCCGGGCCGTTCTGTCCGCAGGAACCGAGGCGCTCGCCGTTGTCGCAAACCGTACCGACGATCGGGCCGATGACCGATGACGGCTCTCCCGAGCGCGCAGCGAACGCCAGCTACTCCCGAAGACGGTATCCCATGCCTCGTACCGTCTCGATCACCTCGTGGCCGAGTTTCTTCCTCAGGTAGCGGACGTAGACGTCGATGACGTTCGAGCCGGGGTCGAAGTCGTAGCCCCAGACCCGGGACAGGAGTTGCTCCCGGCTCAGGACCTGCCCCGGATGACGGAGGAATGCTTCCAGCAGGGCGAACTCCCTGGCCGTCAGGTCGATGGTCTTGGATCGACAGGTGGCCCGACGGGAACGCAGATCAAGGGTCACCTCCCCCACCGTGAGGATGGTCGTCTCCTCGGTGGTGCCGTCCTTGAGCCGGAGCCGGACCCTGGCCAGCAGCTCCTCGAACCGGAAGGGCTTGGTGACGTAGTCGTCGGCGCCCTGCTCCAGGCTGCCGACGGTGTCATCGATGCCGTCCCTGGCGGTGAGGATAATGACCGGCAGCCGCTGGTCCCTGGCTCGTAGCTCTCGAAGCACCTCGCGGCCGTCTCGGCCGGGGAGACCCAGGTCGAGGATGAGCAGATCGAAGTCGTCGTCCCTGGCGATCCGGCATGCCTCGATGCCGTTGCCGACCGCCATCGTGGTGTAGCCCTCGGCCCGGAGGCCCTTTTCCAGGAACGAGACGATGCGAGCCTCGTCTTCGGCGATCAGGATCCTTGCCACGTCGATGTCTCCTGCCGGTCGCTGGACGGTTGGAGCGAATTGGATCTGCCGAGGCCGCGGACGTCGACCGCAGGCAGTGGTTCGCCCGGTAGCTCGATATCGAATCGGGCCCCTCCGTCAGGCCGGTTTCTGGCGCTGACCGTGCCCCCGTGGGCCCGGACAACGGCGTCGACGATCGACAGCCCAATTCCGAGTCCGTCGCGGCGTCGTCTCCGGCTGGCCGCCCCTCGTTGACGTCGATCGAAGACCCGCTCGGCCAGCCCCGGCTCCAGACCGTTGCCCCGGTCGCGGACCCAGATCCGCACGCCGGTCGGCTGGCCGGCACGGGGAGCCGGCTCGAACCCGAGCCCGATCTCGGCCCCGGGGATCGTGTGCTCAACGGCATTGCCGGCCAGGTTGATGACCGCCTGACTCAGCCGCTCCGGATCGGCCACGATGGCCAACGAGCCCGGGCTCGGAGCGGTCTCCAGCCGCCAATCCTGATCACCCAACGCCCCGACCTTCTGATGGAGGGTGGCGGCCAGCTCGCCGACGTCGACCGGGACCGGCCGCAGGAAGTCGGACCCCTCGGCCTTGGCCAGCAGAAGGAGATCGCTGACGTAGCGTCGCATCCGGTTGAGCTCGTCCTGGACAAGCTCAAGCGTCTCCTCCCGCTCGGCCGGGTCGTCCCCGAGGAGCTCAAGGTGGCCCTGGACGATCGTGATCGGCGTTCGTAGTTCGTGGGCCACGTCATCCAGAAACTGGCGCTGACCGGTGAATCCGGCCTCCAGCCGGGCGAGCATCTCGTTGAACGTCTCGCCGAGCTCGGTCAATTCGTCGCGGCCGCTGATCGGCAGGCGGGCAGACAGGTCGGTCTCCGTGATACTCCTTGCCATGTCGGTCAATGCCCTGACCGGCTGCACGATTCGGCCCGCCGCGGTCCAGGCGACCACTGCTGCGGCGCCGAACACCGCAAGACCAACGACGGCTTCGAGCCGAAAGATCGCATCGATCTCCCGATAATCGTCTGTCGGGAAATAGACGACAACAAACGTGGCCGACACGGCTCCGTCGGCCACCAAGGGGGTGGCCAGGTAGCGAACCTCGCCCAACTCCGTCATGGCCGATTCCGTCCGTGGCTCCACCGTCGCCGCCCACCGAGCCACCAGCTCGCCATCGGCCAGCAGTTCCTCTGGCGCACCGAAACTGACCAGATGAGGGCGCCCTTCGATCAGCGTGTAGAAGGCCTCGTGGTCCTCCGGCACGCTTCTGGAGAGGAACGTCGACAGGATGGCCTCGACATCGTCGCCGAACGGTTGACCGGTTTCCGGGTCAATCCCGACGGCCGTCAGGGTTCGCAACTCCTGGACCTCCTGGGCCAGCCCCTCTTCGATCTGGCCGTCCAGTCGAGCCCGGAGGGCCTGGCGGGAGACGGCAAAGGACATCAAGAGGGCGACGGCGAGCAGGACGAGATAGACGACAAGAATCCGTCGTCGGATACCCCATCTCGGCGCAGGGGCCGAGGCTTCGTCGACGCTCCGCCGACCGTCTTCTCCCGAGCGAGCGGTCACCCGACCCGGTCACCGGCCACGAGACACCGACAACCCTCGGAGCCGACCATCAATCATCGTCCTGGGCGTCGTCGGGGTCGCTCCCCGTGTCCGGCTCGGCGTTGTCGTCGCCCGTGCTGTCGTCCTCGTCGTGCTCGGTCGTGGTGGTGGTCGTTGGCGTGGTCGTGGCCACGCTCCTCGGGGCGGGCGGCGGGGCGCTCGACACCGAACTCGAGAGGTCGTTCCCGGGCGAGAGTTCAGGTTGACCATCGCTCACCTCGGAGCCAGACCGTCCGATTCCCGAAGAGGTTGTGCCAGCCGTTTCGGAGATGGACCCCAACGGGTCAACGCCGGCGTCATCGGCATCACCGCCCGACTGCGGCCGGTCAGCGCCACTGCGTGCTTCGTCGGTCTCGGTGGCTCCCGCAGGATCGATGGTGTCGATGACGATCGGCTCCACCAGAGGACGATCGCCCCCGAACGCGTCGACGCCGATGATGGTCGAGCCGAGGCCGACAACGGTTACGGCCACCACCGAAGCAACGGCCACCATCCGCCCAGCACCGGTCACTCGAGACACACCGTCGAACATCCCCCCATTGTTACCCACCCGACCGCCGCTTCGATGAGAGCAGCATGAGAAAGCTCTCATCTGGCCAGGACGGGACGCCGTTCCACCGGGCTATTGCGCTGGGACCCCTCCCTCTAAGGCACGCGAAGCAGTCGCCAGAGACTGTGGCTGGCCAAGAGTCTGGAATATTGGGTCGAGGCAGGTCGGACCTGGTCGTCGCCGATGGCTCCCCGTTGGGCTCCCTCCTCCCGAGAGGACTCAGCTCTGACTCATTGTCCCCCTAGGCGATCCCGAGAGGCTGCTCGCCAGGTGCTTCCATGAAGATTGGTGCGTGCCGCACCCGTGAGGCCCATGCCGACACAGGGACCTCCAGACGCCAAGAGAGCGGCCCTAAGGACCGCTCTGACCTGGTGTTTTGTGTCGGGCTGGGGAGATTCGAACTCCCGACCTCTTGACCCCCAGTCAAGCGCGCTAACCAAGCTGCGCCACAGCCCGTGGCGGGTTTGATCGTACCCGGTTCGTCGCCCCGCCGGTGATCGTTTCCGGGATTTCCGAGTCGAGCGATCGGACGGCCTCACGCCGCGTCGGATCGTGCCGGACCGTCAGGTGGGACTGTCAACCGTGATGACCACCAGGTCGGTCGTCTGCTGGTGTTCGCTCTCGAAGAGCGGTGTGATCTCAGCCCGCGAGCCGACAACCTGGACAAGCACCTGCCCGTGATCATCGTCGATCAGCTCGATCACCCCTTTTGCCCTGGCGACGGTCCGTCCGGGATAGCTCTTCGGCAGGTCGGCGATGACGGCGTCCAGTGCGTCGCGGGTCAGCGGCCCGTCGATCGGCAGCGTCTGCGTCTGGTGCAGGTCAAAAAGTGTCGGCCCCGGCACCCCGGCGGCGTCCCGGTCGTGGTGCCCACCGAGTGCGAGGAACCGGCCGAGGGTGCCGGCCTCCCGACGGCCTGCACCGCCGTCGACGACCGGTGTCCCCGGGGCCAGTTCGCCAAGTCGGTCCCGGGCCGAAGCCAGAGCGTCGGCGTCCACCAGGTCGGCCTTGGTCAGGACCAGCAGGTCCGCAGCGGCGATCTGGGCTTCGATGTGCTGCCGGACCCACTCCGGCAGTTCCGTGTCCAGCAGTTGGTCGGCGGCGACGACGATGACCACCCCGTCCAGCAGGAACCCGGCGGAGCGGCCCCAGGGGATGACGTTCTTCGGTTCTGCGATGCCGGACAGCTCGATCACCAGGTGGTCCGGCGCTACCGGTCGACTCCGGATGGTGTTGAGCGCCTGACCCATGTCGTTGATGGACGTACAGCAGACACAGCCGTCGGTGAGCTCGATCGAGTCGCCGTCACAACCTTTGATCAGCGCCGCGTCGATGTTGATGGCCCCTGCGTCGTTGACCACGACGGCGATTGGACGGGTTGCGGCGGCCAGGACCTCGTTGATGGCCGTTGTTTTTCCGGCACCGAGGTACCCGCCAACAAACGTGATCGGCACCCGGCGCCCGTCCCAGGGCAGGAAGTCCGGCTCTTGATAGACCACCTGTCGAACCTACCCGATCGAATCCCCAGACCATTGGGCCGAACCTCGACGCGGCCCCGTTCTGCTGCCAGACTCTCCCCCATGCCACTTACCCAGTACCGGATCGACCGTGATGGTGTCGATCGTCTTCTGTTCCTGATCCACGGCTACACCGCGGAGCAGCACCACCTCGCCTCATACGTGCCCCTTGTCGACCCGGATGAGCGGTTCACCGCAATCGCCCCCCGAGGCCCGATCGACATGCCGGACGGTGACGGTGCAGGCTGGTGGACCATCGACCTGGAGACGTTCGAGTCCGACCTGTCCGAGTTCATGCCGTCGCTGGAGGCGCTGGAGAACCTGATCGCCGAGGAGGCCGATAAGTCCGGCGTTCCCCTCGAGCGGTGTGTTGTCGGCGGGTTCAGCCAGGGCGGGTTCCTCTCGTTTGCGCTTGCCGGTCGGGCCGGGGCGCCTCGCTACGCCGGCATCTGGGCCATCTGCTGCGGGCTCCCGGACGACCACGGCATCGACCTCGATCTGTCGAACGGGGACGGCCGACCCGCGCTGTTCCAGTGGGGTACTCGCGACCCGGTGATCGGTCCGGAGCCGCCGAAGAAGGTCATCGAAACACTGGATGCCGGCGGCTGGGAGCTGCGGCACCACGCCTATGACATGGCCCACAGCCAGACGATCGAGATGATGATCGACGCCAGGGAGTGGCTGGCCGGAGTCCTCTGACCCTCCACCCGTGACCAAGGACCGTTGACCGGCCGCCGGGGTGTGGGCCTCCCCGCCCCCGCCAGGCGCCGATCGGTCCTCGCACCCTGCTAGCCCTCGTTCAACGAGCCGAGGAAACCTCGGATCGCTTCGGTGACCATGGCCGGTTCCTCCAGATGGGGGAAGTGACCGGCGTCCAGGAACTGCAGCCGTCCGTTCGGGACCTCGTCGGTCACGGTTTCGTACTCGTGGGGCTGCTGGCCGGGGTCGTAGCGGCCCTGG
>JBCCGJ010000263.1:0-8759 GCA_039029335.1 Actinomycetota bacterium | reverse complement strand
GGTGCCGAGGCCAATGCGGGAACCAGGTCCTGATCGCGATCGGGTGACGGCCGGGAACCGTCCGGCGGCCCGACCCGGTCCGACGACGAGGGCGCCTCCAACGGGCGGGGGGTGGAGCGGTCCGGCTCCCCGGAGGGTGGCGGCAGCAGGCTGAGGTCAGGCGGCGGCAGGTCACCACGCAACGGGCCGGCACCCATCGCAGTCCCCTCGACCGGCACGGCGCTTCCTACCGGCGCCGGGGCATCGGCCGGAGCGGATTCACCCGGTGTGACCGGCCCGTCGACCGGGGCCGTCGGCGCCGGTGGCTGCTGCGGTGGCTCCGCCGGGGGCCCGCCGGGCGGAACGCCCTGCTCCGGCACGCGGTCCCGGTCGGACGGAACCGGCGCCGCAGCGACGAGTGGGGCCAACCAGGTGGACAGTGTGGTCGCCAACGTCGTGGCCGAACGGATGAACGGTTGACGCCGAAGGCGTTTGGAGACCGTGCCGCGCTCGAGCAGTTGTACCGACCGAGGGTCGTCGGCCATGACCCCGACCACGGGAAAATCGTAGGTGGCCTCCACGTCCGCCGGGCCGTACGGCTTCTGGCCGACCAGCACCCACCCGATGTTGGCCAGCAGCGGGCGGAGCATCAGCATCCGCCTGGCCGACGGCTGCAGCTGCTCGGCGGTTGGTCTGGCCACCATAAGCACGGCGCTCGCCTCGGCAACAAACGGCAGCGCAGGCGAGTCCGGCGCAAGCCGGCCGACATCACACATGACGTCCACATCCCGAAGGCCGTTGAGGAACCGTCCGAGCTGGGCGCCGCCGGCTGCCATCGCCGCGTGGACCTGCTCCGGACCGTCCGGGCAGACGATCACCGGCAACCCGCCGGGGAGCTCCTGGGTGTGGCGCCACAACCCGTCCGAGGAGTCCAGACCGCCTCGGACCGCTGCGGCCAGGGTGAGCAGACCGGGCTCGACGGGGAGACGGTAGCGAATGGCCAGCGTGCCGCCGGTGGTGTCCGCCTCGAGCAGGACCTTCCGCCGCCCATCGGCCAGGCGCAGCGATGCGGCGACGGCCAGCGCAGTGGCGGTTGCCCCCGGCGACCCCTTCTGCGAGGCGAAGCAGATGAGCGTCATCCGTCCTCGCCGTCCGCCGCGGCGGAATCGGCCCCTGCGTCGTCGGCCCCCGCCCCTGTTGCCGCAGCGTCGCCGTCTTCGGTGGTGGAAACCGTTTGATCCGGTATCTGGATCAGACGGACCCGGCCCTCGGCCTCGACGGCGGCAACCCGGTCTGCGGTGGCCGTTGCCATGGTGAGAGACACGAACCGTCCGGTCCCACCCTCGGTGGCCACCTCGACGATCTGGGCCCGATCGGCCAAGGCCTCGGCGGGGGCGTTGCTGTCGTTGTTGCGGGGAACGGCCACCACCCGAACCCAGTCACCGGCCCGTATACCGGCGGTCGGATATTCGCCGGTTTCCAGTGAGAGGCCGACGATGCCGAACCCGTCCGCGATGTCCGCCTGGTCGGTGAAGTAGCCGGGTGTCACCAGGGTGCCGGCGGCCATGTCCGTCACGGCCAGTTTGCCGACGATGCTTGATGCGTCGCGCCACTCGATCGCAACGAGGCGCTCGTCGCCGCTGACCTCGAACCGGATCAAATCGGCGCCGCTGATCTCCTGTCCCCGCTGCACGGACGTGCGCAAGCCGACATAGGAGTCCCGCTGGGTTGACGTCGAGTAGAACCACGCGCCGGCCAGGGCAAAGACCGCAACGAGGAACGTGCCGAGGAGGATTTCCGGCACACGGGTTTTCGGTTTTGTGGTCTGTGCGGACCCCAGATCGAACGGGGTGCCGCTGACAAGGTCGTCACCACGTTTGCCGCTTTGAGCCGTCGCCGCCATCAGCTGTTCAACCCCACTCCAACTACATCTGTTGCGGGAGTCACCACCCTGACCCGACCGGAATCCACGAGAACCGTTGCTTCGGCTGCCCGTAGCCCACCGCTTCCACCGTTACTGAATCGACATCAGTCTAGATGCAACCCGTTGTCAATACAGGGGGTGAACGGGAGTTTTTTACGTCACTGTTTCAACTCGGAGAAGGCGCGACACCTGCAGAACGGCGAGGGCCAGGAGACCGGCGCCCGCGACAAACGCCAGCCTGACGGAGAGCAGTTCGGCAACCAGACCGAAGCAGAGACCACCGAAGATCTCACCGAGGGCCATCGACTGGGTCCGGAACGAGATCACGGTCGCTCGGATGTCGGACTCGGCATAGCGGTTGAACCACGCCTCCCCCACCGGCTCGACGAGCTCCCGGAAGACATCCCGCAGGACCCAACCGAGCAGCGCAAGGACAAAGACGTTGGTCGCCATCAATGCGACACCGATGGCGGACAGGCCGAGCAGACCGACGACCAATCGGGCGGACCGACGGTCGCTCTGCTCCGCGGTCCGCGAGAAGAAGATCATGATCGGCAGCCCGAGCAGGGTCATGCCGATCCAGACCGCCCCGAACAGCGTTGCCGAATCGGCGCCGTTCAGGTCGGGAAACCCGACGTCGCGCATGCGGACGAAATCGAGCCGATCCACCAGCTCGTTCACCATGGAAACCATCACCGTGGCAACGATGAGAATCCGGGTCACCCGGACCTTGCGAACGAGGGTGAAGCCTCGACGCCAGGTGTCGACCATGGCGGACGACGTCGACCGGTCCACCCGGTCGACCGGCGTGAAGTTGGTCTCGGGCATCCGCATCGCAAGCCAGACGGCAAAACAAAGCGCCACCAACCCGGAGGCGCTGATCGTTCCGGTCAACGACCAGCGGCTCACGATCATCACCCCGACAATGCCGACGATGACACCGACCGCGGTGGCCACCGCCTTGCTCATGACCAGCGAGTCGTCCTCCTCACCGATCTCGTCGGTGACCCATGCGGTGTCCGCTCCGGACTGGAACGTGTACCCGAACCCCCACAGCGTCTGCCAGATGAGGATCACCGGAAGCAGGTCGGAGACAGGGGTGAGCAGCTGGCTGATGCCCATGATCACCCAGGAGGCGACGATCGACCACTTGCGGCTGAACACATCGGCGACCACCCCGGTCGGGGACTCCGAGAGGAGGACCATGCCCTCCATCACCGTGCCGAGGACGATCAGTCGCAGTGGCGACAGCTCAAGGTCCACCACCCACCAGACCACCGCGGCCAACCCGAACGCGCCGAAGGAGACGCCCTGCATGAACCCGTTCAGGCGGTAGACGAACCGGGGATCGGGAGCCGTTGACCGCCGAAGCCGGATCCGGGCGGTCATGTGCACACCTCACCGGTGATCCGGCGGGCGACCGGGTCCCTTCAGGGCATGCGGCGTTCCGCAGCACCAACGGTGTTGCGGAGCAGCATGGCGACGGTGGTCGGGCCGACCCCGCCCAGCCGCGGGGTGATCCACGACGCAACCTCGCCGACACTCTCGGCAACGTCGGGCAGCAGCTTCTTGCCTTCCCAGGTGATGCCGCCGCTGACGACGACCGCGCCTGGTTTCACCATGTCGGGCTGGATGAAGTTCGGCACACCGACCGCACCGATCAGGATGTCGGCCTGTCGGGTGTAGTCCGCCAGGTTTGCCACCCTGGAGTGGACGACGGTGACGGCGGCGTCCGCGCTGGCGCCGCGGTTTGACATCATCAGTGCCATCGGTCGGCCGAGGGTGGGACCGCGGCCGACCACCACCACGTTCTTGCCGGTGCTCTCGATCCCGTAGTGGGCGAACATCGCCTGGATTCCCGCGGGGGTGCACGGCACCGGGCCGTCCTCCTGCAGGACCAGGCGGCCGAGGCTGGTGGGGTGGAGGCCGTCGGCGTCCTTGGCCGGATCCATCCTGGTGAGCGCCTCGTTGAAGTCGAACCCCTCGGGAACCGGATGCTGGATCAGGTAACCGTCCACCTCCGGGTTGTTGTTGAACTCGTCAACGGCGGCCAGGAGCCGGTCCTGGCCCTCGTCGGCTGCAATCTCGATATTGAAAGACGCAAGACCGACCTTCTCACACGTCTCGTGTTTACGGGCGACGTACCCCGCGGACGCGCCGTCGTCGCCGACCAGGATCGTGCCGAGACCGGGGGTGACACCAGCAGCCCTCATCTCGACGACCCGGGACTCCACCTGGGCCAGCACCGCTTCAGCGACGGGCGCACCCGCCAACAACTCAGCTGCCATCGTTAACCTCTTCGTTCTGGTGAGCTCTGTTGGGTGAGCCGGTCTCGGTCAGTGGCGGAACTGCCGCTCGCCGGTGAAGATCATAGCCAGGCTGTGCCGATCGGCTGCCTCAATTACCGCCTGGTCGTTGACCGAACCACCGGGCTGAATCACCACGGCAACCCCGGCCAGCGCCGCGGTCTCGATCCCGTCCGGGAACGGAAAGAACGCGTCGGAGGCACAGGCGCCGCCCTTGGCCCGACCGTCGGCCTTTTGGGCCGCGATCTCGCTGGATTCCACCCGGTTCTGCTGGCCGGCACCGATACCCCAGGCCACACCGTCTTTCGCCAGGACGATGGAATTCGAGGTGACGTGCCCACACACCCGCCACGCCAGCAGGGCATCCCGCCGTTCCGCAGTGGTCGGTTGGCGGTCGGTGACCACCTCCCACGAGTCGGGCTGGGCGTCGAAGCTGTACGCCGACTGGACGAGGTAGCCGTCGCTCAGCTGGCGTACCGACGGGCCGCCGGCCTCGGGAAGCGGTGCGGTCAGGATGCGGGTGTTCTTCCGCTTGGCCTTCAGCCGGTCGATTGCGCCGAACTCATACCCGGGGGCGATGATGAGGTCCGCCTGGGCGGCCTGCTCCATGGCTTCAACCGTTGCGAGGTCGACGATGCGGTTGCAGGCCACGATGCCGCCGAAGGCCGAACGCTCGTCACAGGCAAACGCGTTCCGGTAGGCGGTTGCCAGGTCGTCGGCCACGGCCGCCCCGCAGGGGTTGGCGTGTTTGATGATGGCGCAGGCCGCCTGCTTGTCGGCGCCGGGCATGTTGCCGAGATCGTGGACAAGAGACCAGGCGGCATCGGCGTCGAAGATGTTGAGGTAGCTGAGCCCCAGGCCGCTGTGCTGGACCACCGCGTCCCACCAGCTCTGTTTACCCGCCACCCGATAGCGGGCCCCGTCCTGGTGGGGGTTCTCCCCGTAGCGGAGATCCTCCGCCCGCTCTAGGGACAGATGCAGCGTGTCGGGCATTGGTGAGGTCCGGGTGACCGTTGTGTCATTGAACCAGGTGGCGATGGCGGCGTCATAGGAGGCGGTGTGGGCGAACGCCTTCTTGGCCAGACGAAACCGCAGCCCCGGAGAGGTTGTACCGGCCTTGGCCAACTCCTCGAGCACCGGCTCGTAGTCCGCAGGGTCGACAAGGACGGTCACATACTCGTGGTTTTTGGCCGCCGCCCGCAGCAGCGTCGGGCCGCCGATGTCGATCAGATCGATCGAGGGGTCCTTGGAGAACGGGTAGAGGTTGCCGACGACGATGTCGATCAGGTCCAGGTTGTGGGCCTCCAGGTCACGGAGGTGGGACACGTCCCGTCGGTCGGCCAGGATGCCGCCGTGGATCCGGGGGTGCAGCGTGACCACCCGATGACCGAGCATGGCCGGGAAACCGGTGATCTCGGCAACGTCGGTGACGGGGACCCCCGCCTCCGCTATGGCGGCCGCAGTACCGCCGGAGGACACCAGGTCAATGTCCAGTTCATGCAGCTTCTGCGCAAACTCGACAACGCCCTTTTTGTCGTAGACCGATAGCAGTGCCCTCATAAAATTGAAGCTAGCGCCGGATATCGCAGCCGCCTCGTTTACCCGAGAAGTCCCGTCGCAAGCACTGGACCGGAAGCCGAATACGCCGCCCGGAGGGCGCAACGGGCCCGCCGGAGCGCGCCGGACGGGTGTACTACGGTGGCCCTCAACAATGCAGTTGACCCCGGACCAGCTCGATGCGTGGCATGACCACGGTTGGCTCAATCTGGTCGGCGCGCTCGATCCCACAACCGTCGGTGACCTGGTCCGGTGGCTCGACGAGGTGAACGCCTGGTCGGAATCTGGCGACGGACCGGGCATCCACCATCACGAACAGACCGAGCACGGCCCGGCCATCGCCCGCAGCGAGCACTTCGCCGACGACCATGGGGAACTCGGGGCGTTCCTACGGGGCGGAACGATCGCCGACGTCCTGGCGCAGCTGTTCGGTGAACCGCCGGTTCTGTTCAAGGAGAAGGTGAACTACAAACACCCCGACGGCGGTGGGTTCGCGCCACATCAGGATGCCTCGGCCTACCGCTTCGTCGACCATCACATTTCGGTGATGATCCCCGTCGACCCGGCGACCGAGGCCAGCGGCTGCCTCTGGTTCGCCCCCGGCCACACCGAGGGGCTGTTGGAGACCAACGGCCGGGGCCGGCTCACCGATGCGGTCGTCGACCGTCTGTTGTGGCGGCCGCTCGAGGCACACCCGGGAGACGTTGTCTTCTTCGACTCCTATGCGCCGCACCGGTCGGGGACAAACACCACCGATCAGGCCAGGCGGGTGTTCTACCTGACGTACAACGCCGCGTCGAAGGGCGACTTCCGGGATCGGTACTACCGGGACAAGCTGGCCGAGTTCGACCGGCAGGGTGAGACGTTCGGCGACGAACGGGTCCGGATCAGCATCAACGACGATTTCCTGGGCAAGCCGGTCACCCCTTGAGCCGAGCGGCTGTTCGCTAGCCGGACCCACCGTCGACGATCTCGAACACATAGGAGAGCGACGCACTCTTGTAGTCGGCGGTCGCCTGCCAGCAGCCGGGGAGATCCGGTTCAAGGCCGTTGATCATGAACCAACCGTCCGCTTCGGTGAACGCATTGGTCCCTGGCGAGGCAAAGACGATCGGCTCGGCCTCCCTGTCGAGGCGATCGAATCGGACCTCGAGCGGCGGTGTGCTCTCCTCGGTCCCGCCGGGGAACCGCGCGCTCCACCAGACGTTCTTCCGGGGCCGGTGGCCCTCGCGATCGACGACCGTCCACAGTTCGTCGGTGCCGTACCAGGCGTACTGGTCACCGGTGGGAACCGCCGGCCAGTCCGCCCGCGGCACGAACGGGACGACCGGCGGACGCGTCACCGGACAGACAACCTCGGACAGGATCAACGGTGGCGACGCCGAACGGGCGGCCGAGATGTAGACCACGTCACCGGCGACCGCCATCGAGTGGAGGGATCGGCCGGGTCCGGGGGCGTCGGCGAGGGCGGTGGTTGTGCCGTCCGCCGGGTTGTAACGAATCCCGTCGTTGAGCGGCCCATAATCCGCAGGATCCGCACCGCCGTATACGACCACCTGTCCCCCGTACCAGACCGCGGCGGTGTGACGCCGAGCCGATAGCTCGGGCGAGGGCAGGGAACGCCACGTCCCGGTGCTCGGATCGAATGCCGCCGCGCGCTCGCCTACCGCCTGCCCGCCGGGGTCGGTGATGATGATGACCACCTCCCCGCCGGTCCAGACGCCGACGGTGTGAACCGCCGGAGCGAGCGGGCCCGGCGGGAGCGCCGTCCAGCGATCGTTCGCCGAGTCATACCGGGCACCATCGGCCAACAGACCATCGTTGAGCTCGTCACACTGGGCTCCGGTCAGGTGGCAACCGCCCCAGACGATCAGGTCGCGTCCCGTCCAGACAACCGTCGGCTGACTCCTGGTCGACAGCGGCGCAGGCTCGGTCTGCCGCCAGCGGTCGGTGGCCGGGTCGTACGCCAGACCGGAGCGCCAAAGGAACAGCTCATTGCCGGTCCAGACCGCTTCGCCACCGACGGTACGCTCCCAGCCGTCGATGTCTCCCGGCGGGTCGGCGATCGGGCGCCAGCGGTCGTCGGCCGGGCGGTACGCAGCGCCGATTCGGTTGAGGGCCGGGCCGCTGCTTCCCCCGACGATCAGGAGCTCATCGCCGGTCCAGGCCATGGCCGCCCCTACCCGCCAGCTGAGGTCGCTGTCCGCCATCGTGGTCACCGTGTTGGTGTCTGGGTCCCAACGCTCACCAACCACGTCGTTTCCGCCGTTCTCGGTTCTGATCACCAGGAGCTCATCGCCGGTCCAGAACAGGCCGGGTCTGGCCTCCCCGCCGATGACGGACGCTGCGGCGTCCCACGGGTCCAGTCGATCGCCGGGCGGTACGCCGGTGCCACCATCGTCGAGCTCGAAGTCGGGGTCGGGGTCGGGGTCGGCGTTGTTCTCCGCCCGATCGCCGTCGGCGGCCGGTGAGGTCGAGCCGGTCGGGTCACCATCGGCGGCCACCGTGACATCATCAGGCCCCCGGGTGAGCAACGCGAACCCGCCGACGATCAGGACGAGGCAGCCGAGCACACCAAGCGACGTCGCTCCGATCCTGCGCCGCCGGTGCCGTCCGGCTTCGATGTTCTTCTCCCGATCCGCCAGCTGGCGGCCCAGTTCCCCCAGGAAGTCCGGATCCCGCGTCATCGCTCTGCTCCACGCTCGAACGGCATCATGGCGTTCCTTCCCATTGGTCGGGGAGCCGGTCGCCCAGCGCCTGGAGGCCCCGGGAGACCCGGACCCTGGCTGCACCCTCGGAGCAACCAAGTCTGCGGGCCACCTCCCGGTACGGAAGCCCCTCGCCGATCCGGAGCAGCAACGCATCCGCCTGGACGGCCGGCAGGGCAGCGAGGGCATCCTGGACGTGGGGTCGGATCGCCGCGAAGGCGGCGAGCTGCTCGACCCGCTCGATGTCTTCCTCGGAGAGGACGATCCGTCGCATTCCCAGCCGCT
>JBCCGJ010000262.1:0-8767 GCA_039029335.1 Actinomycetota bacterium | reverse complement strand
GCCGTAACCAGGAAGCGGCCACACAGACTGTCGCTCCGACGCGGACCGCAGCGAAGTGGCACGTCCGCCACGACCAGGAACCGGCCAACAGACAGTCGCTCCAAGGCGGACCTGGAGTAATGGGTCGGCGTGACGGGCGACCGAGCCAAAAACTGTCGCTCCGACGCGGGCTGGGGGCCGTCAGGCGGCGGGCTCGGAGGTCGAGACGCGGTGCGGCCCGGGGTGGAGGGGGCACCCGGGGCCGCAACGCCTTGTTGGATTGGAGGGGAGAAACTGAAGTGATCAGATGATCAGATCAGGCGCTGAGCCCGGCGTCCTCAACATCGTCGGACGGAGCGTCGGCGGGGGCCTCACCCCGCAGACCGCGATCACCCCGGAAGCCGCCGCGGCGGCCGTGGCCGTCCCGCTCGGGCAGCTCACCGTTGAGGATGTCGTCGATCCGCTCCTCGAGATCGGCAAGCTTCTCGGCGGCCCGGTCGGCGTCGACCTTGCCTTCCTCGACGGCTGCGTCGATCCGCTCCTCGGCGGCAGCGATCATGGCTGCGGCCAGATCATCGGCGGACACACCCTGCTCGACAGCGAGGTCGGAGAGGGTCTTGCCTTCCTGGAGGCCGGCTCGGATCTCCTCGCCGGTCAGCCCGAGGGTCTCCTGTACGACTTCGCCGGCGATGCCTCGAGCGTGGGCTCGGCGGTGGCCCTTGCCGTGCCGCTTGAACTCGCTCGGATCGGTGGTCATGAGCTCGTCGATCCGCTCTTCGACGGCGGCCCGCTTCTCAGCTGCCTCGTCCTCGTCGAGCCGACCGCTCTCCACTGCGGCATCGATACGCTCGTTCGCCGCAGCGACCAGCGCCGCCTCCACATCGTCAGCCGGAATGCCCTGGGCCTCGGCCAGGTCGGCGATCGTGTTTCCGTCGGCGAACCCGTCCCGGATCTCCTCGGTCGTGAGTCCGAGCGCCTCGCTCAGCACCTCGGCCTTGGCCGCCCGGCGACCGTTGCGGCGGCCCTCGCGCTCACCGTCCTCGCCGGATTCGGTGGCGTCGGACTCGACACTTGCGTCCGGTTCGGTGTCGGTGTCCGCATCCTGGGCGGCGGCGAAGCCGATCGGGGCGAACAGCGATCCGGCGGTGACGCCGCCGACGACCAGCGCTGCGGGGATTCCGAATCGCTTCATGTTCTGGGTAGCCATTTTGTTTGTTTCCTTCTCCTGTGGTTTGGAATGTCGTTTGGGATGACTACATCGTCGGGCCGCCGTGTTAGGGGTTTGTAAAGAGGAGCACAGCGTTGTGAGAAGAAAATCGGGTGAAAACCCGCTCCAATCCACGACCGTGGCCCGGACCGGCCGGGATCTGGGGTAAAAAACCACCGTGGCCGACCTGAGAACCGAGGTGACCGAGATCTGCACCGGTCTGGCCATGCTCGGCTACCGGGAGTTGGACCACGCCCTCGGCGTTCGGCCCCGATTGGTCACCAACGTCACCGACGACCACTTCGACCGGCTCACCGACGCCCGATCATCCGGCCGATACCGGGAGGAGTTCGAGACCGCGTGGGCCAACGGCCAGCGTTTCGCCTACTCCGAGGAGGGCCTGCGGGGCCGGGCACCGTGGTGGGTCGAGTGGAAGGGTCCCCATCGGCCACCGGCCTACGAGCAGATCCCCGCCGATCTGCGGATCGACCACGTCTACCTGATCAGCTGCAAGTACGGCTCGGACATCCTGATGAATGCAAGCCCCGCCCACCTGTTCGAACGAACCCTGGCCGATCGGCGGGGCACCGGACCGGTCGACTGGTTCGAGGCCACCTCGCCGGACGCCTATCAGGACCTGTGGCGGCACTGCAGATCGGCGTTCGGAGCGGGGATCGATCTCCCCGACCGGGCCGATGCGCTCACCCCGGCCGATCGCAAGGTGGCCAAGCAGGCGTTTAAACCGTTCGGGCGATCGTGGCCGTGCGACGAGGCGAGCGACGCCTACCGCTGGCTGGCGGTCGACGTGTCCAACCGGTCAGCGGCGATCTGGAAGGAGAACCTGGAGCGGGATCCCGACGAGATGCTCTGGCGGCTCCTCCGCTTCGCCCCGTCGCCCTACTTCGTGCTTGGCCGATCATCGAGCGGCGGGCCGCTGCACTACCGGGTCGCGACCCCGTGGGACTTCCGCCAGCAGTACGAGCTGAAGGCGTTCGACACCTGGGGAGATGCGGTGGGCCAGCCGCTGGTCCGGTGGCGAGCCGAGATCCGAACGGTCGGCAGCGGCGAGATGAACTCGGTCGACGGCCACGTCGAGGTCCGCTGGAGCCACGGCCGGTTCGGTGGCATGCCCGAGGCCAAGATCTACCTGGACACACCACATCATCAGGTCCCCGGCTACGTACCCCTGACCACGAGGAGAGACCAGTGACCGAGGTGGCCGACCGCTCCCAGATCGCCGACATCGACCTTGCACCAACCGGGCATCAGGCAATCGAGTGGGCCAGGCAGCACTCGCCGGTCGTCGACGGGTACCTTCGGCAACGGCTGTCCGACGGCGCCATCGAGGGCCGCCGGATCGCCGTAGTTGTCCACCTGGAGGCCAAGACCGCACTCCTGGCGACGGTCCTGGCCGACGCGGGGGCCTACGTGGTCGCCGCCGGGAGCAACCCGTTCTCCACCAGGGACGACGTGGCCGCCGCCCTCGTCGATCGAGGCATCGAGGTTCACTCGACCCGGGAGAGCGGCTACCCGGCATGGGAGAAACATCTGCTGGCCGTGGCCGACACCGGACCGGAGCTGATCATCGACGACGGGGCCGAACTGACCCTTCGTATGGCCACCCATCGGCCGGAGCTTTTCGCCAAACTGGCCGGGGTGACCGAACAGACGACGACCGGGGTGCAGCGGGTCCAACGCCTTGCCGACCAGGGCCGGTTGCCGTTCCCGGCCATGGCGGCCAACACCGCCTCCTGCAAGCACCTGTTCGACAACCGGTACGGCACGGGCCAGTCAACGATCCAGGCCATGCTCGACCTGACCAACATGCTGCTGGCAGGCAAGCGTGTTGCCGTTGTCGGTTACGGCTGGGTCGGCCGGGGGATCGCGACGTACGTGCGGGCCATGGGCGGCACCCCGGTGGTTGTTGAGGTCGACCCGATCAAGGCGCTCGAGGCCTACATGGACGGCGCGGTGGTGGCCACCGTCGAGGACGCATTCCCCCAGGCCGACTTCATCATCACCTGTACCGGAGGCATGCGGGCGGTCACCGCCCGCCACATCCCGCTGCTCAAGAACGGAGCGATCCTGGCCAACGCCGGCCACCACGACCTGGAGGTCGACGTCAAAGCTCTCGCCGCCGCGGCCGAGGAACTCAGCATCGTTCGAGCCGGAATAGAGCGGTTCCACTACGCCGACAAACACGTCGACGTGCTGGCCAACGGCGCTCTGGTCAACATCGCAGGCGGGCTCGGCCATCCGATCGAGATCATGGACCTGTCCTTCGCCGTCCAGGGCGTCGGGTGCCACGAGCTGGCCAGGGGCGGGTACGAGCCAGGGGTGCACGTGATCAGCCGAGAGCTCGATGCGGAGATCGCCGCCGCAAAGCTGGCCCATCACGGCATCACCTTGGATGCGCTCCGGGAAGACCAGCTGGATGAGGCCGAGGGACTGGCCGACGATAGGAACGACGGCCCGAAAACTTCATAGGAGGAGACGGATCCCGCCGATCCGCCTCCTCCTATTCAACAACCAATGGGTACCGCGGCCGACCGGCGATCTCCAGTCGGCCGGGTGCATTCACCCAGAAACCAACCTTGGCGTCAGCTCGCAGCCGAGCAAACCGTGTTGGTCATGAGGGTGGCAACGACGTAGGGGTCGGCGTTGGCGTTCGGGCGACGATCCTCGATGTAGCCCTTGCCGTCGCGGGCGACCTGCCACGGGATGCGGATCGAGGCGCCACGGTCGGAGACGCCATAGCTGAACTGGTCGAAGCGCTGGGTCTCGTGGTCACCGGTGAGACGATCCTCGATACCGACGCCGTACCCGGCCAGGTGCTCCTCCGGCTTGCCGTCCTCGCCGAGCGCCTTGGCCGCAGCCTCGACCGCGTCGTAGCCCTCCCGCATGGCCTTGGTGGAGAAGTTGGTGTGCATACCGGCGCCGTTCCAGTCACCCTTCATGGGCTTCGCGGCGATGGAGATCTCCACGTGATTCTTCTCCCCGACCCGATACAGCAGGTACCGGGCCATCCACAGGTGGTCACCGACGGTCACGGTGTCCGCCGGACCGATCTGGAACTCCCACTGGCCGGGCATGACCTCGGCGTTTGTGCCGGAGATGGCAAGGCCGGCCTCGATGCACAGCGTGGTGTGTTCCTCCACGATCTCACGACCGGCGATCTTCATCGCACCGACGCCGCAGTAGTACGGCCCCTGCGGTCCGGGGAACCCGTTTGGCGGGAAGCCGAACGGCCACTTCGTGTCCGGGGCGAGCATGGTGTACTCCTGCTCGAGGCCGAACCACGGCTCCTGATCACCATACTTGGCCATGGCCTCCCGGGCCGCGGCCCGGGTGTTGGTCGGGTGGGGCGAGAGGTCACCGGTCAACTGCGTCTCGCACATGACCAGGATGTTGTCGCCGCCGCGGATGGGGTCAGGGCACTCGAACACCGGCTCGAGGACGACGTCAGAGTTGTCGCCGGTGGCCTGATTGGTGCTCGATCCGTCAAAACCCCAGGTGCCCGGCTTGTCGCCGTCAGCCAGGATCTTGGTCTTGGAACGGATCTCAGCGGTTGGCTCCGTCCCGTCGATCCAAATGTATTCAGCCCGGTAAGTCACAAAATTCTCCCGACTCATGAAGTAGATACGATCTTCACTTAACCGGCTGGGACCGCCGGTAGCAATACATCGATTGTTAACGCAATGTGAATCCATAGCGGACCGGGCCGTCCGGAGGGTGTCAGCCCGCAAGAAAGGTGTTACTAATCGAAAGGTGGAACGTGAGCAGGAATACGTCCTCCGGGCCGTCGAGGAACGAAACGTCAAGCTGATCAGGCTGTGGTTCACCGATGTCCTCGGCAAGCTCAAGTCCGTCGCAATCTCCCCGGTCGAGCTGGAAACCGCCTTCGAGGAGGGCGTTCACTTCGACGGATCGGCCATCGACGGGTTCAGCCGGATTCAGGAATCGGACGTCTTGGCGAAACCGGACCCGTCCACCTTCGAGCTCCTTCCCTGGACCGAGGGTGGCACGACGGCCCGCATGTTCTGCGACATCTACACCCCGGACGGGCTCCCGTTCGAGGGTGACCCCCGCCAAATCCTCCGCCGCAACCTGCGCAAGGCCCAGGAGCTCGGTTACTCGTTCTTCGTCGCCCCCGAAATGGAGTTCTTCTACTTCGCCGACGGTGAACCGTCCCACACACCGACGCTGCTCGACTCCGGTTCCTATTTCGACCTGACAACCAGCGACGTCGCCTCCGACCTACGGCGGCGCACCATCTCGGTCCTGGAGTCGATGGGTATCCCGGTTGAGTACTCGTTCCACGAGGATGCCCCGTCCCAGCACGAGATCGACCTGCGCTACACCGACGCGATGACCATGGCGGACCAGATCATGACGTTCCGACTGGTGGTGCGGGAGCTGGCGCTCGAGCAGGGTCACGTCGCCTCATTCATGCCAAAACCGCTTGAGGGCCTGCAGGGCTCAGGGATGCACCTCCACATGTCCCTGTTCCACGGCGACGACAACGCATTCCACAACCGGTCGAGCGATGGCGCCCTCGAGGATCCGCTGTCCGAAACCGCCAAGAAGTTCACCGCAGGGCTCCTGCGGCACGCGCCGGAGATCACCGCGGTCACCAACCAGCTGGTCAACTCCTACAAGCGGCTGGTCGTGGGGTACGAGGCACCGGTATGGGTGTCATGGGCCAAGAACAACCGCTCGGCCCTGATCCGGGTGCCGCTGACCAAACCGGATAAGACCACCTCGACCAGGATCGAATACCGGGCCCCCGACCCCGCGTGCAACCCGTACCTGGCGCTCTCGGTCATCCTCGCCGCCGGCATGGCCGGCATCGAGGGCGACTATGAGCTGCAGCCGGAGACAACCGAAAACCTCTACGACCTGTCACGGGAAGAGGTTGAGAAGCTGGGCGTCACACCCATCCCCACGTCGCTGTTCGATGCGCTGGACCGCATGGAACGATCCGAGCTGGTGCACAACGCCCTCGGCGAGCACATCTTCGAATGGTTCCTACGGAACAAGCGGAGCGAATGGAGCAGCTACAAGTCACACGTCAGCCAGTGGGAACTCGACCGCTACCTGCCAACCTGGTGATCGGCGGGATGAGGAACGGGTGAGCGGCGAATGAGTGACCGGTGAACGTGCGATGACCGACCACGGCCACAGCCAGCCCGCGGAGGCGTTTGCCGTTTTCCCGGACCCGCCACCCACCGAACTCGTCCGGTTCCTGGACATCGGTGGCTACAAGTGGGTTGCCGCCACCCAGGCCAGCGAGGTGCTGACCGTCGAAGGCGAGGACGAGACCCCGACCGGTTGGGCCGGCGCCCTGGTCGTCGTTGACGAGAAGGCCGACGACGCCTGGCGATTCTGCCGAGAGCTCCGCAAACGCGATGCGCCGCTCGAACCGACGCTGGTGCTGATCAGTGGCAGCCGCATCGACGAACTCCAGACGAGGGACGACCTCTTCGACGACTTCATCATCACCCCGTTCCTCCCCCAGGAGCTGGAGGCCCGCCTGCAGCATCTGCTGTGGCAGTCCGGTAAAGGCATCCGGCCCGAGCTGGTGACCTACGGGCCGCTCAGCCTCAACGTCGAGACCTACCAGGCCGTGCTTGAGGACCGTCCGCTTGATCTGACGTTCATGGAGTACGAGCTGCTCCGCTTCCTGGCCTCCAGCCCCGGCCAGGTGTTCACCCGGGAGGTGCTGCTCAGCCGGGTGTGGGGGTACGAGTCCTTCGGCGGGGCCCGAACGGTGGACGTCCACGTTCGGCGGCTCCGGGCCAAGATGGGGGAAGAGCATGCAAGCTTGATCTCGACGGTTCGAGGGGTCGGCTACAAGCTTGGGCAGTCACGTTGGCAAAGCCGGTAGAGCCGGTGGAGCCGGCGGGCGACACCCTACGGTGAGCTTTCTGGTTCGGGGCACCGTCTTGCAGACACCGGGTCACGACCGGCTTGAGGTCCTTGAGGATGTGCTGATCGCCGTTGGCGACTCCGGGACGATCCGGTCCGTGTCCGCTGCAGCGCAAGACGACCTCGCCGACTACACGCTGCCGCCCGGGCACGTGCTCATCCCAGGGTTGATCGACACACACGTGCATGCGCCGCAATGGCCCCAGCTCGGGACCGGCTATGACCTGCCGCTGGAGCAATGGCTGTTCGCCTACACGTTCCCGCTTGAGGCCCGCTACCAGGACCTTGCGTTCGCGACGTCGGTCTGGGATGACCTGGTGCCGGCCCTGCTGCGGCGGGGGACCACAACGGCGGTCTACTACGGATCGATCCACGGACCGGCGACCACCGCGCTCGCAGAAGCCTGCCTCCGCCATGGGCAGCGGGCATTCGTGGGGCGGGTTGCGATGGACCACCCCGAGGGCACACCCGAGTTCTACCGGGACATCGATGCCGCGACCGCCGTGGCCGACAGCCACCGGTCGGTCGAAGCCATCCGGGGCCTACCCGACAACAGCGGACTGGTCCGACCGATCATCACGCCCCGGTTCATTCCGGCCTGTTCGAACGCGGCGCTCGAAGGACTCGGCGAACTTGCCGCGGCCACCGGCACCCCGGTGCAGACCCACTGCTCGGAGAGCGACTGGGAGCACGGCTACGTCCTCGACCGGTTCGGCCGGACCGATGCCGATCAGCTCCACCGATTCGGCCTGGTCGGCGACCACTCCGTCCTGGCCCACGCCACCCACCTCACCGATGACGACCGGCGGCTGCTGCGTTCGGCAGGGGCCGGGGTGGCTCACTGTCCGCTGTCAAACGCCTACTTCTCGAACGCGGTGTTTCCGGCCAGGCGGGCGATCGAATCCGGGCTTCGAGTCGGCCTGGGAACCGACATCGCAGGCGGACCGGAACCGGCGGTGCTCGCCCAGTGCCACCATGCGGTGACCGCGTCCCGGCTGTTGGAGGACGGGGTGGATGTCGGCAGACCCCCCGGCGAGCGGGGTGTCGCCGACTCCCGGATCGACATCACCACTGCGTTCTGGCTGGCCACCGTCGGCGGTGCCGACCTCCTTGGCCTACCGGTCGGCTTGCTGGAGGTGGGGCGGTCGTTCGATGCGGTGGTCATCGACCGGGCCCGGGTGGTTCCGAGCGTGGAGGCCGAACCGGACAATTGGGAGCTCGTCTTCGAACGTCTGGTCCGCAACACCGGACCGGAGGCCATCCGATCGGTCTGGGTCAACGGGAACCAGGTGGTCGACCACGACAGGGACGACGACCACTAGGCGCCTCGCCTCCGCTACGAACCCCAGCTCTGCGGCAAGGCGACCCGCATTGGGCCCCGTCGAGTTAGGGGAAGATGCCCCGACGGTCGTAGACGTCGGCGATGCGGTTGAGCGCAACGATGTAGGCCGCCTCCCGGCGGGTGCAGTTGAGCTGGTGGCGGCACTCGACAACCCGATCGTGAGCCTGCCACATCATCTCCCGCAGCCGGTCATCGACGTCCTCGAACGACCACGCCCGAGCCGACTTGTTCTGCAGCCACTCGAAGTAGGAGACGATCACACCGCCGGCATTGGCCAGAATGTCGGGCACCACCTCGATCGACCGCTCGGC
>JBCCGJ010000261.1:0-8787 GCA_039029335.1 Actinomycetota bacterium | reverse complement strand
TGAGGCGTTCGGCCGATCGGTGGCCGTCGACGGAGACCTGCTGGTCATCGGCGGCAACAAGAGCGTCAGCTTCTACGAAAAGACCGGCCCGGCCAGCGCGCCGTGGGTGCTGATCCGGGAGATCACCGGCATCGGCGAGGTGTCCGCCGTGGACATCAGCGACGGAGACGCCATCATCGCGTCGCGGATCGACAACACCGTGCAGATACGGCACGCACTCGACGGGTTCGCAACCGTCGTGGCGACGCTGACGACCCCCACCCCGATCGGTCTAGGCGTGTCGGTGGCCATCTCGCCGATCAGCGGCGGCGACGGCTACGGCGCAGTTGGTCTGCCCCGGGACAACACCGCCGGAACCGAAGCGGGCATCGTCTACACCTACAAGCGATCGGGCGGCGCATGGAACGTCAACCCGGACGAGACGCTGACCAACCCGGACGTCGACACCACCGGGGACAGCTTCTTCGGTACCGCGGTGGAGATCTCCTCGGCAAACCTCTTTGTCGGTCACGCGCTCGAGGACGAGGGCGGGGCGGACTCCGGCGCGGTCTGGGTGATCCCCGGTGCCCCCGGTGGGTTCGCAACACCGGTGAAGCTCAAGGCCGGGACGCCCGGTGTCTCCGACGCATTCGGTCTGTCGCTCGGCCACGATCGCCGGACCGACCGGCTGATCGTCGGCTCCCCGGCCGACGTCACCCCCCTGCTGCCCGGCCAACGGGCCGGCTCGGCCTACGTGTTCGAGGAGCAGACCGGGGCCTGGACCGAGATCGAGCAGCTGTTCGCCGCCGACCCGGCCGCGAACGATCAGTTCGGTCACAAGGTGGCCCTGGCGGGTGAGCAGATCACCGGCCTTGAGCCGGCGAACTATGCCTTTGCATCGGCCGTCGGTGTCGACACCGTTGACGGCTCGCTCTTCCAGAACGACGCCGGCGCGGCCTATCACTTCTACCTGGATCAGCCGGACCCGCCTGCCAACAAGATCATCGACCCCGACGGGCTCCTCGAGAAGAACTACGGCACGTCGGTTGCCAACTTCGGCGACACGCTGGTCATCGGCAACCCGGGGGCGGCCGGAGAAAGCGGCGACGTCCAGGTGTGGAAGCTGAACGGCGGTGGTACGGGATACACCCTGGATCAGACCGTCACCTCGTCGGTTTTTGACGCCGGGTTCGGCCAGCGGGTGACGATGAACGAAACCCAGCTGATCGTCAGCCATCGGGACGACACGCGGGTCCAGATCTACGAACGGGCGGACGCAAGCTCCCCGTTCGTCTTCGACACCAGCATCAACGCCGGCGGGTTCCAGGTGGCGGCGCTCGACGCCGACGACACTCAACTCCTGGTCGGCAGCTCCCAGTCCCGACTGTGGGACCTGTACTCGCTGAGCCCGACGGTTGCGTTCGAGGAGACCTTCACCTACGCCGGGGCCGGGAACGTGCTTGACGTCGCCATCGACGGCGACAGCTTTTCCGTCGGCATCTTCACCGGTATCCCCGGCTCCGATCCCGGTGAGGTGGCCACGGGGTTTGTGTCCGGCGGTAACTGGAACCTGGGCCCGATCCTGACCAATCCGGACACCAACACGATCAGCGACGTCTTCTTCGGCGTTTCGGTCGACTTCGACGGCACGACCCTGGCCGTCGGCCACTTCGACTCCGACATTGCGCCGTTCTCGGGAGCGGTCTGGCTCTACGAGGAGATCGCGCCCGGCCAGTTCGGCATCCCGGTGAAGATCAAATCGGGCTTTGTCGACAGCTCGAACGAGTTCGGCTCCTCAGTGCATCTCGACACCGACATCCTGGTGGTCGGGGAGCGGCGCGCCGGTACCGGTCCCGGCCTGAATGGGCGAACCGGCCGGGCGTGGCTGGTCAAGCGCGACCCGGATACCGGCATCTGGACGCGCGACTCCGAGTTGGACTACTCGGATCGCAACCTGTTCGACGTGTTCTTCGGCGCAACGGTGACGGTGTCCGGTGGTGAGATCGCCGTCGGCGCAACCCGTGACGACAACCTCAACGGCCAGGACGCCGGCGCGGTGTATCACTTCACCACCACCGTGCCGACGGTGACACCACCGCCCGTCGATGATCCGACGCTGGTGATCTCGGTCACCGCCGGCGCGGCCACCGCACCGGCCGGGGCGACCGGCATCTCGGTTGTCGACCTTCCGCCGACCGCCATCGAGGGGTACGGCGGCGAGAACTCGGGCAACATCGTCGGCACGTCGCTGCAGTCGGTCGACGGGGCGGCCACGCCGACCGACCCGAGCGAGCTGCTCGACGAGACCACGATCGGCGACCTCGGCCTAGAGGGATCCCTGTTGGATTCGATTCTGCTGTCGGACGTAATCGTCGAGGGCGGCTGGGACGCGGTGCTGGCCGGCACCCCGTTCGCCGGGTTGCCGCTGCAGAACGTGACCCTGGCCGAAGCGCTCTCCACCGGGAACCTTGACGGCGCCAGCCTCACCACGGTCGACCTCAATGCCACACCCGTCGGTGCGATCCCGGTCGGGGCCATCGCGCTGGCGTCCACCCCGGTGGGTGCCATCCCGCTTGAGGGCGGCCAGGACTGGTGTGACCTGCTGCTGGCGATCAGCCCCGGCTACAACTGCACCACCACACCGCAGGCCGACCCGAACACCGACTCGCTGGTCGACCTGGCCATCCAGGGAACCCCGGTCGGGGCCATCCCGGTTGGTGCGATCCCGGTCGGGGCCATCCCGATCGAGTCCCTCCCGGTCGGCGCGATTCCGGTCGGGGCGATCGACATCGTCGGCACCCCGGTCGGGGCCATCCCGGTTGGTGCGATCCTCGTGGGCGCCAGTCCGGTCGGTGCGATTCCGGTCGGTGCCATTCCGGTCGGTGCGATTCCGGTTGGTGCGATTCCGGTCGGTGCGATCGATGTCGGCACCACCCCCGTCGGCGCCATCCCCGTTGGGGCGATCACCATCGGCGCTATCCAACTTGGTGATCTCACTGCAAACGGGGGCGTGGCCGCCAGTCCGGTTGGTGCGATCCCGGTCGGCGCGATCGACCTGAACGCCAGCCCCGTGGGTGCCATCCCGGTTGGTGCGATTCCCGTCGGGGCGATTCCGGTTGGGGCGATCCCGGTCGGAGCCATCGAGATCGACGTGTTCGACGTCGGCACCACGCCGGTCGGCGCGATCCCCGTCGGGGCGATCGATGTCACCGGTACTCCAGTCGGCGCCATTCCGGTTGGTGCGATTCCCGTCGGTGCGATTCCGGTTGGGGCGATCCCGGTTGGCGCCATCCCGATCGAGTCCATCCCCGTCGGAGCTATCCCCGTTGGCGCCATTCCCGTCGGGGCGATCCCGGTCGGGGCGATCGACCTTGCCGCCAACCCCGTCGGGGCGATTCCCGTCGGGGCCATTCCGGTCGGTGCCATCGGCAACTTCGTCGACTGCAGGCTGATCGACTGCGGCGGGCCGTTCACCCTTGCCGACGCCCAGGACGCCGGTGCCCTGCTGCCGACCGCAACCCTTGCGCTCCTCGCCGGGCTGGACACCGGCGTTACGCTCGGCGACCTGGTCGGTGTCGACGGTCTTGACGAGGCCGCCATTCGAGCGCAGCTGGACACCCTGACCGGCGTCAACACGCTGGCCGACTTCCTCACCTTCGACAACATGACCCTGGCTGATCTCCCGGCGGGCAACGAACTGAACAGCACCGATCTTGAGGACCTCGGCCAGGCCGCGCTGGCGCTCATCACGCTGCAGGATCTGCTTGACGCCACGTTCTCCGACGAAGCCGACCTCCGGTCCGAACTGGCCGCGGAAGGGATCGACTTCCTCCGAGACTTCGGTGACCTCACCGGCATGACGTTGGCCGACCTGCCGGAGACCGACAGCAACTTCCAGGCCCAGACCATCGACGGGTTGCTCCCGGCGTTCCAGAACATCCGACTCGGCGACATCCTGGACTTCCATCCGACGCTCGACGGCTTCGACGTCAACTGGGGGACGGCGCAGCTGGCCGACATCAGCGACTGGCAGGACGTGACCCTCGGTGAGCTCACCGCCTACGGGGCCACAACCGTGGCCGAGCTGATCACCTCGCTGCCGCCGGCACTGGCCGACGAGCTCACCTTCGGCGACCTGCTGCTGGCCATCGTGGGCACCGAAGCTCACGACTGGGGTGACATCGAACTCGGCTCGCTCGAACTCGACGCCACCTCCAGCCCGGTCACGTTCGCCACCGACTTCGAGATCTTCGGCGGGCTCGGCCTGGACCGGACCGTGACCCTGCGGACCACGATTCCATTCGACGCCGCCTACGTCCCGGGCAGCACCGTGTTTGAGATCACCGGCTTCACTACGTCAAGCGTGAACGACGTTGGCAATGTCGGCGAGCCGACCGTCGAGGGCAACCAGCTGACCTGGACGATCAACGGCGTTGAGCAGTTCGTCAAATACCGCCTGTCGGTCGACGTTGCGCCATCACTGTCCCTCGGCACGTCGACCGTGACCACCGAGGGCACGATCGCCGGCGTCGGTGTCCAATCCACCGCGCTCGACAGCCTGGGTGTCTCCCAGGCGTTCGAGCCCAACGACAACATCGGAGACGCCGGCATCCTGACCGCGGTGTCCGACACCATCTACGCCAGCCACATCGCCACCGCGGACGACGTTGACCTCTACCGGGTCGACCTGCAGGCCGGGTCCCGGTTGGCGGTGTCCCTCAGCGACCTGCCTGCGGACTTCGACCTGGTGCTCTACGGCCCGCCGCCGGTTCCGGTCTCCGACCAACCCGCACTCCGACAGCTGAACCCCACCGACACGCCGGACGTGACGCTTGAGGCTGCGGCCAACGACAGCGGCGGAGCCGTCCTGCAGGACATCCCGCTCCAGGACCTGCCGGTCATCGACGTTGCAAACAACCGGGAGCTGGAGAACGAGTCGATCGACATCGCCTCGGTTCGGACGACCGGCACCTACTACATCCAGGTCAGCGGATACTCCGGCGCAACCAGCACCAGCCCGTACGCGCTGTATGTCAAGACGGTCGATCCGCCTGCCCCGCTGGTCTGTGTCGCCCAGGACCACCAGAACGCGGCGAACGCCGGGACGCTGCCGTCCCCGGCTGCGCTTGCCGGGGTGAACTCCCTGATCCTGGTCAACGAGGAGCGGATGATCGAGAAGTTCGGGGCAACCGAGGCCGCAGTGGCCCTGGACGCCATCGATGACCTTGTCGAGTTCACGAACGTGACCAACCCCGGTCTCGGTATCACGTCGGCCGTCGTCCCGGTGGACGGGGATGGCAACGTGCGTGCCGCCTACAACGCCCTCGACGCAGCGTCCTGTGAACCGGACAGGGCAAACGCCGTCGTCCGGGAGATCAACCGGGTCATCGACGACATGCGGAACGCCGATCCGCTGACCGAGATCACCCACCTGACGATCGTCGGCGACGACGACATCATCCCGATGGCCCGCCTCGCCGACGACACCACCATCGCAAACGAGTCCAGCTACGCCCAGACATTCCTTGGGGCGAACGCCAACAGCTACTTCGGGGCTCTTGTCAACAGCAACTTCCTGAGCGACGAGCCATACGGTGACCTCGACCCGATCCAGTCCGGCGAGCGAATCCTCTACGTGACCGACATGGCCCTCGGTCGCCTGGTCGAGCAACCGGCCGAGATCGCCGGCCAGGTCCTGGCGTTTATCGGTTTCAACGGCCAACTGGACACCTCGACCGCCGCGGTCACCGGTTACGACTTCCTCGACGACGGTGCAGCCGCCGTGGCCGCCGCACTGGCCGGACTGCCGGACACCACGTCCGTGGACGACACGCTGATCAACGAAACCTGGACCGATGACGACCTTGACGCGCTGCTGTTCCCAGAGGCCGGCGCAGCGCCCCAGGTGGGTTCGATCAACGCCCACTACGACCACTACCGGGCCCTGCCTGCTGACCAGAACGCCGCCGGGGTCGAGGACGACCTGTTCACCACCGCGGACGTCGATCTGGCGTCGCGCATCGGGCTGCTGAGCGGGCGGAGCCTCCACTCCATGGGTTGCCACTCCGGCCTCAGCGTGCCGGACGCGCTGTTCCCCGGCGGGTCGGACCCCCGCGCCCTGGACTGGGCCCAGGTCTACGCCCGCCAGGGGGCGACGTGGGTCGGCAACACCGGTTACGGCTACGGCGAGACCGAGGGGGTTGAACTCTCCGAGCGGCTCATGACCCTGTACGTTGAGCGGTTGGACGGCTCGGTCAGTGCCGGTGAAGCGCTGTTCTACGCCAAGCAGACCTACCTGGGGACCCAGCAGGCGGAGTACGGAGCGTTCGACGAGAAGGTTCTCCAGCAGGCCACGTTCTACGGCATCCCGTTCTACGGGTTGGACGTGGCCGCGGTGCCGGAGCCTGCCCCGGTGCCGCCGCAGCCGACGGTCGTGCCGGTTCCCGGGACCGGACTCCAGCAGTCCAACATCACTGCGGACCCGACGTTCCAGGCCACCTCGGCCGGTGGCGACGGCGTGTCCTACAACGCAACACTTGCGCCGACCGATGACGGTGTGACCGACCGTCAGGCCACCCCGTTCGCCCCGATTCAGCCGACGGCCAGCTTCGACGTCAGCTTCGTCGACGAAAACGGCGAACCGGTTCAGGTCGCCCAGGGTGCGCTGATCACGTCGCTGCGAACCACCGACATCGGCAACACCGACCCCGATCTTGCGCTGCCGATCGTCGACGACTCCCGTGTTGAGGTCGAACCGCAGATCGGTGACATCAACACCGACCCGGCACTGTACGTCTCCTCGTTCGAGACCCCGGAGGGCCCGAGGCAGTCGCTGACCACCCTGCTCGGCACCTTCAGCAGTGTCCAGGAGGACGGCACCGGCACCCAGCGGCTGTTCGAGGAGATCGGCCTGGACGTCTACTACCGGGCTCCGGGCAACGGTGCGGATCAGATCAGGCCGACGTTCACCTCGGTCGACTCAACCGTCAACTCGGGCGTGCTGATCATCGATGCCATCGTGGAGGACGACCTGCCGGACAACATCGTCCGGGTTCTGGCGCTGGTGGTCCAGGACGCGGCGATCGGGACGGAGTGGACCCCGGTCGAGCTGGTCAACACCGGCGGCAACACCTGGAGCGGCTCTCTCGTGGTGACCGGGACCGAGATCGAGTACCTGGTGCAGGCGGTCGACGGGTCCGGCAACACCGCCCTGACCACCAACAAGGCCAGGCTGTTCGCCGAGGACCCGACGCCGCCACCACCCCCGCCGGATCCGGTGATCACCGTGACCCGGTCATCCGCACCGGTCAACCCGCCGTTCTACGACAACCGGATCGTGACCGTGACCGGCGCAACCGACGGTGCCCCGATCGACTACCAGCTCAACGGGGGAGACATCGTCACCACCGGCCAGAACACCGCATCGGTTGACCTGGACCCGGAGGATCTGGGGGACGGCCAGCACACGGTTCGGTTCATCAGCGGCGACGTCGAGGTGGTCGAGACGATTCTGTTCGACACCACCGATCCGATCGTCACCATCGCCAGCCCGGTGGACGGGGAAACCTACGACGTCGGTACGCCGATCCTGGCCCAGTTCAGCTGTGCGGACTCCGCGTCCGGCATTGCCTCCTGCGTCGCCGACCTTGATGGCGATCCGATCGAGGTCGGGGACATCATGCCCGGTCTCGGCGAGCACACGATCACCCTGGTCGGCACCGACACCGTCGGCAACAACAGAACTACATCGGTAACGTTCACCGTCGCCGACACCGGCGGCGAGGCGTTGACCATCGAACGTTTCAACGTGGACGGCATCGCCGCGGCCGGCGAGCCGGTCGACGTGCTCATTCAGTTCGCCGGTGCCAGGACCCACGAGGTCACGATCGACTGGGGCGACGGTGCAACGTGCACGGAAGCGGACGCGGACTGCGCGCTCGTCGAGCCGACAGCCGACGACCTCGGTGAGATTCTCGGCACACACACCTACGCCGGAACCGGCGTCTTCACCGTCACCGTCACCGTCACGTCCAGTCAGAACGAGACGGTTGTGCTGACCGAGGATCTGCTGGAGTGCACGATCATCGGCACCCCGGGCAACGACCGGTTGAACGGCACAAGTGGGCCGGACATCATCTGTGGTCTCGGCGGCAGGGACACCATCAGGGGCTTCGACGGGGACGACATCCTCATCGGCGGCTCGGGTCGGGACCTCCTGCTCGGCGGGAACGACAATGACTTGCTCATCGGCCTCGGGGACATCGACCGGGCCATCGGCAACAACGGCGACGACGAGATCCGGGGTGGCGCGGGTAACGACAACCTGTCCGGATCCGGCGGCAACGACCTGGTCATCGGTGGACCGGGCAACGACCGGACCTGGGGCGACGGCGGCGACGACACGCTGATCGGCAACGACGGCCGGGATCGCCTGACCGCCGGCAACGGCAACGACATGCTGTTCGGCGGCCGCGGGAACGACTGGCTGCTCGGCCTCAACGGCGAGGACATGTTGGACGGTGGCAGCGGGGCGGACGGCCTCAACGGCGGCCGGGACAACGACGACCTGAAGGGCCGGGGCGGGAACGACTTCC
Source organism: Actinomycetota bacterium (assembly GCA_039029335.1). Lineage (GTDB taxonomy): Bacteria > Actinomycetota > Acidimicrobiia > Acidimicrobiales > SZUA-35 > JAHELU01. The sequence continues at coordinate 214 of JBCCGJ010000261.1, read as the reverse complement.
TGCGTGGCGGCCCGGGTGACGACGGTCTTGACGGCGGCGCCGACAACGACCGCTGTGTGGCGGGCGGTGGTACCGACACGTTCGTCGACTGCGAACGGTAGCCCGATCGCTGGTGCCCGGCCGGCGCCGGGCCCGGGGTGGGGGCAACCGTTCAACATAAACAAATCATGGCCCCCAAACAAGTCAAGCAAGGCAGTACCACGCAAACATGCAG
>JBCCGJ010000260.1:0-8804 GCA_039029335.1 Actinomycetota bacterium | reverse complement strand
ATCGTGGCCTGTGAGCTGAAGAGCTCACGGCCGGCCGCGGTGAAGCTGCCGTGGCGATAGGCGGCCTCAAAGGCCACAAGCGTTGCCAGCGGGGGCAGTAGACGGTCAAAGTCCTGCCTTCTCCAGTCAGTCATTCGGATTCCAGATCTCTCGGGCGTAGATCGTGCTTCTGCAAGGGCACAAACCAGCGTACCGTCGACGAATGCCGGATGCCTCCGGCACATGGATTCGGGAGACGCCCGGGCGTTGCAGGTAAAGGCGATCGTGTGGCCAGAGTAAAAACATCCTCCGCCACCTCTGCGCAGTGGATCGGCACGACGCTGGTCCTGGCCTCCGCCGTGCTCTTCAGTTTTTCCGGTGTGTTGACCAAGGCCATCGACGCCGGAAGCTGGGTGATCCTCACCTGGCGGGGCATCGTGGGGGCGGTCGGGATCGGCGCCTACGTGTGGCTGCGGAACCGCCACCGGCCGGCCCGATCGGTGTTCCGGCTGGGTCGCGACGGTTGGCTGGTGGCAACGGTGGGAGCGATCGGCTCGATCACGTTCATCGTGTCGTTCAAGAACACGCTGGTGGCCAACGTGTCGGTTATCTACGCCACCATCCCTTTTGTGGCCGCCGTTCTGGAGCGGCTCATGCTGGGTGCCCCCGTTCGACGGCGGACGGTCGTCAGTGCCACAGCTTCGCTTGTCGGCGTGATCATCATCGTGGCCGGGAGTCTGGGGTCGCCGAACCTGACCGGCGATGCGGTTGCCCTGCTGATGGTCGGGTTGAACGCACTGTATATGGTGCTGATCCGGGCGTTCCCGGACACCGACGCCGTGCTGGCCGGTGCAGCCGGTGGACTGCTGCTCTTCGTCGCCGGTTGGTTCGTAACCGCACCGCTGGAGGTCTCGGCCCGGGACGCGGTCCTGCTCCTGGCCTTCGGTGTGATCTTCGCCGGGGCCACGGTGCTCTGGACCGAGGGGACAAAACGCATCACCGCCGCCGAATCCGGTCTGCTCGGTTCGGCCGAGACGCCCGTCGCGATCGTTCTGGCGTGGATCATCCTTCAGGAGACACCACCGCCGGCCAGTGGCATCGGTGCCCTCATCGTGCTGGTCGCCGTGCTCGGCCACGCCAGAGCATCCCGGTCCCCGGCAACCTAAGGCGCCTGATGTAAGTGGCAGATCGCCGGCGTTTACGTCGCGCTTGCGGCGGCACAGACTGGGGCACCCGGCGCCCTAGGCTGCGTCGATGGCCACCTGGCAGCTCGACCCGTCCGTCGCCCATCTCAATCACGGCTCCTTCGGTGCGTGCCCCGTCGAGGTACTGGATCATCAGGCCGAGCTGCGGCGGGAGCTTGAGGCCAACCCGGTTGCCTTCATGCTCCGCGCCTACCAGCCTGCGTTGGAAACGTCCCGGGAGGCGCTTGCCGGCTTTGTCGGCGCGGACCCCGCCGGTCTGGTGTTTGTCCCGAACGCCACGTACGGGGTGAACTCCGTCCTCCGTTCAATCGAACCGCACCTTGCCCCCGGGGCCGAGCTTGTTGTCACCACCCACACCTACAACGCCTGCGCCAATGCGGTGACCGCCACCGCGGCCCGGGTCGGCGCAACGGTTGTCGTGGCCGACATCCCGTTTCCGATCGCCGGACCGGAAGAGGCTGTGTCCGCTCTTGCCGAGGTGGTCACTGAACGAACCGGCCTGGTGCTGATCGATCACGTGACCTCGGCGACCGGCATCGTGCTCCCGGTGACCGAGATCGTCGCCGCGGTCAACGCGGTCGATCCAGGCATCCCGGTGCTGATCGACGGGGCCCATGCGCCGGGCATGATCGACGTCGACGTCGCCGAAATCGGCGCGGCGTTCTACACCGCGAACTGCCACAAGTGGCTCTGCGCACCAAAGGGGTCTGCGTTCCTGTGGGTGACCGAGCGCTATCGGGACACCGCCATGCCGGCGTCCATCAGCCACGGTTACAACAACGGCTGGCCGGGCAGCGGCAGCCGGTTCCACGCCCAGTTCGACTGGACCGGGACCGATGATCCGACCGGTCGGCTGTCGGTTGCGGCGGCCCTTGAGGTGATGGGCAACCACCGACCGGGCGGGTGGGACGCTGTCCGGGACAGCAACCATCGGCTGGTGCTGGACGGCCGCAAAGTCGTTGCCGATGCCCTGGGTGTCGAGGTCCCGGCGCCGGATCGGATGATCGGGTCGATCGCCTCCCTCCCGGTGCCTCCGGAGGACGAACCGTCAGCCAGTATCTTCGACCCGCTGATGGAGGCGCTTCACCGGTCGTGGTCGGTCGAGGTTCCGGTGTTCGCCTGGCCGGCGTCGCCGGATCGGCTGCTCCGGGTGTCGGCCCAGCAGTACAACACCATCGATGACTATCACCGGCTGGCCGACGCGCTCCGGGCCGAGATGTCCCGCCGCTGAGCCGTCATCTCGTTTGTCGAGCTGGTGGGCGAGTCGACCGGGTGATCGACCGGGACGAATTTGTAACGAATCCCGCCAAGATCGTTCATTTCCCAATTATTCGCACCGATGGACGCGAGTGCGTCGTCTCCTCTCCCAGGTTCTGTGATCCGTACAGGCGGACGCCCGCTCGACAGCTCGGTCGACCACAAACTCGACACCACATCGGACAACCGGATCGGTTCCGTCCGGTGATGGGCTCGGAGGGGCCGGGGACAACGCAGGTGCACCATCAACGGACGGCGAGGATCCACCCGGTCCGTCGGGCGACGGGTGCGGTTCCTGCAGCGCACTCCGCAACCAGGTTGCGGAGCAGCTCGAGCTGACCCGTCGCATCTGGGACGCCTCCGCCGACCTCGACGATCAGGTCACCTCGGCGCGAAGCCGCCTCGGACGACAGCCCCGCCGTCTGCTGCCATGGCACGGTCTATGGCCGACCAGGAGTACGGCCTGGTGAACGTCGGGAGGGTCGGCTCGGTCATGAAGGAGACGGTAGTGCACGGGGTCGGAGCCGCTGTAAGACTCGGAGCCATGACCGACACCGGAGCGACCACGCAGGACCCGACCAGCTCGGAAGCGATCACGGTCGCCCAGCTTTCCGACACCCACTTCCTGGAGGCCGATGCGGAGCCGGAGGGCGGTTACGCCTATGACACCGCCGATGCCTTTGATGCTGTCCAGCAACACCTGGAAGCGAATCATCAACCGGACCTGATCGTTGTGACCGGGGACATCGCCGACCACGGCCGACCCGCCCAGTACCGCAGGGCGGCCGACGCGTTCGCCCGGTTCACCGCGCCGGTCAACGTCTGTCCCGGCAACCATGATCAGGACGTGGCGTTCACCGCGGGGGTCGGGCGGCCGGGTGTTGGCACCTCCCAGGTGGTCGAGGCCGGTCCGTGGTGTTTCCTCTTTGTCGACTCGAACGCCGGGGTGATGGTCCCGGACGAGTCCGGGCGGCTGGTCGACCCACCGGACTACGGCGATCGATTGCACCGGAACGGTGCGCTGGGGGAGCGGCAGGCGCACTGGGTTCGGGACGCCTGCGCCGCCACCGCCGCCGACCATGTCTTCGTCTGGCTTCACCATCCACCGACTCCGCGGGGCTACATGAGCGACGAGGCGTACGCCGCGGAGTGGCAGGCGCTGTTGGCCGACCTCCCGGAGATCCGGGGGTTCGGCGCCGGCCACACCCACATCCCGACCGACTACACCTTCGATGACCGTCCGGTGTTCGTCAGCCCGGCCCTCAAACACAACTTCGACCTCGAGGCCGAGACCTGGCTACCGCCCGGCTATCGCAGCTACCGCTTTCGGGCGGACGGCGCCATCGACGGTGCGGTCCATCTGGTCGACGAGGACCGCTGGCCCCGGCGCCCCATCGGTCGCGCCCTGGCGGCACTGTTGCGAGGCGAGCTGTCGTTCGAGGAGTTCGACGCCATCGTCGCCCGCAAGCGAGCCGAAGCCGCCAACTGATTCCCGCCCGGCGCCGCCCCACCCTCAGCGAAACTTGGGCATCCAGCCCACAAAATTCGAAGGCGGTGAGCCCAAATTTCGCTTGGGTTGGGGGAGGGGTCGTCAGTCGAAGCCGACGTACGTGGCGATGTCATCAACCGGGCGCCTGGTCGACTGGACATCGTTGGCCGGGAAGTCGTCGGCGGGCCAGCCCATGGCAACGGTGATGACGATGATCTGATCCTCGGGGATGTTGGCATGAGCCCGCACCACCGAGGACTGGCTGATGCCCTGGCCGTTGATCACCGTCCCGAGCCCACGGTCCCAGGCGGCAAGGACCATGCCGTACACCGCGGCACCGAGGTCGAAGTAGGCCACGGTGCTGTGTTCGAGGTCACGGTCGATCGTGCCGACGACCGACACCGGGGCGTCGAACTGACGGAACCCCCGCATGGCCCAGTCCTTGCGACGGATCTTGTCCGCCCAGTCGATGCCCATCGCGTCGAACAACTGCCCGGCCACCACCTTTTGCCGTTCCCGGTGGAGTCCCTGGTAGCCGCCGTGGCTGGAGATCTCCCGGTCCGGCTTCGCCCCGGCCATCATTCGTTCGGTATTGCCCTCCCGGATGCGTTCCAGGGGCTCGCCGCTGACCACGTGGAAGTGCCACGGTTGCGTGTTCATCGACGAGGGGGCCTGGCGGGCCACACCAATCACCTCGTCGATCACTTCCTTTGACACCGGTTCGGTCCGATAACCCCGAACGCTACGCCGGTCGTTGGCGAGCTCCTGGTACTCCATGGGCACTACTGTGATCAGCCGAGGACCTTGCTCGCAACTTCGCCGAGCAGGCCGACCCGGCCGGGAATGTGGCCGCCGGGCATGTGGCTGATGACCAGACCGTCGATGCCGGGGACCATAAGGGCGGCAAGACCCTCGCCGACGGTGTCGGGGTCACCGTGGACCAGCATCCCCTTGGCCATCGCGATGGCCTCGTCCGGCCAGCCCTTTGCGGCGGCCAATGCGTTCAGGTTCTCGTCGGCCTCCTCCATGGTGGGGGCCACGTTGGCCGCGGCCAGCAGGGTCACCTTGATTTCGGACCGGTCCCGGCCCAGCCGCTCGCAGTGTCCGGCCAGCGCCTCCAGCTTCTGGGGGATCTCGCCCGGATCCCGCAGCCCGACCAGGTTCGACTCGTCGGCGTACTGGGCCACCATCCGCAGGGTTTTCTTCTCCCCGTTGCCGCCGATCATGATCGGGATCCGGGACAGGGGTGCCGGCGAATTGATCGCCTCGTTGACCTGGTAGTGCTTACCGTCCAGGGTCGGTCGTTCGCCCCGGAGCATCGGGATGATGATCTGCAGCGCCTCCTCCAGTTTCTCGAACCGGTCGGTGAAGGTGCCGAACTCATACCCCAGCGAGTTGTGCTCCAACTCGAACCAGCCCGCTCCGATGGCCAGGGTCGCCCGGCCGGCCGACGCGTGATCGAGTGCGGTGATGGTCTTGGCCAACATGGCCGGGTTGCGGTAGGTGTTGCCGGTGACCATGGCCGACAGCCGAACGGTCTCGGTGTGTTGGGCCAGCGCGGTCAGCAGCGAGTAACACTCGAACATCGGCTCATCGGGGGCTCCGATGCCGGGCAGCTGGTAGAAGTGATCCATGACCGTCACCCGGTCGAAGCCGGACGCCTCGGCCTCCTTGGCCTGGGCCACCACGTTGTTGAAGATCTGATCGTCTGCGACGTCCGGGTAGGTGAAGTTCGGGATCTGATAGCCGAGTCGGGTCATCGTGTCTGGTGCCTTCCGATTTGGTTTGTTGCGGATTTTCCGTTGGTTGTGCCGTTTTCGTGCGGTTCGCACGTGCCTGCGGGCGGTGAGCAGATTCTGCTCACGTTCTGACACTCTGCCTCCAAAATGTCAGATACCTGAGACCCTGACAAAAACGAGTCAAAGTGTCAATACCTGGACCGAATGTGTCAAGATCGAATGTATGGGTGCGACCTCTCGTCGGGCCTCGGTCACCGGCCGGGACCCGGCCTCACCGGGCGGACACGCCGACAAACGGGCGGCGAAAGTGGCGGCAATCCTGGACGCCGCCATGCAGCAGTTCTCCAGCAACGGCTATGCCCGGACATCGATGGCCGCCATCGCCGCCGCAGCCGGGGTTTCCAGACCGGCGCTCTACCAGTTCTTCGAGAACCGGGAGGACGTGTTCCGCTCGGTCCTGCGCCGCACGTTCTCCGACGCGAACCGGGCGGCCCTGGCGGAGCTGGAGGCGGAGGGCACCATGTCGTCCCGGCTCGACGGATTCCTGCAGCGGCGCTTCGGTGACACCCTCGAACTGGTGGCGTCCATGCCCCACGGCGCGGAGATCATGGACGCCCATCTGTCGATCGCCCCCGACGTCGGCCAGGCTGCCGATCGGGAACTGCGGGCCGGGATCGAGGCGTTTCTCGGCCGGGGATACGCCGCCGCTGACGTCAACCGGGCCGTCGACCTGCTGCTGTTCGGTCCGTTCGGCATCAAGAACGACAAGCCGAGCCTGGCGGTCTACCGCGAACGGCTGACCACCCTGGCCGACGCAACGGCCGCCCTCCTCGGCCCAACACCGCTACCACAACCCCCGCCCGAGCCCTAGCTCTATCCAGCCCTATCCGTAGCGAAATTTGGGCTCCTAGCAGCCAAGTTTTGTGGCCTACGAGCCCAAATTTCGCACGGGGCGGGGGGTCACCGGGGGCGGTCGTCGAGGAGCAGTTCCATCAGCAGCCCGTCGGTCCAGCTGCCATCGGGCTGTCGTTCATACTGCCGCATGACCCCGACGGGTTGGAAGCCGATACCGGCGTAGCAGTTGATCGCCGCGCTGTTTGTTGCGGCCGGGTCAATGGTCAACCGGTGGTGGCCGAGGTCGTCGAACAGGTGCGTGACCACGGTGGTGAGGGCGTCCGTCGCCACCCCCTGGCGGTGGACGGCCGGGTCGATGTAGATGTCGATCGACGCATGCCGGTACTCCGGGTCATCCTCCTCGGTGAACTGGACCAGACCGATGACCGTGTCACGCTCGTCAACGACGGCGAGGCGGATCGTTTCCTCGTCCGCCAGGTCCTCGGCGAACTCGGCGTCGAGATCCGTGCCCTTCCACCACCGGCGCACCGCCTCGGTGCGCCGGATCGCCACCAGCGCGGTCCGGTCCGCCTCGATCACCGGGCGGAGCGTGACCCGTCGCCCCCGAAGTGATACCGGATCCGACATCGGCCCAGTCTGCCACCTCCGCGCCGCTGGTCGGTGACGCATGGGCCGGCGATTTGCCCGACGGCGTCGGCGCGGGCGAGCCTTGCCGGACACGAACGAAGGGAGCCCCGATGGAGGACGTGGACGGCCGGGTGGCGGTGATCACCGGCGGAGCGAGCGGCATCGGCCTCGGTATCGCACGGGCCTTTGCCGAAGCGGGCATGAAGCTGGTCATCGCCGACCTTGACGATGAGGCGATGGACGCCGCCGTCGCCGAGCTGACCGCGGCCGGTACGGAGGTCATCGCCACCCGGTGCGACGTCTCGGACCACGATCAGGTGGCCGCGCTTGCGGCAACCACCATCGACCGGTTCGGGGTGGTCAACGTGCTCTGCAACAATGCGGGCGTCGGCATACCAACGGCGACTCACAAGATGAAGTTGGCGGACTGGAAGTGGATCATCGACGTCGACCTGTGGGGCCCGATTTACGGGGTCGACGTGTTTCTACCTCTTATCGAGCAGGCGGGGGAGGGGCACATCAGCACCACCTCGTCGATGGCCGGCCTCTCCGCCGGCCCGATGATGGGGGCCTACAACGTGGCGAAACACGGAGTGGTCGGTCTGATGGCCACCCTGGAGCGAGACCTGCGCGGCCGGAAGAGCCCGGTCACGGCCTCGGTCCTCTGCCCCGGCCCGATCAACACCGACATCAGCCGTCACTCCGTTTTGTACCGACCCGGGAAGGAGAAACCGAGGGCCGACGGAAAGACCTCCGGCAAGGTGGCGGCGGAGATCCAGGCCTTCCTGGAGACCGGCATGGACCCCGACGAGGTGGGGCGACTGGTCCTGGAGGCGATCGGCTCCGGCGATTTCTGGATCCTCACCCACCCCCGGTGGACCAAGGCCGTCCAGAAGCAGTTGGACGCGATGAACCAGGACCGGTCGCTCACCCGAATGTAGGCGGCCCGCCTGCAGGGTGCGGACGCGGTCGTCCGGCCGCCGCCTGTGGCCCCGTATTCCGGATCGCTGCATCGAGCAACGGACCAGCGTCATCGGCGTGGAGCACCACGGCCACCGCCCCATGATGTCCGAGGATCGAGCGGCCATGCTGTGGGAGTGGCACCGGCGAGCCGCCGCCGGTCTTGCCGAACTCGGTCGCCATACGACGAACTATCTGGGGCTCTATCTCGTGATCCTCGAAGACGTCTTTCCCCCGACACCAACATCCGACCTGCTGGGTTCCGCAGTTCTCGACGAGGCAGGGCCGGGCGATCGGGTCCTGGACATGGGCACCGGCGGCGGCAGCAATGCGCTGCTTGCGGCGCGAACGGCGTCAGACGTCATCGGGGTGGACATCAACCCGGCCGCCGTTGCCGCGGCAACCGCCAACGCAGTGCGAAACGGGCTCGCCGATCGAGCGCGGTCTGTCGTCGGGGACCTGTTTGAACCGGTCGACGGGCGGTTTGACCTCATCATCTACGATCCCCCGTTCCGCTGGCTCCGGCCCCGCTCGACGCTGGAGCAGGCCGTTGCCGATGAGGGATACCGGTCGCTGACCCGGTTCATGGCCGAAGTCGGCGACCGACTGTCCGACGATGGTCGGCTCCTTCTGTTCTTCGGAACGACCGGCGACATCGACTATCTCCACCAGCTCCTGGACGACGCCGGCCTT
>JBCCGJ010000259.1:0-8837 GCA_039029335.1 Actinomycetota bacterium | reverse complement strand
GAGAAGAAGCTGGGGGAGAAGCCGAGGAACAGCAGGCTCACACCGATGCCGATCGCCGACCAGAACTGGATGGTCCGGCCGCTGGCCAGCGGGGCCCTGGCCACCAGCAGCCCGGCGCCGAGACCGCCAAGGGCCCCGACCAGGGAAAGGGTGGCGTATCCCTCCGGTCCGGCGTCGAAGAAGTCCTCGGAGACGCTGGGGAGGAATGCCACGTAGGGGAAGCCGATCATCGTGATCGCGATGGCCAGGATGACCACCGGCCGGATCGTGTCGCTCGACCAGGCGTAGCTCACCCCCTCCTTCAGCTCGGCCACCGGGTTTCGGGGTGGACGACTCCGGTCCGGCTCGCCGGGGCCGAGGAAGGCGAAGCAGAAAACGGCCAGCAGCGCCAGGGCCGCGGCGGACAGGTAGATGGCCCGGAAACTCAGCCAGGCGATGCCGAGCATCACCCCGGCCAGCGCCGGGCCGAGTACGCGGTTGAAGTTCAATGACACCTGGGCAAGGGCGACCGCATTCGGGATCAGCTTCGGGCCGACGATTTCGGCGGTGAACGCCATTCTGGCCGGAAGCAGGAGAGCGAAGGCAACCGCCTGGATGGCCGAGACGGCGATCAGCATCCAGAACTCGGTGACCTCAAAGAGCTCCGTGAATCCCAACCACGCCGAGCTGAGCGCAAGCAGACTGGTCGACCCGAGGAGGATCTTGCGCTTCGGTACCCGATCGGCCAGAACCCCGCCCACCGGGGTGCAGGCCAGCGACACCCCGCCGAATGCAAGGGTCACCACGCCGAGCGCCGTGTTGGTCCCACCGAGCTCCTTGGCCAGCGCCCCCCTGGCGATCAGGCCGGTGAAGATGGACAGGTAGTACACAAACGTGCCGAACCAGATGATTCGAAACGCCGGAATACCGAACGAGGCAAACGTCGAGGCACCGGACTCGGGTCGGTTTTTCTGTCCGGGGGAGGCCACCGATCAACTATGGCACCCTCGGTTCCGAATCGACGAAACGTCAGCCGTCCCGATCGACGCCGCTGAACACCAGGATCGTGCGATCAGAGGTGGGTGGTGAGAAGAGGGCCCCGGCCAGTCCGGCCGACCCGGTTGCACAGACCGGAATTGCCGTGTGTCGGTGCGCCAGGTGGTACGCCTGCTCGACGAACGATTCGGGGACGACGACTGGCTCGCCCCCGGTCCGCCTGGTCTGTTGCAGCAGTGGAAGCCAGTCGTAGGTGACGTCGTCGAGGATGCCGGTGGCCAGGCTCTTCGGCTCGTCGTCCCACGGCCACATGTAGCGGTCCGGGTCGGCCGCCGCGGCGTCGAAGTCGAACGCCGGGGCAAGGAGGTCCCAGGCCCGGCGAAGCGGTGCGCACCCTTCAGTCTGGACCGGGTACAACGTTGCCGCGGGCAGGCCGAGGGAGATGGCGGTGCCAAGCGCACCGCCGCCGACCTGGACATAGAGCGAGTCAGCACTTCCCGACGAAGCAGCCGGAAGCTGCTCGTCGATCTCCCAGCCGATGGTGCGGCCGCCGTCGATGGTGGCCGGGGTGTCGGTTCCCTGCACGCTGAACGACCGGGCGCCGGTGCCCACCGCCTCCCGGAACCGAAGGTAGGCCGGGTCCCCGGCTTCGCCTACCCGTCGCTCGCAGCGGGTCACGACCGCCCCGAGGTCGCCGAGGGAAGCAACGATGTCATCATCCGCCCAGGTCGGGACGAACACGTCGAGCGGGCGCTCGAGTGCGGCGGCGATCACCCCGGCCCCGAGAGCCGCATTGCCGCAGCTTGCAATCGCCAGCCGGTCCGTCCTGGTCGCGCCGAGCGCTTCAGCCATCAGCAGGTGGATGGCAACACCAAAGAGGTGCCGAGCCTTGTGGGAACCGCCGACGTTGCCCGGCTCCGCTTTGATCCACAACTCGGTGTCCAGCTCGGCGGCGTCTGCCAGCTCGAGACCGGGCACCAGCGGTGTCACCACGAATCCGTGGCCGTCGACCTTGGCAACGGCGCCGTCCAACCCGGCGACCAGGTCGACCCATCGGTCGTCGCTCATCGCGCCGTCCCGGACAACCCGGTAGGAGTCCAAGCGATCCCGATACCGGAGGAACGGGTTCTGCTCGCCGGTCAACCGACCCATGACGATCCACCCTTGCCGATCCGTCTCACGGCGATCGGTCCCACAGCGACCCGGCCCATCCCCGGTTCAGCCGTGCGACGCGCCGGTCGACGCGTTGAAGTCTGCGATCATGCCGTCCCACGTGTCGATCAGTGGGCGGAGGCCGTTCCACCACGACTGGTCGCGCCGCCGCTCGAAGTCCGGGATGGACACGCCCTGCTGTTCGACCCAGGTGAAGTAGCCGAGGTTGAACACCCGGTCCCGCTCGACGTCCCCCATCTCCAGGGCGTGGGTGGTGGCCACGTTCTCCAGGTGGTCGCCGAAGACCGTGGCCGCCTCCGCCTCGTCGAATCCGCCGCTGAAGTGGGTCGACATGACCTTCTCCCGTTCCGAGTTGTACAGCTCGGAACCGTCCGTGGCCACGGTTACGATCACGTCGTCCGCCCCGAGATGCCACTTCTTCGCCGCGGTGATGGCGGCCAACGTGTTGCAGATCGAGGAGTACCCCATGTCCACCAGCATGTTCGTCAACGCCGGGTCGACCCCCCGGTCGCCGAGCAGCCGCTTGCCGGCAGGGGTGTTGAACAGCACGTCAAGCGTGTCGGTCGAGCGGTCGCTGATGGCCACGACCAGATCGGTGTTTGTCACGTTGTGGATCAGCGGAACGTGTTTGTCCCCGATGCCCTGAATGTTGTGATCGCCGAACCCGTTGTAGAGCATCGTGGGGACCTGCAGGGCCTCCACCGCAACGATCCTGGCCCCTCTGCTGTCCTTGAGGTAGTCACCGGCGCCGAGCGTTCCCGCCGAACCGGATGCTGACACAAACGCCGCCAGGTTGCCGGAGCGCTCGGCCGTGACATGGTCGAAGACCTTCTCAAGGGATGGCCCGGTGACCGCATAGTGGCCCAGATGATTCGAGAACTCGCTGAACTGGTTCAGGATCACGTTCTCCGGGTCAAGGGCTAGACGGTTGCACTCGTCGTAGATCTCCTTGACGTTGCTCTCGGTCCCGAACGTCCGGATCACGTCGTCCGGATGTTCGATCCAGCGGTCAAGCCACTCGAACCGCTCCCGACTCATCCCCTCCGGGAGCACCGCAACGCCGCGGCAGTTCATGATCCGGGAGATGGCGATGCCGCCCCTGGCGTAGTTGCCGGTCGACGGCCAGATCGCCCGGTTGGCCGTCGGGTCGAAGCGACCGGTGACCAGCCGAGCCACCAGCGTGGAGTACGCGGCGAGGACCTTGTGGGCCCGGATCATCGGGAAGCGGTTGCCGAACGCCAGCACGATGCGGGCGTCAACCCCGGTCAGCTCGGACGGCAGCTCGATGTGGTCCGGCACGTCGACAAAACCGGGGTAGTTTGCGCCCGGGTTCGCGTCCGCATGTTCGTTGTACCAGTGGACCCGGAACAGGTTCCTGGCGTCCGGCGCGTCCTTCTCAACCCCGGCAAGCGCGTCCCGGATCTCGCTCGGGATGGTGGCCGGGTTCCGCAGTTGGGCGAACGTCGGCAGGACGATGTTCTTCTCCCGGAACCGGGTCACCGCGTTCTCGTAGGCCTGCTGTCCGTTCGGGTCGAACCGGCCGAACACCGCAAGTTGTGAATCGACCTCGACGGGTTGGCTTGCTGTCTCTGTCACTGCTGCTTCCTGATTTGTGTCCGCGGCCTTCCGGCCGGTTGGTCCTGCTGTGGCGATCGGGCCGAGGGCCCGGCTGCCGATGTCGTTTGCGTTCCGGGCGGCTACTGGAGTCTTCGGAACAGTTCGGTTGCCGCTTCAGCGGCCTTGGCCCGGATCTCCGGACCGTCAACGAGCGTCGGGGCGCCGTCTTCCCACACGACTCGGCCGTCGATCTCCACCGAGCGGGGGGACACCTGGGTGGAGTAGGCGAGGCGCCACGGATCCATGATCGGATAGTTCCAGGTGACAACGTCGTCTTTGGTCTCGGGGAACAGTGCCCGCCCGGTCTCCAGCCAGTCCCAGATCTCGTCCGGGGTGACGGTGACGTCGTACTCCCTGGCCCGCACGAACGCCACACGGAACTCGTCGAGCATGTCCGAGCCGATGCCGTCGGTCCCGAGTGCAACCGGATTGCCCCCCGTCACGAACCGCCGGGGCTGGGCATACCCGACGCCGTTGTTCATGTTCGAACGGGGATTGTGGACCAGCGTCCCCCGCAGGCCGTGATCGTCCGGCAGGTGGACCCCGTGGACCAGCCACCAGTCATCCCTGGTGTGACCGACCAGTTTCTGCCAGGTGTCCGTGGGCCCCTCGGCCACATGGACGTGGACGCCGACGCCATGTTTTGTCGCCAGCTCGGCCGCCGCGGCGATGGTGTTGTCCTCGCAGGTGAACGAGGCGTGGAGGCCGACCATGCCGCGCCCGCCCGCCGACAGGAACCGGTCGTTCTCGGCCAGCCCTGCGGCCGCCCCCTCCGGGCCGTGCCGGTCGGTGACGCCGTAGGCGCAATTGACCCGAATGCCGACCTGGGCGCAGGCGTCGGCGATGATCGACAGCGACCCTTCGATGGCGTTCGGGGATTCGTGATGGTCGATGACCGCAGTACACCCGCTCTCCAGAGCGGTGAGCGCACCGGCCATGGCCGACCAGTGGATCAGCTCGTCGTCCAGGACCGAATCGAGCCGCCACCAGATCAGCTCAAGGATCTCGACGAACTCGGTCGGCGTGCGGGGTGGGGCCGGCATGCCCCGTGCCAGGGCGGAGTAGAAGTGGTTGTGGGCGCAGATCAGCCCGGGGGTGGTGGCCCCCGGCAGGTCCGGGTCCGGCGCAGATGTCTCCGGGGTTACCGCGCTCACCCGCGGTTCGATTCTTCCAGCGCCGCGATGGCGGCGGCCACCGAACCACCGGCGGTCGGTCGTTCACGGTTCTTCTCGTTGACCAGGGGAAGCTCGTTGCGCCACTGGCCGTCCCAGGCATGCATGGCTTTCGCCACGGCGCCGGCGGTCGGTACCAACCCGATTTCGCCAACGCCCTTGATCCCGTACGGCGAGTCCGGCTCCGGTGACTCCACCAGCATCACGTCAACCTCCGGCATGTCCTTCGGCCGGATGATGTCCAGGCTGCGCAGCGTGCTGTTCAGTGGCCTGCCGTCCTCGTCGCAGGGGAACCCCTCGCTCATCGCGTACCCCAGGCCCATGTGGACCGCCCCCTCGACCTGCCCCTCGCAGAGCAGCGGGTTGACCGCCCGACCGACGTCGTGGGCCGCCACGACCTTCTCGACCGTGCCGGTTTCGGGGTCCATGATCACCAGCTGTGCGGCGTACCCGAAGGTGGAGTGGATGATCGGGTTCTCGACCCCTTCGCTGAGAGAGTTCGTCCAGTCGACCCGGTACTCGCCTTCGTAGTCCACCCCCGGCCGACAGCCGTCGGCCACGGCAGCCCGGCAGGCGTCGGCGACCGAGCCGGCACCCATCAGCGTGCCCCGGCTGCCGGTTGTCTGCCCGGCGCCCAGCTCCCGGGTACTGTCGACGATGACCTCCACCCGGTCCGGGCTGACGCCCAACTCCTCGACCGCCACCTGGAGAGCGACGGTGTGGATGCCCTGACCCATCTCGGTCCAGCAGTGGCGCACCTCGACGGTGTTCTCGCCGGCCGGTCCGTCGTCCCGGAAGTGGACAACGGCCTTTGCGATCTCCTTGAACCCGTTGCCCAGGCCGGAGTTCTTCAGGCCGAGGCCCAGGCCCACCGCCTTGCCGTCCGCCACCGCTGCGTCGAACGCCGGCTTCACCGCGTCAAGGCAGGCCCGGGCGCCGAGGCAGCCGTCGTTCATGACCTGACCGGGACCCCAGGTGTCGCCGGGGTCGATGACGTTCCGCTCCCGGATATCCCAGGAGCTGATGCCGACCTGCTCCGCCAACCGGTCAAGGACCCCCTCCATGGCGAACTGGGCCTGGTTGGCCCCGAAGCCCCGGAACGCCCCGCACACCGAGTTGTTGGTCCGGGCGGCCACAGCGTCGACGTCGATATTGGGGACGACGTACGGCCCGGAGGCGTGGCCCGCGGCCCGCTCGAGGACCTTCATCCCGACCGAGGCGTACGGTCCGGAGTCACCGATCATCTTGACCTGGAGACCGAGGAGACGACCGTCGGTGTCACAGCCGGCCTGGTACTCCATCCGGATCGGGTGGCGCTTTGTGTGGACCAGGAGGGACTCCTCCCGGGAGAACGTGGTCTTCACCGGGCGACCGAGCAGCCAGGCCGCAAGCGCCGTCTGACCCTGGTTGGACATGTCCTCCTTGCCCCCGAACGCACCGCCGTTGGAGACGAGCTCGGTCACCACGGCCTCGGTCGGGACATCCAGAATGCGGGCGATGTCGTTGCGGTCATCCCAGATGCCCTGACCGCCGCTGTAGACCATCAACCGCTGGAACTCCGTCACGTCGCCCTCACCGGCGGTCAGCGGTAGCCGGGTTCCCGCGGGCACCGGTACGGCAAGCGTGGACTCCGGCTCAACGAACGCATGATCGATCCGCTGGGTCTGAAAGGTCTCCCGGACGACATGGGGCGCATCGGCAAGCGCTCCTGCGGCGTCGCCCCGGCGGTAGGTGGACCGGGAAAGCACGTTGCCGTCCAGCGTCCACACCGCGTCCTCCTCGGCGTTGATGGCCAGGACCGGATCGGTGATGGGGGCGTTCGGCCGGTAGGTGACCTCGATCAGTTCCGCCGCGGCGCGGGCCGTCCGCCGGTCCTCTGCGACCACCATCGCCAGGACGTCACCCAGGTAGCTGGTCCGGCCGCCGACCGGGATGAAGATCGGCCAGTCCTTGTGGATCAGGCCGGACCGCAACTCCCCGGGAACGTCCGCTGCGGTGAGGACCCGGATGACCCCGGGTACCGCCTCGGCGACCGAGGTGTCGATGGCTTCGATGTCGGCCCTGGCGTGTTCGGAGAGGTGGAACGCACCATGGGCCAGCTTCCCGAACGTGGTGACGTCCGGGACCATGTCGTCGATGAACGGCCGTGCGCCAACGCTCAGCCGATCCGCCTCGTATTTGTTGAGCCGAGCCCCGACACCGGCCTCGTCCGGACGGGTATCGCAGCCGAGGGACACCCGGACCTCACCGGCCGCCAGATCCTCGATGGCGTCCAGGATCTTGACGTACCCGGTGCAGCGGCAGAGATGGGCGCCGAGGGTCCTGGCCGCGTCCTCACGCTTGAGCGCCGAACCCTTCTTGTCGATCATCGCCTTGGTCCGCATCACGATCCCCGGCGTGCAGAAACCACACTGCAGGGCCCCGTTTGCGGCGAACGCGTTTGCCATCGCCGCCGACTCCTCCGGGTCCAACCCTTCGAGGGTGGTGATCTCGGCGCCGGCCGACTTCGTCATGTTGGTCTGGCAGGAGATCCGGGCCCGGCCGTTAATCAGCACGGTGCAGCAGCCGCACTGGCCGGACGGGGCGCACCCGTCCTTCGGGGAGATGACCCCGAGCTCGTCGCGGAGCGCACCGAGGAGGTTCTGGTGCTCGCTGGAGACGGTCACCGGGGTACCGTTCAGCACAAACGAGCAGGTGCCGTCGTCCTGCGGTGCGTCGTCCGCTTTCGGTCGGTCGGCGGAACCGTTTCCGGTGGTTCGTGGGGCTGTCTGATCAATCGTCATGGGGTTCGATCACACCCTTCTGTGCGGTGATTCTTCGGTAGACCTCGGGCCGGCGGTAGCGGGCGAAGTCGAACAGCGTTTCCTTGTAGTGGCGGCACCAGTCGAGGTCACAGTCCGCGACGATCACCTCGTCCCCGGTGCCGACCGCCTGCGCCACGATCTGGCCGGAGGGGGCGATGATCGCCGACTGGGCCAGGGACTCGACCCCCTCCTCCGTGCCGCCCTTCGCCACCCCGACCACCCAGGTGCCGTTCTGGTACGCCCCGGCCTGCATACAGAGGTGGTTGTGGAACCCCTGCAGTGCGTTTTGGCCGGGGTCCGGGGCGTAGTGGATCGGGGTGTTGTAGCCGATGAGGATCATCTCGACCCCCTGCAGCCCCATCTCCCGGTAGGTCTCCGGCCAACGCCGGTCGTTGCAGATGGCCATGCCGACCAGCCCGTCGAACGCCCGCCACACGCCGAACCCCTCGTCGGACTCCTCGAAGTATCGGCGTTCCAGGTGCTGGAACGGCCGCCAGGGTTCGTCGGCCTCGTGGCCGGGGATGTGGACTTTGCGGAACTTGGCAACCGGCGCGCCGTTCCGCTCGACCAGGATGGTGGTGTTGTAGCGATGGCCGTCCTCGGTCAGCTCGGCATAGCCGAGTGAAAAGCCGACCCCGGCCGCCTTTGCCGCGTCGAAGAGGGGTTGAGTGTCCGGACCCGGCATCGAGCGCTCATAGAAGTGATCATGGCCGGACGGTTCGTCGGTGTACCACCGGGGGAAAAACGTGGTCAGCGCAAGCTCGGGGAACACCACCAGCTGGGCGCCGCGGTCCGCCCCCAGTTGCAGCAGTTCCACCAGACGTTTGACGACCTCCGGTCTGGTCTCGTCCCGACCGATCGGACCGAGCTGGGCGGCCGCAACCCGCAGGACCCGCCCCTGACCCCGCGAGCCGCCGGTGGCCGCCGTCTCCGTCATGGCCTCGTCCTGGTCCTGGTTCGGGTCCGGGTCCTGGTTCGGGTCCGGTCCCGATGCCGGGGGCGCGTTGCTTCAACTACAAGCCGAGTCACTGCATCACCGTAGCAGAACCTTTACAAATCGTAAAAGGGGTGGATAGGGGCATGGTGCCTATTTTTG
>JBCCGJ010000258.1:0-8931 GCA_039029335.1 Actinomycetota bacterium | reverse complement strand
TGAACAAGATGGTGGGGACCCAGTCGGTCTGGAAACCGACCATCCCCCAACGGGTGCTGATCAACAGCGCCCACCATGAGCGCAGCCCGATCCACTCGTTCGGCAGCCCGGCCAGGGAGCTGACCGAGATCTTCGACGCTCACCTCCGCAAGCTGCGTCGCACGATCAACTGACCACGGGTCGCGGCCGCGGGCCGGGGTAATTCGAATCCGCCAAGCAGGCTCAGGTAGGGTTTTTTGACGCGCCCCGGGGAAGGGCCGAGCGAAGGAGACCGTCCGATGTCCACCCACGATCTGGTAATCCGGAACGGCAGCCTGGTTGACGGAACCGGCAGTCCGGCGGTCAACGGTGACGTGGCGGTCACCGACGGCGTGATCACCGCCGTGGGCACCGTCGACGGTACCGGTCACCGCGAGGTCGACGCCGAGGGGCACATGGTCGCCCCGGGATTTGTCGACATCCATACCCACTACGACGGTCAGGCCACCTGGGACACCCAGCTTGCACCGTCCAGCTGGCACGGCGTGACAACGGTGGTCATGGGCAACTGCGGTGTCGGCTTCGCCCCGGTGATGCCGCACAACCGGGAGCGGCTCATCCAGCTGATGGAAGGTGTTGAGGACATCCCCGGTGCGGCACTGCACGAGGGCCTGCCGTGGGAGTGGGAGAGCTTCCCGGAGTACCTGGACTACCTCGACCAGCAGCGGCGGGACATCGACCTCGGTAGCCAGGTCCCCCACGGTGCGCTCCGCCTCCACGTGATGGGGGAGCGGGGGGCGACCCAGGAGCCCGCAACCCCGACCGACATCGGCGGGATGGCGGAACTGGCCAGGGAGGCGGTTGAGGCGGGAGCCCTCGGGTTCACCACCTCCCGGACCCTCAATCATCGGACCAGCCTCGGGGAGTACACCCCGACCCTCAAGGCCGAACGGGACGAGCTGGTCGGTATCGCCCAGGGACTCGGCGCGGCGGGCAAGGGTGTCCTCCAGGTCGTCAGCGACTTCCTCGACCATGATCATGAGTTCTCGATTCTCCATGCCATGGCCGCCGAGTCCGGCCGTCCGATCTCCATCTCGATCGGCCAGGCGTTCGGCAGGCCGACGTTGTGGCGAACCCAGCTCGACCAGTTCGAGGAGGCAACACGGGCCGGTGTGCAGATGCGGGCCCAGGTCGGGGCACGGGCCGTCGGTCTTCTGTTCGGCATGCAGGCCACACTCAGTCCCTTCATGCGCAGCGCGCTGTATCGGGAGCTGGAGGAATTGCCGATGGCCGAGCGGCTGGCCAGGATGCGGGAGCCGGAGACAAAGGCGACGATCTGCGGCCAGGTCTCGGTCGACCGTGACGCAGCCGAGCTCGGCGGGAAGGTCATCGATCGGTTCGAGCGCATGTTCGTCCTCGGTGACCCGCCGAACTACGAACCGAACCCCGAGGACAACGTTGCGAATCTGGCCGAGCGGCAGGGTCTCTCACCGGCAGAGCTGGCCTACGACCTGCTGCTGGAGAACGACGGCCGCAACTTCCTCTACATGCCGACCATCAACTACGCCGACGGAAACCTGGACGTCGTCCGGGAGCAGCTGCTGCACCCCGCAGCGGTGCCGGGCCTGTCCGACGGCGGCGCACACGTCGGCACCATCTGCGACGTGAGTTTTCCGTCCACGCTTTTGCAGTGGTGGGTCCGGGATCGACCGCACGGTCGTATACCGGTGGAGACGATCATCAAGAAGCAGTGCCGGTCGACCGCCGAAACCGTCGGGCTGCTGGACCGGGGTCTGCTGGCTCCCGGTTACAAGGCCGACATCAACATCATCGATATGGAGAGTCTGCGGCTACACGCCCCCGAGATGCACTTCGACCTCCCGGCCGGCGGGAAGCGGCTGTTGCAGCGGGTGGACGGGTACCGACAGACCTACGTCTCCGGTGTGCAGATCATGGACGACGGCGAACCGACCGGTGAAACGCCGGGTGTCCTGATCAGGGGCGCAACCGCCCAGCCCTGAGCCGACCCGCTCGGCGGTTTTGGCGCAGTCGGTCGCCGCGATCGGCAAAGCGGTCCGGGTCGCCGATACACCGAGAAAACCACCCCGTACCGCCACATTCGCGGAAACACCGGCCATCATTGAGGGTCTGTGCATGTCGTAATCGTTGGAGCAGGCGAGGTCGGGTGGTACCTGGCCGAGCGCCTCAGATCCGAGGGCCTCGACGTTGTGGTACTGGAAACCGACGCCGCCAGGGCGGCGGCCATCGGCTCCGGACTCGATGTGCAGGTCATCAACGGCAGCGGGTCGAATCCCGCCGCGCTGATCGAAGCCGGGATCGGCCGGGCCAGCCTCCTCGCGGCGGTCACCCAGAACGACGAGGTCAACCTGATCGCCTCGCTGATCGCCAAGCAGCACGGGGTGAAGACCACGGTCGTCCGGGTCCAGACGGACGCCATGCGGGGCAAGAAGGCCCGGAAGCTCCTTGAGGGCGTCGGTGCGGACATCGTCGTCGATCCGGACGCCGAAACGGCGGACGAGGTGCTGGAGCTGGTCCACACCACCGGCGCCGACGAGGTCTACCCGATGGCCGGCGGCGAGCTGTTGGTCATCGGCGCCTTCGTGGCGGACGATGCACCACTGGCCAATCGCAGCCTGGGGGAGATCGGCGAGTCGCTCGGCGAGAACTGGGACTTCCTGTTCGGCGCGATCACCCGCGGTGGGGACACCGTCATCCCCCGGGGTGACCAGATGCTGCTCCCGGGAGATCACGTCCGTGTCCTCTGTCGGGAGAGCGCCCAGCGGGAACTGCTCGGCCTACTCGGGGTGGCGGTCAAGCGGGCCAGGCGGGTCATGGTGCTCGGCGGCGGCGCCATCGGGGAGCGGGTGGCCAGGCGCCTTGAGGAAGAGGGCGTCGAGGTGGTGCTGATCGAACGGGACGCGGAACGGGCGGCGATGCTGTCGGGCATGTTCCAGCGCACGATGGTGGTCAGGGGAGATGTGACCGACACCGAACTCCTCCTGCAGGAGGCGGTCGGTGAGGTGGACGCCGTTGTTGCGGCCACCGGTGAGGACGCGGCCAACGTGTTGGCCTGTGCCTTTGCCATCGCTGAGGGCGCCGGGTTCACGGTGGCGATCCTCCATCGCCTCGCCCTGCTGCCGCTGGTCCGGCGGTTCGGGATCGACGCCGCCCTGAGCCCCCGCACCGCATCGGCCAACGCCGTGCTGCGAACGATTCGGGGGGACACGGCGGCGGTGACCACGTTCCTCGAGGGCGATTCCGAGGTTGACGAGTGGATCATCGGTGCGGGAAGCAAAGCCGACGGCGCCATCGTGGCCGATCTACCGCTGCCGAAGAACATCCTCATCGGGGCCGTTGTCCGGGACGGGGGCGAGGCCCAGATCGCCCGCGGCCGAACCGAACTTCGGGCCGGTGACCACCTGATCGTCTTCGGCCGACCGAACGCCCTCACCGCGGTCAAGCCGATCTTTCGGTCGTGAGCGAGCGGCCAGCCGGTTATCCGAGCCTTCTGCTGCACACGCTCGGTCTGACCCTGTCGTTCTGCGGAGCGGGCATGGTTCTGTCGGCGATCGTCGAGCTGCTCATGGCCGGTACCGACGACTGGCTGCCGCTGGCGCTGCTCGGGATCGGAACCCTGTCCGTCGGATTCCTGGTTTGGCTGCGGACGACGGTGCCGAAGCGGATTCCGCTGCTCGACGTGTTCGCCACCGTCACCGCGTCCTGGTTGACCCTCTCGGCGGTCGGTGCGCTGCCGTATCTGCTGACCGGCACCCTCACGTCCTTTGATCTCGCCCTGTTCGAATCGGTCTCCGGGTTCACCACCACCGGCGCAACGGTCCTGGAAGCCGGGGACGATCCGACCCGCTATGCGGCGTCGGACGGGATCCTGTTCTTCCGGGCCATCTCCCAGTGGATCGGCGGAATGGGGGTGATCGCCCTGGTCATCGCGGTGCTGCCGTCCGTCGGCAGCTGGGGGATGGGCATGATGGCCGCGGAGGCGCCGGGGCCGACCGGTGAGCGGTTGACCCCCCGGGTTCGGTCCACCGCCAGGCGACTCTGGGGCGTGTATCTCGGCTTCACCGTTGTGGTGACCATCGCCTACCTGGTGGCCGGCATGGATGTGTACGGCGCCGTCACCCACTCGTTCACAACCGTTTCGACCGGCGGGTTCTCTCCGTACACCGGCTCGATCGCCCACTTCGACTCCGAGGTGATCGAGTGGATCGTGATCGTCGCAATGTTCGTGGCGGGCACGAGCTTCACGATGATCTACAAACTGCTGAGAGGAAAACCGGGGCCGATGCTCCGATCGGTCGAGTTCCGGACCTACTGCGCGGTGGTCGCAGCGGCCTCCGTCCTTGCGTTTTTCACCGCGGACTCCGGGGCCCGTGACTACGAGGGCTTCCGGGACGCGCTGTTCACGGTCCTCTCCGTCGTGTCCACGACCGGCTATGCGAGCGTTGACTTCGTCGGCACCTGGACGGACGCGGCGAAGGCGATCCTGTTGATCCTCATGCCGCTCGGCGCCATGGCCGGATCGACGGCGGGCGGTGTGAAGATGATCCGAATCCTGGCCGTCGCCAGCTTCGCCCATCGGTCCACGCTGGTACAGCTGCACAAGCGACTGGTCAGGCCGGTCCGGATCGGCAACACGGTCCTTGACGACAACATCGCAAACCAGGTTGTCGGCCACCTGATCCTGTCCCTCGCGGCGTTCGGCGGCGGCAGCCTGCTGATCGTGTTGACCGGGACCGATCTGGTCACCGCGTTCTCCGCATCAGCCACCAGCTTCGGGAACGTGGGCCCCGGTCTCGGCCAGATCGGCAGCGACTTCCTGGCCGTCCCCCTGTTCGGCCGGTTGGTGGCCATCGTCCTCATGCTGCTCGGCCGCCTGGAGATCTACCCGATCCTCCTAGCGCTGGTGAAGCTGCCGATACCCCGGGCCAGACCGACGCTGGCCAGGCTCCGGCAGCGTTCCACCGGCTGAGCCTTCGCGCTCTCCATCGGCCATCTACTAAGTTGTGCCCGATGAGAGAGAATCTGCTGAAGACGGCTTGGGGCAAGGATGAACCGACACTGGGGCTCTGGCTGGGCGCCGCGGACCCGGTTCTGGTTGAGCAGCTCGGCTCGCTCGACTTTGCCTACACCTGCTTAGACCTCCAGCACGGCCTCATCGACTACAGCCACGTTGTGCCTGCGCTTGCCGCGATGCAGCGGTCCAACTCGATACCGATCGCCCGGGCCCCGTGGAACGAACCGGGCATCATCGGCAAGTTGCTGGACGCCGGTGTCATGGGTGTGATCATCCCCATGGTCAACACCGTCGCCGAGGCGGAGCAGGCCGTTGCCGCCTGCCGGTACGCGCCGGCCGGGTCCCGAAGCTTCGGGCCGGCCAGGGCCGCACCTGCACTGGGTGGCAACTATTTCCAGGAGGCAAACGACACGATCGCCTGCATCCCGATGATCGAGACGGTCACCGCCCTGGAGAACCTGGACGACATCGTGAAGGTGGAGGGGATCGATGCGTTGTACGTGGGTCCCGCGGACCTGGGGATCAGCCTCGGCCTCGGTCCCGGTCCCGACAACGCGGACCAGAAGTTCCAGGACGCGCTGCAGCACATCCTCACCGCCTGTCAGGGAGCGGGCATCACCCCGGGGATCCACAGCGTGCCGAACCTGGTGCAGACCAGGCTGGAACAGGGCTTCAGAATGGTGACCGCCACCACGGACACCCAGGCCGCGGTGGCAGGCGCAAAGCGGCACCTGGCCGTGGCCAACGGCGGTGACGCCGCCGCAGGTGGTTCGATGTATTGATCGTCCGCCCGGACCGATTGATCAGCGGGCGTTGCCCTGGGCGACCTGTGGTGTGTCCGCAGGGACGCCGGGGGTGCACCCGCCGATGACAAAGTCCGGGCCGACGTTCGGGTAGCCGAACCGGGGCCGGGGGAGTGGCCGGTTTCGGTCGATCACCGGCGAGTTGTAAGCGTCGTTGAACAGCCGGTTCGGATCGCTGTCCTGGCCGTCCCAGTTGGTACACCAGACCC
Source organism: Actinomycetota bacterium (assembly GCA_039029335.1). Classification (GTDB taxonomy): domain Bacteria; phylum Actinomycetota; class Acidimicrobiia; order Acidimicrobiales; family SZUA-35; genus JAHELU01. The sequence continues at coordinate 2,887 of JBCCGJ010000258.1, read as the reverse complement.
CGTCCGCCTGATCGAGTCCGATGTAGAACGAGCTTGCCGGGTCGGTCGTGGAGTACAGCGCCTCCAGATCGGCATCGGATGCGTTGAGCAGTCTTGTGACGTCCGCGGTGAAACCGCCGACGCCGCCGAGGCGGTTGACGGTGATGGTCCGCCTGGCGTCGAGGGCATCAAGCGGTATGACCCGGAGCGGGTCGGCCCAGCCGCCGACGGAGACATACCCGGAGCTCAGGGCAACGGCGGGGCTGAAGCCCGGCTCGGCGGGCGAGGAGGAGAGGACCTCCCGCCAGGTCGCCGGGCCGAGGGACACGAACTGCTCGGCGACGAGATCGTCGAACCGCTGGTCGAGACGTTTCTCGATCCGCTGCAGGTCCCGGGGTTGACCCCAGTAACCGACCCCGACGTCGTCGAAGGACGGCTCGAAGGGGATCGGTTCCGCCGCGATCCACGCCGCCCGTGCCTCCTCCCAGAGGGTGATCGCCTCACCACCGAGCACCCCGGTGACACCGAACACCGGCAGGTATCGGCCGACCGGATCGTCGGCACGGTTCGGCGCGTTCGGATCGGCGGCAACCGCCTCCCGGTAGGCGTTGAACAGATCCCCGAACGCCTCGCCACAGGCGACACCGTCCGGACCGGGCAGCGCCGCGGTTTGTTCCCAGGTCAGGCCGACGCTCTGGTCAACACAGGTGTCCAGCAGGGCCCGGACCCCTGCCCGATCGGCCGGTCCGTACGAGGCGTAGAACGAGCCGTACACCCCGAGCAGGGTGGCGAACGCATCGAAGTCGACCACCGAGGTGCGCAGGAACACCGCCGGGTCGTCCACGACGAACTGCAGACCTTTTTGGAGGCCGTCGATGATGTCCCGGGCGTGGAAGACCGGGTCAGGGGAGGTGGCCAGCAGTTCGATCAGCTCGGTGTTTATCAGCGGCCCGAGGTCCCGCAGTATGCGCTGGAGAGCCTCGACCCCCTCGAGTGGGTTGTCACCGTTGAGCAGGTCAACGATGTTGCCCGCAGCGATCTCGTCGACCAGCTGCTGCACCGTCTGGACGTCCTGGAAGATGCCGGTGTCAACCAGGCCGACGACCGACTTCAGCATGAAGGCCATGCGATGGTTGCGGTCGAGCGCCTTGCAGCGACGCAGCCGGCCCCGGCTGCTGGTGCAGTTCTGGACGTCGGGGTTGGTCCAGATGCTCTCCATGAGGAATGTGGTGATACTGCCGGAGCTGCCACCGGCGGCACAGGTGATGATCCCGAACTCCTCGATGTGGCGGGCCAGCACACCGTAGTGGGCGAACAGATTCTGTCCGTTGCCCCGGATACCGGCGCACGTGGCCTTCTGGGCTGAGGGCCGCCACGGCACGTATTCACCGGGTTCCCGGTCAGTGGCCTGGGCAGGCGTCACCGTCGCCAGGAGGGACAGCGCGATCAGTACCACAAACCATGTCCGCCGCTTCACCGCTGTCTCCCTCATCCGCCGGTTGAATCGGACGAGAGCTTAGCCCATGGTCCGCCGTCGCATTGGATTCGTCGATGGCCGCCGATCGGCTGGTGCGGCGGCGGCCTCGGTGCCGGGCCGACCGAATCCGGGAATGTCAATCGTTGCTGTCTGCCGGGACCGGTGGGAGGGCCCAGTCGATCGGCTGGCGCCCGTTGTCCGCCAGGAACGCGTTTATCCGAGAGAAGGGTTTTGAACCGAGGAAGCCGCGATGAGCGGAAAGGGGCGACGGGTGGGCCGATTGAACGATGTCGTGTCGACCGGTGTCGATCAGCTCCTTCTTCCGTCCGGCGGCGGCACCCCAGAGGACAAAGGCGACCGGCTCCGGTTTTGCGGCCACCGCCTTGATCACCTCGTCGGTGAACGTCTCCCACCCGTGCTTCTGATGGGAGGCGGCCTGTCTGGCCCGCACGGTGAGTGTCGTGTTCAGCAGAAGCACACCTTGTGTCGCCCAGTGGGTGAGATGGCCATGGTCCGCGGGCGGGATGCCAAGATCGGTCTCCATCTCTTTGTAGATGTTGACCAGCGACGGCGGCACCTGGACCCCGGGCCGCACCGAAAAACACAAGCCGTGGGCCTGGCCGGGCCCGTGGTAGGGGTCCTGTCCGAGGATCAGGACCTTTACCGAGGAATAGGGCGTCAGGTGGAGTGCGGCAAAGACCTCTTCGTGCGGCGGGTAGACGTGATGGGCGGTCCGCTCCGCATGTACGAACTGCTGCAGTTCGGCCCAGTAGGGCTTCTCGAACTCCCCCCGGAGGATGGGATTCCAGTCTGTGGTGGTCACTGCGGACCGATGCTAGTACCTGTGTCGGGTGTCTCGTCGGCCAAAGATTTTGGGCGTCCTGCCCATGGGGACAACAAAAGAGATCCTACGCTCAGATGGTGGATCGAGGTCCCGGCCGAACGGCGGCAGCTGCATCGAGATGGTTTCGGCCGAAGTCGGTTCGGCGATCCGGCGTTCCCCGTCCGCTCGCCCGCCGGGCGGCGATTCTGCAGGGCACGGTCCTGCTTGTGTTTGCCGTCCTGGCAACGTCCTGTACGACCGGGGCGGAGACCGTTCTTCCGGCCGATGAGCAGGTGTCCGAGACCGCAGAGACCCCGGCGGACGAGCCGAACACCACCGAGGTTGTTGCCGTCGATCCGGTCCCGTCGATCCTGGCGTCCTTGACCGTCGAGCAGAAGGTCGGCCAGCTGCTGATGCCGATGGTGTGGGGCACCTCCACCCAGACAACGGATGACGAACGCCGGCTGAACCTCGAGGCCCACGGGTATGAGACGGCGGCGGAGATCGTCGACGCCTACGACCTGGGCGGCGTGGTGTACCTCGCGGCCAACGTGAGTTCCGCCGCAGACCTGAGGAGCATGTCCGGCCTGTTGCAGGCCACCGCGGTC
>JBCCGJ010000257.1:0-8940 GCA_039029335.1 Actinomycetota bacterium | reverse complement strand
CACCTACGACGAGGCCGCGTTCGACGACATGCTGACGGTCAACGTCAAGACCCCGACCCTGCTCACCCACCTGACCCTGCCCCACCTCCGGGTGTCCGGTCACGGTCGGGTCATCAACATCGCCTCGCTGTCCGGCAAGCGGGTCAAGGGTGGGTTCTCACCGGGCTACGCCATGAGCAAACACGCGGTGATGGCCCTCACCCACGCCACGCGGCAGTACGGCTGGGACGACGGCGTCCGGGCAACGGCCATCTGCCCCAGCTTTGTCGAGACCGAGATGATCGCCGGTGTCGACACCGGGGAGGAGCCGGTGATCGACCCGGACGACCTGGCGGAACTGGTGAGCACGGCGCTGTCGATGCCGAACTTCTCGTCCGTCCCGGAGATCATCGTCAACTGCCGGCGGGAGGATCTCTTCTAGGCCCGGGCTCGCCACCCGGTGCGGCGCCCGGCGGGGTGACCGGTGACCGTCGGTGAATCCGGGCCGGTGGAGCAGGGTTGGTGTACCCGCCGGTAACCTGGATGATTGGTTGCTCCGTTCTTCCCGAACCGTGTGGGGCAGAAAGTGGAGTAGTTGTGACGCAGGGAACATTCGCCGAGCTTGGGCTGCCGAATGAACTGGTTGAATCGCTGGAGAACCGGCGCATCACCGAACCGTTCGAGATCCAGGTCAAAGCCGTCCCGGATGCGGTGCTCGGCCGGGACATCCTGGGCCGGGCCCCAACCGGCTCCGGCAAGACCTTGGCCTTCGGCCTGCCACTGCTGGCCCGCCTGGAGCGCGGCGGCAAGAAACGGCCCCGGGGGCTCATCCTCTCACCAACCCGTGAGTTGGCCGAGCAGATCTGTCGGGAGCTCGAACCGCTGGCGGACGCCATGGACCGGTCGGTCCTGGCGGTCTACGGCGGCACCGGTCTCCAGAAACAGATCAGCGCGCTCCGCAAGGGCGTCGACCTGGTCGTGGCCTGTCCCGGTCGGCTGCTCGACCTGATCGAGCAGAAAGCCTGTCGGCTTGACGGCGTCGACATCGTGGTGGTGGACGAAGCCGACCGCATGGCCGATATGGGGTTCCTGCCGGACGTGCAGCGGCTGCTGGACCAGACCGCCGAGGACCGTCAGACCGTGCTGTTCTCCGCCACGCTCGACCGGGACGTGCAGGTCCTGATCGACAAGTACCAGAACGATCCGGTCGTCCATGAGGTGGGCGAGATCGAGCCGGATCTGACGCTGGTCGACCATCGTTTCATCAAGGTGAAGAAGACCGATCGCGTCTGGTTGGCGGCCGATGTGATCACCGAGGCGGGCCCCACCGTGATCTTCGTCCGGACCCGGCACGGCGTCGACCGGCTGGCCAGACAACTCAAGCAGGAGGGTGTCAAGGCCGGGTACATCCATGGTGGCCGCAGCCAGGCCCAGCGGGATCGGGCCTTGCAGGTCTTCACCGAAGGCAAGGTTGACGCCCTGGTGGCCACCGATGTTGCCGCCCGCGGCATTCACGTCGACGGGGTGGCCTGTGTCATTCACTACGACCCGCCGGCCGACCTCAAGGACTACGTGCACCGGTCCGGCCGAACCGCCCGGGCCGGAGCGGACGGTGTTGTGGTCTCGTTCCTCGACCCGCCGCAGGTCAAGGAATCCAAGAAGATGCAGAAGAGGCTTGGGCTGGAGTCCGAGCTCGAACCGCTGCCGGAACGGATGCCCCGGTCCTCCCGCCCCGCCCCCATCGACGAGCGTCGCAAAACCAGCAAGGCCGAACGCGGCGACAAACCGAAGAAATCCAAGGACGACCGCAAGGCCAAAGGCGACCGAACGTCGAAGTCGGGCGTGAAGGCCAAAGGCGACCGAACCTCGAAGGCGGGCGGGAAGGCCAAGGCCGATCGGCATGGCACCACCGAGCGCAAGTCGAAGCCTGATCGGTCAACCAAGGCCGACCGGAACAGCCCGGGCAACCGGACGTCGAAGGCGGGCGGAACGGTCAAGGCCGACCGGAACACCCGGGCCGACCGGAACGGGGCGAGTAGTGGGTCGGCGAAAGCCGATCGGTCAACCAAGGCCGACCGGTCAACCAAGGCCGGCCGGTCGAACAAGTCCCGCCCCGCCGACCGGTCGCGTACCGATGACACCGGTCGATCCGGCGGCAGGTCCACGTCCGGGTCCGGTCGGACCCGTCGGGATGCTGACGACCGCTCGACGTCCAAGCGCCGCTCCGGCCGCGCCGGCACGGCGAAAGACAGCCGCAACGGTAAGGCAACCGAGGAACGATCCAGTCGTGGTTCCGGACAAGCGGCCGCTGACGGGCCGAGTCGCAGCGGTCAAACCTCGAACAGCCGCGGTCCAGGAAAAGCAAAGGCCAAGGTCGGTCGCAAGGGCGCGGTGAAACCCAAGTCGAAACGCTCCGGGAAGCCGCGGCCCAAGAACCGCAAGAACAAACCGAAGACCGGCCGGTCTCGCTGAGCGCCGTCCGCATCCGGCGACGCCGGTCCGCGCGGTCCGGGCTCAGTCGATCGGGATGAACGGTCGGTCGAGCCGCCGAAACAGATCGCTCAGGAGTCGCAGGGTCAGTCCCCAGATGACCTGATCGTCCCGGTCCAGCTGGATGCCGGGGAAGTCGGTGCCGGCCAGCGGGTAGTGGTAGTCGATGTAGCGGGCCCGGTCCTCCAGGAGCGTCATCGGCACCCAGATCACATCGGCGACTTCGTGATTCGGGGTCAGCGTTGGTCGCGGCCCGTCAAGCCAGAACGCATGAGCGGAGACGTTGACCCGCCGCCGGGTGGTCCGCCCGCCGTCCAACTCGCTGAGCGAACCGATGAAGCTGGCGATGCCCAGGTCCAGACCGACCTCCTCGGAGGTCTCCCGAATCGCAGTGGCTTGAGCGCTCGAGTCCGAGGGTTCGCTCCGCCCGCCGGGGAAGGCCATCTGCCCGGACCACGGGTCGGTCGGTTTTGCCGCTCGCTGGATGAAGAGCAATTCGGCCCCCGAGCGGCTCTCGTCGGTACGCCGGAAAATCGCCGCGACCGCCGCTCGGGGGATGTTGTCGGCCGGATCGACCTCCCGGTACTCGGCGTCGAGGACCGCTTCCAGGCTGGCCCGATCGTCGCTCATCCGAGATGGGCGGCAACGGCGTCGATCGTCGTCTCGACGTCCGCGGCCGACACGTCCAGGTGGGTGACCAGCCGGGTCGGCCCGCCACTCCCCGGGAACAGAATGTCCTCCTTGGCCAGCGCCTCGGTGAGCGCACCGGAGGTGTCCTCGATGTTGAGGAAAACCATGTTGGTGTTCACCGCCTCGACACTGATGCCGGGGATGGCGCCCAGACCCTCTCCGAGCCTGGCTGCATTCGTGTGATCATCTGCTAGTCGATCGATGTTGTTCTCAATTGCGTATAGACCCGCAGCGGCCAATACGCCGGATTGCCGCATGCCGCCACCCAACATCTTTCGCCACTTCCTGGCCCGTTCGATCAGCGCCTCGGAGCCGACCAGCACGGATCCGACAGGCGCACCGAGTCCTTTCGACAGGCAGACGGAAACGGTGTCGAACGGTTGGGCGACCGCCTCCGGGGTTGCGCCGAGGGCCACCGCGGCGTTCCACAACCTGGCACCGTCGAGGTGGAGCGCCAAGTCTCGATCGGCGGCCAGCGCGGCGGCCTCGTCGTGAAACGCCAGGGGGAGGACCTTGCCGTCATGGGTGTTCTCCAGGCACAGCAGCCGGGAGTCCGCAAAGTGGTGGTCCGCCGGTTTGATCACCCGGCCGACGTGGTCCAGGTCAAGCCGCCCGTCGGGGAGTGTGGTGACCGGTTGGGGCTGGATGCTGCCCAGGATCGCTCCGCCACCGGCCTCATACTTGTAGGTGTGGGCGTTCTCGCCGACGATGTACTCGTCACCCCGCTGACAGTGGGCCATCAGCGCACAGAGGTTGCTCTGTGTGCCGGACGGGACAAAAACCGCCGCCGCCTTACCGAGGAGTTGAGCGGTGGCCCCCTCCAGCCGGGTCACCGTCGGGTCATCCCCCCAGACATCGTCACCGACGTCCGCGGCCGCCATGGCCTGCCGCATCGGTTCGCTTGGTCTGCTAACGGTGTCTGAACGTAGGTCGATCACCGGACCATTCTGCCACCGGTGTCGCCGTCCGCCGATTCCGGCCGTGTCCGGATGTGGTCGATTCGGTCCGTCGAAATGGCCGGATTACCGGTCCGAACGACCTTCCGGTCCAGGTCGCCTCGCTGTCGTTCGACAAGCTGCCGGTTGTAATTACATATATGACGGTGCTGATTTTCTTGAATTTATGTTCGAATGGTGCTTGAAGCGGTCGGTGGGGTTTACTAAAAATTGCCTTGCGGGAGAGATGTTTCCGCCGACATCTCTCCCGCTCTCGCTCAGCCAAGAAGTAGGGCTGATGCCGCCGCCCCTGTGGGCACCGCCCCGACCGCAACGCGGACGGTGCCCACAGGGTTATTACTCGGCTTGTCGGTGGCTTCCCGGATCCGGTCAACCGTTGCGGCGAAACCGATGCGGTCAGGCGCCCAGCAACGCCCGGTACAGCGTGTGGTTCTCCTCGTCGAAGCAGACGAAGGCGATGGTCTCGATGGCGTGGCCCGGATTGTGCTCCAGCCAGTCGATGGTGGCGTTCACCGCCACGCCGGCCGCCCTGGCCTTGGGGAACCGGTAGACCCCGGTACTGATGTTCGGGAAGGCGATGTCCCGCAGCCGATGCTCGTCGGCAAGCCGTAGGGAGTTCCGGTAGCAGTCGCCCAGCGTCCGGTCGTGGTCCTCCGCTCTGTCCCCCGTCCAGATCGGTCCGACGGTGTGGATCACCATGCCGGCAGGCAGTTCACCGGCACCGGTGGTCACCGCATGGCCGGGCGGGCACGGCCCACGCTCGGCGACGATCGCCTTGCACTCCTCCAGGATCGACGGTCCTCCCGCCCGGTGGATCGCCCCATCGACGCCACCACCGCCCATCAGCTCGCTGTTTGCGGCGTTGACGATGGCCCCGAAGGGCAGCTCGGTGATATCGCCGGTGAGGACTGACAGCGTCGCCATCGGTCGATCGTAGCGGGACCGGGAAAAGCGGAGGAAGCTGCGCCGGCCTGCCCAAGCCCCGGACCCCGCAGTCCGGAGCATCTAACCGATGGTGGGTTTTGACAGGACCGACGCAGCTTCAAACCTGTATCGGGCCTCGTGGTCAATTTCTTGAGCGTTTCGGGCCGGATCTACTCTGGCATGACGACATTTGGTCGTGTGGCGTTGGTGGAGTGAAACGGGGGTTGTCGATGGGGCCGATGCAGGGTGTGAAGGTGGTTGAGCTTGGACTCTGGATTGCCGGTCCCAGCTGCGGTGGCATCCTTGCCGACTGGGGTGCGGACGTGGTCAAGGTCGAGCCGCTTGCCGGTGATCCCTTCCGTTCGATCGAGTGGCTGTACCCCGGCAGCATCAACCCGCCGTTCGAGTTGGACAACCGGGGCAAGCGCAGCGTGGCGGTCGACATCACCACCGAGGCCGGTCTGGAGATCGTCCACCGGCTGCTGGCCACCGCGGATGTGTTCCTCACCAACTACCGGCAGGCCGGGCTGGAACGGGCGGGCCTTGATTACAACACGCTCGCCGAGCGTTACCCGGCGCTGATCTACGGCCATGTCACCGGCTACGGCCGGGACGGCGAGGAGAAGAACCGGGCGGCGTACGACGTTGGTGCCTTCTACAGCCGGGGCGGTCTGGCCGCCGCGCTGACCCCCGATGGTGAGGACCTGCCGTACCCGCGGGGAGGCATGGGTGATCACATGACCGGGCTTGCCGCCGCCGGTGGGATCTCGGCCGCGCTGTTCAGCAGATCGCAGACGGGCGAGGGGCAGCTGGTGACCACCTCGCTTCTCCGCATCGGGGCGTACATGCTGGGATGGGATCACAACGTGACCGCCCGGCTGGACCAGGAGACCGAGCCGCATTCGCGCAAGGCCCCGCCGAACCCGCTGATCAACGGGTACCGCTGCGGTGACGGTTCGTGGGTCTGGCTGCTCGGTATGGAATCGGACCGGCACTGGCCGGGCCTGGTCCGGGCCCTCGGCAAACCGGAGTGGGAGCACGACAACCGGTTCGACAGCATCGAGGCCCGGATGGAGAACTCGGCGGAGTTGGTGGCCAACATGGACGCGGTGTTCGCCACGAAGTCCCGCGACGAGTGGGCGCCGATCTTCGACCGGGAAGACGTGTGGTGGGCCAAGGTCCAGACGTCGATGGACCTTCGTGACGACGACCAGGCCAGGGTCGGCGGTTGTTTCGTGGAGGTGCCGGTTGCCGAGGGTGGGACGGCGGACATGGTCGCCACACCCGTCGACTTCGGGACGACGAAATGGACGGTCAGCCAACCAACGCCGGAGCACGGGCAGCACACCGAGCTGGTTCTGGCCGACCTCGGCTTCGACTGGGATCGCGTCGACGAACTCAAATCCGAAGGCGTGATCCCCTAGGGGGTGCCCGACGGGCTGGCATCGGCCGTCGCCGCGGCTCGGGTGCACCGTGTTTGGCGCTTCGACCGGCGCGTATATCCCACCGCAATCCTCTGGTGGTGGATGGTTCCCGGAAAATGTCACAGGGCGTCTGGATACTGGAAGTACTCCACCACCCGCCGACCAACCCGGAGGACCGCCATGACCGCCGACGACCCCACCACCGCTCCGCCAACCAGCACGCCGGCAAACCCGGCCGCGCCCACCCCGGAACAACTCAGCGTGTTCGCCCAACCGGGGGATCGTCTGGCCGACGGCCCGATCTCGCTGAACCAGTTCTTCCCGTTTGTGCTCGCGGACTCCATGGCGAAACGTGCGGAGCTCCGCTCCATCAAACGAACCAGAGGCGTGTACACGCCGGCGGTCGACTACTGGCGACTGCTCCGGCTGCAGATCGCCGCCTACCACCAGTTCCGGCAGGGCCCCGGCGTCGATGCCCTGACCACCGCGATCGAGCTGGCCCATCCGGACCGGAAGCTCCACTACACAACTGCGGTCACCAACTATCGCCGGTTCATCGGTCGGAAAACAATCGAATGGGTCGACACACCCCGGCGGGCGGTCTGGCTCGCCGATGATCTCCGGGTTCGGGTCAACCCGGAACTGCACATCACCATCAACGGTGAGCCCCACGTGGTCAAGCTGTACCTCAAGGCGGACAAGAAGTGGGCGCTGACCCAGCGCACCGCCAATCCGCTGGCCTACCTCATCCACACCTGCCACGGACACCTCGGCAAACCGCTGGTGGTTGACGTGATGCGGGGCAAAGCCTTTGGTCTCACCAGACCCAACATCGACTACGAAGCCCTCCTTCGTGCTCAGGCTGCGGCGTTTACGTCCCTCTGGGGCGCCCAACCGCCGCCAACGACCAACCCATCCGCCGGGGACGGTCGGGGAGAGGTCGCCGCAGCCTGAGCCACCTTCGGCCACATCGGGCGCGCACCACGGGTGGTTGTTCTGTTGTACGAGACCAGCAGGACAGCCCGCACCGTGCACCACCCTGCTCCGCCCGATGTGGCCAACCCCCGCCGGGCCTGATCACAATGGCAACGTGGCTGACCAGACTGCGAACGTGACTGCCCGTTTATCGGGGGCGGCGGAACGCGCTCGCCCCCAACCTCCCCGAAATTTGGGCACCGAGGCCACAAAATTTGTCGTCCGTGTGCCCAAATTGCGGAGGTGGGAGGGGTGGCGGTTGCGGGGGAGTGAGAGATGGTGATGGCGTGGCTGCTGGGGGCGGCGGAAGCCGGCCGGATCCCGGACCGCGTCCTGCGGGCCGCCATCGACATTCGGCTCCGGGCCAAGGTTCGTCACGAGACGCGCGGCGGTCCGGTGGCCATCGCCCACCGCAAGCGAGCCTTGCTGGCCGAGCGGGCGGCCGGGCCGGTGACCACCCATGTGGTCGATGCCAACCAGCAGCACTACGAGGTGCCGTCGGCCTTCTTCACCACCATCCTCGGTCCCCGGCTGCGGTACTCCTGCTGCTACTGGCCCACCGATGTCACCGATCTGGTCGACGCCGAGGAGGCGGCCCTGGACCAGACGGTTTCGCGGGCGGGGCTTGTTGACGGTGATCGGATCCTGGAGTTGGGGTCCGGGTGGGGGTCGCTGTCGCTGTACATGGCGGAGCGATTCCCAAACTCATCGATCGTTGCGGTGTCGAACTCCCGAACCCAAAAGGCCCACATCGACGCCGAGGCTCGAGCCCGGGGGTTGGCCAACCTCACGGTTGTCACCGATGATGTCGGCCGGTTCGAGCCGGCAGCAACGTTCGATCGGGTCGTCTCGGTTGAAATGTTCGAGCATGTCAGAAACCATCGTGAGCTGCTCCGTCGGATCAGTGGGTGGCTGCGGCCGGGCGGGACCTGCTTCATCCACGTGTTCAGCCACCACGCCGCGGCGTGGCACTTCGATGCCGATGCAGACGGGGACTGGATGGCCCGCACGTTCTTCGCCGGGGGCACGATGCCGTCCGACGATCTGCTGCTCCACGAACAGCGGGATATGGCGCTGGTCGACCACTGGACCTTGGACGGAACGCACTACCAAAGGACCCTCCAGGCCTGGCTCGACCGGCTGGACGACAACCGGGACGCCTGCCTTGCCACGCTGGCCGCCGGTGATGATCCGGCGCCGCCGGAACTGCAGCTCAGCCGGTGGCGGCTGTTCCTTCTGGCCAGCATCGGGACCTGGGCGATGGCCGACGGGTCGGAGTTCGGCGTCTCCCACTATCTCTTCACCACCCGATAGTCCGTCCGCCGACCGGTCGGAGGCGCCGTCCCGAAGCACGGACCCGGTGAGCCGAAGCACGGACTCGGTGGGCCGAAGCACGGACCCGGTGAGCCGAAGCTCGAACCCGGTGAGCCGAGGCACGGCCTCGGTGCGGCGAAGCTGGCGCCCCGGGGTGGCCCGTGCCAGAGTCTGGCCATGGATTTCCT
>JBCCGJ010000256.1:0-8953 GCA_039029335.1 Actinomycetota bacterium | reverse complement strand
GCGGCCAACGATTCAGATTTCCGTGCGTCTCCGGCGTGACCCGTCGAGCTGTTGTCGGTGCCGGCCGGGTCGGACGCGCCGTCCGCCGATCGGTTCGAGTCGGCGCCGTCCTGGGCGTCATCGGTATCGTCGCTCAGGGCGGGGTCCATTGTTTCCTGGTCGTCACCGGTTCCGATGGTGGCCGTGTCCTCGTCCTGACCGCCGGGGATGACGGGATTGCCGTCGGCGTCCAACCCAACCTCGTCGGGGAGCTCCCGAGGATTGGGCGTGCTCGCATCGATGAGCCGACCGATCGTGCCGGCGCCGATCACACAGACCGCAACACAGGCCAGGAACCGCAGCACGGCGTTTTCGAAGCTGCCGTTCCCCTGGAACGCATCCCGCAGGGGATCAAAACCGACAACCAGCGAGCCGACCAACCCGAGGCCGATGTAGCCGGCCCGCGCCGACGGCTCCTCCGGCGGGTCGTCCGGTTTGTCCTTCCCCTTCTTGTCGCCCTTGTCCTTGTTCTTGTCCTTGTCCTTTTTCTTGCCGCCGTCCTCGGAGCCTTCGTCGCCGTCGGAGTCCGCCGCTGCGGGGTTGGCCGCGGCCTCTTCCGCTGTCTCGCTATCGGCCACGGGTCACCTGTTCCTGCATGGCGACCAACAGCTCGGCGGTCAGCGGCGCACCGCCGACCGAGCCGACGGGATGGTGCTGGGCCACGAAGTCGACAAGCCGGGCCGGTTCCACGCGGGACACCAGGTCGAGCAGGTACGGGACATCGCTGTCGTGGCGATACCGCTCGAGCTGTTCGAGTGTCGGGGTCCCCGGGACGGCGAAGCGGAACGCTTCGACGCCCGCCAGCCGAAGCCGATGCTGCAGCGGGGCCATCCACTGAGGCAGATCGGCTGGAACGTCAATGACCAGGATTGTGGGTTCACCGTTGCGCTCCTGGGCGGCATCGACCAGCTGGTGACCGGATCGGACCAACTGCCAGTTCGGTTCGCTGACGACTTCCGCCCGGTCGGTGAGCACGATGACCTGGGCGTCGACCAACCCGAGCGCGGTCCGGAGCCTGCCGATGACCGGCGTGGTCAACGAAAGCGGTCCGAGCACCGCAACAAACGACGGCGAGGCCGGAAGGGCGTTGGCCAGCTGCTGTCGAGCCCGGCCGAGCGTCGGCCAGAACCCGACGGCGGGCTCATGGCCGGTCCCGTCGGTATCGACGATGGTGGGGTGGGAGGCCGGTCGAGGGGCAGCCGTGCCGGCGACGGGGTCCGCCATCAACGCCTCGGACGAAAGCTCCGCTTTGGTCAGCGGCATCGAGGGACGTGGGGTCGGCCGACGAGCCAGCGTGACAGGCCGCCCGGCGGCACTGAGGGCTGCGCTGACCGTCCGGTGACGCGCCGCCTGGGCGGTCTCCACCTCTGCAGTCTCGTCCAGCCGACGGTCGAGCATGGCCAGGAACCGCTGATCGGCCTCGGCGATCGGTCGGGGACCGCCGAGGACTTCTGACGGCGCCGCCGACCCGTCGAGCGGGGCCGGGGCGGCCTCGATCGGTTGCTGGGCGACCGGCGGATAGGGCGCCGCATCATGCGAGACCGGTTCCCGGACAGCTGCGTCCTGGCCGACCGGCTCCCGAACGATCGGCTCCGTGGCAACCGAGGTGGCCTCAACCGACTCCCGAACAATCGGTTCTCGAACGATCGGCTCGTCGCCGGGGAACCCGGGTGTCGCGGCGGTCGCGGCCACCGGCTCGCCGCCGACCGTCGCACCGGCGGTGGGGGCGGCGATGGTCGGGGCGGCCGCCGACCGGTTGCGCCGACGAGCGCCGTGGGCTGCCGGCTCCGACGGGACTGACGGGTTCGCCGCGGTCGACGGGTTCGCCGCGGTCGACGGGTTCGCCGCGGTCGCCGGGTTCGCCGGCGTCGCCGACGTGGCATCCACAACGATCTCGTACTCTTCGCGACAGAAGAATCCGGCAAAGCCGCCGGACCGGATCTTGTTCACCTCGGAGATCTCGGCCGCGGGGCCGAGTTCGGACACCACCTGGTCCAACAGGGCGCTGAGCTCAGGACCCGAGAACCGCTGTGCCTGCGCCTTCCGCTTCGACTTGGTCAAGATTCACCACCCCTGCGTTCTCGATGTGGATCTGGGGGCCGAGCTCCTCCGGCGTGAGGACCGGGGCCTTCACGTCGGTCAGCGACAGCAGCTTGCGAAGGGGACGCCGCAGGGCTCGGGCGCACACGATGACCGGACTGTGCCCGTGCTGCTCGGCGGCAAAAACCTGGGCCCGAACCGCCATGGCCAGCTGGTGCAGCAGCGCGGCATCCAGGACGAAGTCCATACCCTGCGGACCCGGCTGCAATGCGGCGAGCAACCCCTGTTCCAGGACCGGATCGATCGTGATCGTGTACATCCGGCCATCTGCGTCGGCGTTCCCGGCGGAGATCGACGGACCGAGCGCAACCCGAACCGCCTCGGTCAACTCCGTCGGGTCCCTGGTGACCCTTGCCCGCTCCCCCAGGACGTCCAGGATCCGGACGATGTCCCGAATCGGCACCTCCTCGGTCAGCAGATCCTGGAGGACCCGCTGCACCTCGGCGATCGTCAGATCGGAGGCCACCAGCTCGTCGACCACTGCGGGGTCGCTCTCCCGGACGAGGTCGATCAGCTCCTTGACCTCCTGGCGGCTCAGCAGTTGGGCCGCCTGTCGGCGGATGGTCTCGGCCAGATGGGTGGTGATGACCGACGCCCGGTCGACGATGGTGGCACCGATGGCGTCCGCGATGGCCCGGGATTCGACCGGCAACCACTTGGCCGGCAGCCCGAAGACCGGTTCGACCGTTGCCGGGCCGGGCAGCATGTCCAGCTCCTCGGCGATGACCAGCACGTGGCCGACCGGGGCGGTCCCGTTGCCCATCTCGACACCGTGGACGGTGATCGCATACTCCCCCGGGCCGAGGTCGACGTTGTCCCTGGTCCTGACCGGGGGGATGATCAGGCCGATCTCCAGCGCGATCTTCCGCCGGAGGGCCCGGACCCGGTCGAGGAGGTCGCCGCCGCTGGCGGCATCGACCAGGTCGATCATGTCGACGGCGAGCTCCAGCTCCAGCGGCTCCGGACGGATCTCAACCGCCAGGTCGGTCGGCTCCGGTGTCGCCTCATCGTCGACAACCTCGGCGAGCGCCGTCTCCTCGACGACCGCCGCGCCGGCCAGCCGACGACCGGTGAAGAAGAGTGTTGCGCCGACAACCCCGAAGGGGAGCAGCGGCAGACCGGGCGCAAGGCCGAGGGCAAAAACCGTCAACCCCCCGTAGCGGAGGGCCTGGTGCTGGGCGGCCAGCTGCTGCACGACGCTGGAGCCAAGGTCACCGTCGCCGTTGGCCCGCGTCACGATGATGCCGCTGGCGATGGAGATCAGCAGCGCCGGGATCTGGGAGACAAGACCGTCGCCGATCGTCAGCGTGGAGAACGTGTCGATGGCCTCGCCGAACGGCATGCCGTTCTGGGCCATCCCGATGATCAGCCCGCCGATCAGGTTGATCAGGGTGATGAGGACACCGGCGATCGCATCGCCCTTGACGAACTTGGACGCACCGTCCATCGCCCCGTAGAAATCGGCTTCTGAGGCAACCACCTGCCGTCGCTCCCGTGCCTCCTCCTCGTCGATCAACCCGGCCCCGAGGTCGGCGTCGATGGCCATCTGCTTGCCGGGCAGTGCATCGAGGGTGAATCGGGCCCCCACCTCGGCAACCCGGGATGCACCGTTGGTGACCACCACGAACTGGATGACCACCAGGATGAGGAACACGACGAGACCGACGACGACCGACCCGCCGACCACAAACGACCCGAACGACTCGATGACCCCGCCTGCGGAACCGGTGGTCAGGATCAACCGGGTCGACGACACGTTGAGCGCCAGGCGGAAGAGCGTGGCGATCAGCAGCAAGGACGGGAACGAGGCAAGGTCCAACGCCTTTGCGGTCATGATCGTCGCCAGCAGCAGCAGCACCCCGAACGCGATGTTGATCGAGAGCAGCAGGTCGAGGAGGAACCCGGGCAGCGGAACGACCATGAGCGCCACGATGGCGATCATCCCGCCGGAGAGAATGCCTCCGCCCCTGGTCCTTTGTTCCACTACGTGCTCCGTTCGAGGCCACGACCGGTACGGCCGCGTACACCGTGAGATTCACGGTGAGATCCACAGTGCGGGTCACCGATTGGTTCACCTTCTGCGGTTCTTCTCCTGAAGTCGGCAGCCGGAGTCGGGTTGTGAGTAGCCGGATCACCGGTTGCGCACCGGTCCGGGACCGGGTCCCGGTCGGCGGGAATCGGCCGCTCCGGAGATGCTCCAGATTCCTAATACCTGGTGGCGGCCGGTCGAGTCTGTTCAGCGAGCGCGACCACAGAGGTCGGTGGAACGGGCCGCGGTCGGGACCGGAAGCAAGATCCGGGACCGTGTCGAATGGACCATAAAGTCCCGGGCCCGTGGCACCGAAGCACTCAGTAGCAACGGTAGCAAGGAGGCTAGGGTTGTCTACGATTCTCACGGATGAGCAGCGAGAGATGGTTCTCGCCAACGTCCCGCTTGTTGAACACATAGTCAACCGAGTTGCCATCAACCTCCCGGCGAGCCATTCCCGGGATGACCTGGTCCAAACCGGGATCATGGGTTTGATCACCGCCACCATCCGGTTCGATCCGGAGAACGGCAGTGCTTTTTCGACGTTTGCCGGCCGCCGCATCGAAGGCGCCATCATCGATATGCTCCGCAGCGCCGATTGGGCGCCGCGCTCGGTCCGGGCGATGGAGCGCAGGCTCAACAGGGCCGAGGAGACCAACAGCGGCCTCCACGCCGCCCCGGCCGAGGCGCTCAGCAGGGAACTGGGCTGCGAGCCGGAGCAGATCCACCAGCTCCGCAAGGACATCACAAAAGCCAGGTTGGACTCCCTCGATCGGCCGGTCGGTGCTGAAGACGGCTCGGTGCCGCTCTCCTCGACGGTGATCGACTCCCGAAACGGCACCGAGGAGGTGCTCGACCACCAGGAGCTGGTCGGATACCTGAGGGACGGGGTCGCCCTGCTTCCCGAACGGCATCGGATGGTGGTCATCGGGTACTACTTCGAGGGCCGGAGCATCACCGATCTCGGTTCCCTGCTTGGTGTGTCCCAGTCCCGGGCCAGTCAGATCAAGGATGAAGCACTGAAGCTGCTCCGCACGGGGCTCGACGAGGTCTACCGGGACCCGGTCGTCGAACCGGCGCCCGGCCTTACGAACCGTCAGCAGGTCTTTGCCGACGCCGTCGCCGGATCTCGACCCTGGCGGGATCGGGTCGAGGCCGGGAAAGGCCTCTCGCTCAGCGGCTAACAATCCCCCGAAATTTGGGCCCTCAGCCCACAGGTTTTGTGGCCTCCCCGCCCAAATTTCGGAAGAGGTGGTGGCACTGGAGGCGTTTGGCGGAGCGCCCTTGAGTCAAACGGTCTAATGATCGGCTGAAAAATGCCGAGTCTTACACCATGACCGCTCCCACGTCCGTCGACCTGAACAGACTGAATGGACTGCTTTGGCGCTATCGGCCGCTGCTGGAACGTTTCGAGTTCCTGCTCGAGGTCCAGATGATGGTGACCGCCAGCGGACGGCAGGACTGGCAGCGTCAGATGGCCGACCTGTTCGAGGAGACGGCAGACCAGCTCAACACGCTGGACATGGAGCGGGAGGTCATGCTCGGCGACTCGCTGACCCTCGCCGATCTTGCCGGAGACGCCCCCGAGCCCTGGGATGACATCCTGGCGGAGCAGCAGGCGGACCTTGCGGCCACCGCGGCCAGAATCACCGGGCTGCGGGAACGAAACACCCAGGCCATGACCGAGGGATCGGCCGGCATCGGCCAGCTCATCGACGCCCTGGTCGAGGCGAGTGGACAGTTCCAGGAACAGTCCGGACCGTCCTACGGGCAGGACGGCAGGCTTGAGCAGCGCAGCACCTCGGCGGTGCTGTTCGACGGGCGGGCGTGAGCGATGGGTAACTTCGGATCACTGAACATCGCCTACACGGGGTTGAACGCGCACCAGAAGCGCATCAACGTCATCGGCGAAAACATCGCGAATGTGAACACCCCCGGGTATCACCGTCAGCGGGTCGAACTGTCCCCGGTCGACAACCTCACCCGTGGGTTCATCTCCGGCGTAGGTCGGGAGAGCGGCGGTGTCCAGATAACCGACGTGGCCCGGCTCCGCAACAAGACCCTGTCCGATCACGCCAGGGCCCAGAGCGCAACAAAGGCGGCCAGGAACGTGGCGGCAGAAACCCTGCAGGCCCTGGAACAGTCGGTCGGCGGGCTTGACCCCGGTGGGCTCCACGACCAGATGGCCGCCCTGTTCAACAGCTTCGACGACCTGGCGAACGCACCCGAGGACCCGGCGACCCGACAGGTCGTCCTGCAACGGGCCGAGAACCTGTCCAGGGGCTTCACCCGGACCGCCACGGCGATGGATCTGGTCAGGGAACAGACCGAGTCGAGCGCAACCGAGTCCGTCCGCCAGATCAACGCGCTGAGCGCCGAAATCGCGTTCATCGATCAGGAGATCCTGGGCGCACTGACCGTCGAGGCCGATCCGAACACGCTGACCGACCAGCGGGACACGATGATCGACAAGCTGGCTGAGATCGCGGACGTGCAGGTCATGGAGCGGTCCAACGGCCAGGTGACCCTGTCCCTCGACGGCCATCTCCTGGTCAGCAACGGCAAGGCCAATTCGATCGCCATCGAGCACCGGACCGACCCTGCGCTCGCCACCCTCGGCTACGCCGACGTGGTCATCGTTGAGCCGAGCGGCCGTGAGTTGGACATCCGAGGGGGCAAGCTCTCGGCTGATCTGACCGCCCTCTCAACGACGATTCCCGACGGTCGTCGCGACCTGGAGAGCGTGGCCATCGAGCTGGCGGACCAGATCAACACCATCCACCGCACCGGGGCAGGCCTCGACGGTTCAAGCGGACTGGATCTGCTGGAGGTCGGGCCCGATGCCGGTCAGCTCCAGGTGTCGGCCGATGTTGCCGGCCAACCGGAGAAGCTCGGGGCGGGTGTGCCGTTCTCCGGAACCCTCGACAACCAGACCGCACGAGAACTCGCCCAGCTGGCCGACAGCCCAACCGGCCCGATGGCGGTTTTTGTGGAGGGGGTCGCCACGCTGGCGGCTCGAGTTGCAACGGCGAACAGCAGCGCCGAAGCGGCGACCGTGGCAAGTGCCCAGGCCGACAGCCTTGCACTGGCCGCGGGAGGGGTCAGCCTCGACGAGGAACTGACCGACCTCATCACCGCCCAGCGTTCCTATGACGCCTCGGCACGGCTGATGACAGCGATCGACGAGATGCTCCAGACCATCCTGAACACGGGTCTGGTCGGTCGATAGCGC
The DNA here is from genome assembly GCA_039029335.1 of Actinomycetota bacterium. Taxonomy (GTDB): domain Bacteria; phylum Actinomycetota; class Acidimicrobiia; order Acidimicrobiales; family SZUA-35; genus JAHELU01. The sequence goes on along the minus strand of JBCCGJ010000256.1, from coordinate 1,553 downwards.
AACCGAACAAACGAATGAGTAGGCGGCGCTGACATGACGACTAACGGGAAGAACAGGGAAGACACGAGCAGGTCTTGACATGGGACTCAGAATCACCGACCAGGGACTGGCCAACTCCCGGCTGGCCTGGATAACCGAAGGACGGGCACGGACCGCGGAGGCGGAGACCATCATCTCGTCCGGCCGACGCATCGATCAGGCCTCGGACGATCCGGCAACCGCGGCGCAGCTGATGCGCCACGACATACGGTTGCAGCGGCTTGGCCAGTATCAGCGGAACAACGGGCGGGCACGGCTGTGGGTCGACGGCGCGGACGCGGCGCTGCAGGCGGTGTCCAACAACCTGGCCAGGGCAAAGACCATCGCGGTCCAGGCCGGCAACGACACGCTCGGGGCGGCGGAGAATCAGGCACTGGCCACCGACATTCGGGCCATTGCGGCGGAGATCCGCACGTCGGCCAACGCCAAGGCATCCGGACGGGCGCTGTTCACCGGCACATCCGATGCCGTTGACGCGTACGACGGGACCAACGCCTACCAGGGCGACACCGGAACGGTTGAGCTCTCGATCGACAAGAACGAAACCATCCGAGTCGGCACCAGCGGCCCGGAGGCGTTCGGGACCAGCAACCCCGGCGACCCGTACAACGGCTCGGTGTTCGAGATGCTCAACGAGCTGGCCGACTCAATCGAGGCCGAGGACAACGTTGCGGTCCGGGCCGGCATCGAAGCGGTGGACGCCGCCGCCGATCGGATCGGTTCGGTCCTTGGTAAGGTCGGCGCCCTCAGCCAGCAGCTGGACGCGGCAGAGGCCCGCCACTCCGGCGAAAAACTGTCGGTCGAGAACAACGTCTCAAAGCTCCGGGACACCGATCTGGCCGACGCCATGATCCGGCTGCGGTCCGCCGAGGCCGGCTACCAGGCCACCCTGGCCTCAACCGCCCGGGGCCTGAGCAGCTCCCTGCTCGACTTCCTGCGTTAACAGCCACGGAGCAGGACACAAACACGTGAACCCGGTTTTGCACGGTAAACCGGCCATTTGGCACCCGTTTTCGACGTCGGTTTTCTTCCTCTTGATGTGCCCCGGCGGACAAACGATCGCGTCGTATATCGTCTTCGACCGCGCGCATTGCATCGCACCCGTAACTGGATTCTTACCGATGAAACCGGTATCTTCTTGCATATTCCGCAATTCCATATACGACAACGTCGAACGGAAGGAAGAATACTTCCCCTTCACCTTCGCGTCGTAAGCGAGGAGCGCCAATTCCGGCGTCGTGTCGCATCGCTTCGAAGATAACGTTATCTTCTTATTACAAACCGCCTGGCAACTATTACTACCACCGTCTTGGACAATAACACTGCTGTTGCTGACGTTCTTGAGTAGTAAAGGTGGTGGCGTTGCTATTCCTACTAAGTCGAGAGTGCAGTTCATTTCTGCGTAGCACGTCTTCAACCTTTCCCCGGCCGCGGCGTGATCCGCGAGTGCCAGCAACGCTTCTTGTATGGCGACGCTGATGTCGTTGGGAATATGAGATAACGCGGCGACGTTC
>JBCCGJ010000255.1:0-8959 GCA_039029335.1 Actinomycetota bacterium | reverse complement strand
TTCCCCGCTGCCGCCGGCCAACACCACAACCGCATCGGCCCGGTCCGGATCGACCGACGGCGGGTTCAGGAACCAGCGGACGGTCAGCACGACGATCACCAGGATCGGGATGCCGACGGCGGCGACCAGGGCCAGTGTCTGTGGACGTCTCAGGCGGGCGGTGCCCATGGGGGACAACGGTAGAGGGGTCGCCTGCTCGGTGGGCGGCAGGTCAGACGCCATCGCCGGTTGTGCGGGCGGCCCGCTGTTCATCGAAGGCGTCCCTGTCCGGGACCGTGCCCCCGGCGGCGGTGACCGCTGCGGACACGTGGGCGGTCGAGTTGATGCTGACGATCGTGGTGGCGACCGCCGGATGGAGGAGGGGATACCGCAGCGCATCACCAACGGCGTCTGGTCCGGCGGCGGTCAGCGACCCCCCGGCAAGGGGGCGGATGGCGATAACCGACCGGCACCGGTCCGCCAGGTCGGTGTAGTCGTCCTCCTCCGGATTCAGGTAGACCGCCAGGTTCTGCGCGGTGCCGCCGTCGATCGCCGCTTCGGCAATGGCCCGGGTGTAGGGGAACAACGCCATCGAACCAATCTTGCCCGCCGCCACCAGCTCGGCCATACAGGTGTTGATCCGGTCCCGCCCCTCCTCGAGGGCGCCGACGGTTCCCGCATCGTCCTGCGGCTCCGGCGTTCGGATCATCCACTGGATGCAGTCCAGCCGCTCGGTGTGCAGATCGGCGAGGCGTCGATCGACCGCCCGGGTCAGCCGGGCGGCGTCGAAGCTCCGCTCGTCAAAGGACGGTTCGGCCAGCTTCACGATGTGCTCGAAGGACCGGCCCGCACCGGTGGCTGAGGCCAGCGCGTCGATCAGCACCTGGTCGGTCGGGTATTCGTGCGAGGAGTGAATGGTCGTGATGCCGGCATCGTGGAGCCGACACAGGTGGTCAGCCGCCGTCAACCCGTCCACCTCGGCGGCCAGGCGCATCGCCCCGTAGCAGATCTGGCTGACCGCCGGCCCGTCGCCGCCGATTCGTCGACTCAGCACCATCGGTGCGTTCCGCCCGAGTTCGGTCGAACGGGCATCGGGAGCGTTTGCATCAGTCTGACCCGGTCGAGATGACCAGTTCCTTCGTTCGCTCCGCAAGCGCCTGGATGCTCGCTGCACGGTTGGCCGCCCTCGAGTAGACGAAGACCAGCGTCAGCGTGCCGTCGTTCGCAGCGTCGACCCGAACGCCGATCAGGTGACCGCGCCGCCCGCCGCGATCGTCGGATGGTCCTGCGGGCTCCGGCGCCTCCATCAGCAGCCCGTCGACCTCGGCGGACACCGGCTTGCCGACGAAGTTGAACAGCACCTCCGGCCGTGGCAGCGCGCCGAGTTCCGACCGCAACGGCTCCGGACCGGCCAGCCTGGCCGGGTCGAGGCGCCACGACTGGTCCAGGTCCTCCTGGATGCCGGGCAGGGCGTGCCGCGGATCGGGGGTTGCCCGCAGGTCGACCATGACCGGGCTGTAGGTGATGAACATGCCGAGGCTGCGACTGACGTCCATCTCCATCGGGAGCCGTCGGCCGAAGCCCAACACGTCGACATGGGCCAGTTCGCTGCCGTTCCACTCGCCGAGGGCTCGGCACAGGCAGGCCAGGATGAGCTCGTCCTGCCGGACGGTGCCGTTGTTGTCGGCGTCGACGGTGGCGGGGACGTCGTTGGCGGCGATCTCCACCGCGATGACCCCGACGTTCTCGTTTCGATTGTCCGCGGGATCGAACGGTTTGTCGTGGGGCAGCGGCGCCAACCGGTCCCACGGCTTCTCGCACCAGCGGGTGACCTCCTGTTCGGTCTCCGGGGTTTCGGTTGAACGTCGAAGCGCTTCCGCCCAGTCAAGGGATGAGGTGGCGGCGCCCGTGTGCAGCTCCCGGCCCTCCGCTGCGGCCTGGAGACCGTCGGCCAGGCCGTCCATCAGCAGCAGCAGTGACACCCGGTCGGAGATCAGATGGTGGGAGAGCAGGAGGAGCCGTTGCGCCCCGTCCGGCAGCTCAAAGAGCACCACCCGGAACAGCGGGCCGTCCACCAGGTCGAGGGTCAGCTGGACCTTGGCCGCGGCCGTGGTCAGTGCCTCCGCTGCATCGGCCGGGCTCATCGGTGAGAGGTCGACAACCATCACCGGATCGTCAAGCGCCTCCGGTGACAGGAGGATCTGGCCCCACGCCCGATCCTCGGCGCTATCACCGGCCGGATCCGGCGGTGCGAGGCGTACCCGGAGGGCGTCATGGCGGGCGACCATCGCCGCGGTCGCGGTCCGCAGGTCCTCGACGGCGATCCGATGGCGGGGCTCCAGCAGGATGACGATGTTGAAATGGTTCGGGTTCGGGTTGTTCCGGGAGACGAACCGCTGCTGGTTCGGGCCGAGCGGTACCCGGCCCCGGTCGCGCACCACCGGCGCGGCATCCGGGTCCGACTCCTCACCGGATCGGCCGACCAGCGGTTCCAGGGCGGCGACCAGCGCCCCGGCCTGCGATGCGTCGAACATCAGATCAACCGGGATCTCAATGCCGAGCGTCCGGCTCAACCGGTCCGTCATCCGTGCCGCCTGGAGCGAGTCACCGCCGAGTTCGAAGAAGTCGGCGGTGAGGTCCAGCTCGGTGTAGCCGAGAATGTTCCGCCAGGTGGCCAGCACGGTTTCGGCCAGCGAGTCGCCGGCTGCGGGTTCCGCCTCCAGGTCCTCATCGGCCGTTGCCTGCTGGAGGAACGGTGAGACGACGTCCACGTCGGCGGCGATCCTGGCCGCCAGGTCGGTGGTGGACACCACCACCACCGGCTCGTCCGCCTGGAGCGCCCGTTCGAAGAGGGCGATGCCGTCGTCCGGGGTGAAGGAGTGGAGTTGGTCGACCAGCTCGACCTCTGACCCGTAGTTCTCGGCGAAGGACTGGGCAGCCCGGACGCTCATGCCGATCTCGGTCCAGTCGTCCCAGGCGACCGTGAGCGTCCGCAGCCCCCGCTGCCTGCCTCGGTGGGCGAAGGCCTCGGCGAAGCTGTTGCCCGCGACGTACCCGACCTGGGCGAACCGGTTGTGATATAGGGTGCTTGCCACCGAAGAGGACAGGAGGACAAAGTCCGGGCCATCGGCTTCCGGCTTGTCGGTCAGTGTCTGTTCCAGGGCCTGCTCCAGGACCATCAGACCCTGGACCTTGGCCTCTATGGACTGAATGGTGTCCGCCCGGGATCGGCGATGGATCGCCCCCTGCTGATCGGCCTGGCCCGCGGCAACGATCACGCCGTCGATCCGACCGTTCCGCTCCGTGACCCGGCTGATCAGGTTGGTCATGGCGATCTGGTCCGTGGCGTCCACCGCGGCGATGTCCACCGAGTTGGCGGCCGCCTCGATCCGCTCGATCACGGCAAGCCGCCCGGCGGTCTCGGGGTCCGGCGGTGAGCCGTCTTCCGGGGGTCGCGGCCTGCCGCGGCGGCCGGTCAACACCAGCGAGGCGTTGTACTCCTCGGCCAGGTATCGGGCGACGCTGAGTCCGACACCACCGAGACCGCCGATGATGACGTAGGTGCCGCCCGGCTTGAGCGGGCTCCGGTCGGGCCGATGGGCCGCCGGTCGAGGCGCAACGGTTGGTGTCCATCGCTGCCGGTGCCGAACGGCGACCACCGCATCCGGCACGTCCTCCCGCTCGGCGACGCCGAGATGGGCCGCCACGGCCGCCCGATCGTCCTCGGCCGAGAGACCGGTGGCCAGATCGAGCAGCCGGGTGGTGACGTTGCTGTACTCAAGCGGGATGACCCGGGTGGGACCGAGCAACGCAGCGGCAGCCGGCCGGACCCGCTCATCGCCGATGACCGAGCAGGCACCGACGGTGACAAGGTCCAGGTGGGCCGGGCCGGTCCTGCTGGCCGACCCGAGCGCCCTGGCACAGGCCAGTGCGGTGTGGAGCCCCTCATCGAGGGACCGATTGAGGTTGTCATCCGCCGGACCGGGGTCCGCCAGCAGGGCATGCGTGATGTGGGCCACACGCACGCCGTCGGCGGTGAGGAGGTCGAACAGTTCGGTGAAGGAGTTGTCGTCCGTGGGGTTGACCCGGATGTTGTCATCGTCCCGAGTGGTTGCGGTGCCCGGCCTGGCCACCAGCCAGCGGGTGCCGTCCGCCCGAAGCCGGGCGGCCAACGCGTCCCCGCCCGGTCCTTCCGGGATGAGGAGTAGCGGCACGTCGGTGGGACCCCCAGCGTGGGGGTCCGCCACGGTCCGGTCTGGTCGATGGTGGTGTTCCCCGCCGGTGTCCGGCATGGGGTCCCGCTGCCACGACGGGACGTAGAGCCACCGGTCGATCGGTTGCCGGGTGGGAAGCGGTGTTTGGACCGCCGGTTCCGGTTGGCCAAGGGTGGGCAGCGCAAGCACGTGACGGACAGCCGGCCGCCACGCCTCGATCCGGTCGAACGGATAGGTCGGCAGCGGGACTCGCCGGCCCTCGGCGCCGGCCCCGTCGATGGTGTCGAGGCCGGATCGGTCGTCCACCGAGCCGTCGGCGGGACCGTGGCGCTCGAGCCGGGCCAGATCGACGTCGACCCCGGCGGTCCACAGCCGGCCGACCGCTTCCAGCAGCGCAATCCGGTCATCGCGATCCTGTTTCGGTCTGCGCATCGTGGCGGTCACCGCCGCCGTGGCGGGGTCGGTGCTTGATCGGGTCAGCGTGGTCAGGACCTGTCCCGGTCCCAGTTCCAGGAACGCCGCCGGACCGTCGGTGACGGCGGCGGTCACACAGTCGGCGAAGCGGACCGGCCGCAGGATCTGTTCCGCCCAGAATCGTGGATCGGTGGCCTCCCGATCGGTCATCGGTTGACCGGTGACGTTGGAGATCAGCGGGATCGTCGGCGGGTTGAGGTCCGCGTCGGCAACGATGGTTTCGAACTTGGCCGCAGCCTCCCGCATCATGTCCGAGTGGAACGCGTGGGAGGTGCGGAGCAGCTGGGTTGCCACGCCGTGGGCCGCCAACCGGTGCTCCATCGTCTCGATCTGCTCGGTTGGTCCCGACAGCACGGACTGGCCGGGCGCGTTGTGGGCCGCCACCCCGACGCCTGCCGTGCCGACACCCGCACCGCCCGCCACGTCGCCTTGGTCGTGGCCGATGGTGGCGGTGAGCGCGTCGGGGTCGAGTCCGACCGAGAGCATCGAGCCGGGGGCCATCGACTGCATGAGCCTGCCCCGTTCGGCGACGAGGTGGGCCGCGCCTGACCAGCTCATGATTCCCGCGTCGACCGCTGCGGCGTACTCGCCGATGCTGTGGCCGATCACCGCATCGGGCGCAAGACCCCATGACCGAAGCAACTCGGCCAGGGCCCGCTGGACGGCGAACAGGGCCGGCTGGGTGACCGCGGTCTGCTGCAGCCGACTGCCGTCCGGGTCCTCGCCGCCGTAGAGAAGGGCTCGCAGGTCGACCCCCAGCAGCTCCTGGAACAGATCGGCCGAGGTGTCCATCGCATCCCGGAAGGTCGGCTCCGACCGGTAGAGGTCGTGTCCCATCCCGGGGTACTGCGAACCCTGGCCGGAGAACGTCCACACCAGACGGGGCCGCTCGGCAAGAACCGAACCCTGAACCACCCGGCGGTCCGACTGGCCGGTGACCAGGTCCTTGAGTGATCGGTCCGGTCCGACGACCACGGCCCGCCGGTGCTCCAGATGAGGCCGGCCGGTGCGAAGGGTGAAGGCTGTGTCTACGAGGGCGGGATCAGCCGACGACCGGGTGGACGAAGCGGTCTGGTCGGTCGTGCCGTTGCCGCCGTCGGAAGTACCGGTGTTCGCCAACGCGGTTGCCAGGTCGGCCAGCCGTCGGTCCGCCGCGGCGGCGGTCTTCCCCGAGACGACCAGCAGCCGATCCCGATCCTCGGTCGACCGGGGCGGCGTTGCGGGCGCCTCCTCAAGTACCACGTGGGCGTTTGTCCCGCCGATACCGAAGGCGCTGACCCCGGCTCGGCGGGGATTGGGTCCGTCCGCCCAGGGCTGCAGGTCCGCGTTGACGTAGAACGGGCTGTCGGCAAAGTTGATGGCCGGGTTCGGCGTGGTGAAGTGGATGCTCGGCGGAAGCTCGCGGTGGTGGAGCGCCAACACCGCCTTGATGAAGCCGGTGACCCCGGCCGCCGCATCGGTATGGCCCACGTTGGTCTTCACCGACCCGATTGCGCAGAACTGACGCCGGTCGGTGCCGGCCCGGAAGGCTCTGGTCAGCGCAGCGATCTCGATCGGGTCCCCCAGCAGCGTCCCGGTGCCATGGGTCTCCACATAGCCGATGGTGTCCGGATCGACACCACCGATCTCCTGGGCCGCGGCGATGACCGCGGTCTGGCCGTCCTCGCTGGGGGCGGTGTAGGTCATCTTGGCGCCGGCGTCGTTGTTGATGGCGGACCCGCGGACAACGGCCAGGATGTGGTCCCCGTCCGCCAGCGCGTCGTCCAGCCGTTTCAGGACAACAACCCCGCAGCCCTGGCCCAGCGTTGTGCCGGACGCGTCCGCATCAAACGCTCGGCACTGGCCGGACGGCGACAGGATCATGCCCTGCTGATGGAAATACCCGACGCCCTGGCGGAAGTTGACGGTGACTCCACCGGCCAGCGCCATCGAGCACTCGAACGCAAGCAGGGACTGGACGGCGACGTGGACCGCCACCAGCGACGTGGAGCATGCGGTCTGCAACGTCAGCGACGGCCCGTTCAACCCGAGATGATGGGAGACCCGGGTGGTGAGGAAGTCCCGATCCAACCCGATGAGCTGATCGAACGCATCGAGGGAGTCCGACGGGTCGGCAACACCGACCAGCGAGGCGTAGTCGCAGGGGTTTGAACCCCCGAACACCCCGACGGACTGACCGGTGTCAAACGGGTTGTAGCCGGCCGACTCCAGCGCCTCGTAGCAGGTCTCCAGGAAGATCCGGGACTGCGGATCCATGATCTCCGCCTGACGGGGCGTGAAGCCGAAGAACGCCGCGTCGAACCGGTCGTGGTCGGGGAGGACCGTCCCCCGGCGAACGAAGTTCTCGGCGTTGTATCGGTCGGCGGGGATACCAAGCTCGTCCAGTTCGTCGTCGGTGAACGTTCGCAGGCAGTCTCGACCGTCCCGAAGGTTCTGCCAGAAGGCGTCCAGGTTGGGAGCCTCCGGATAGCGACCGGCCATCCCAACGACCGCAATGAACCCTTCCTCCGGGTCGAACTCGTCCGCGGGGTCAGGATGGTGATCGGTCTCCGACAGGGGCTCGGCCATCGAGGGTCAGCTCCCGCCCTGCCGCCGCCTGGTCCGCCGGGCCCTGGCCCGGGACCGTCCGGCCTCGACGGCCGGGTCCGCCTTCGGTTCGGAGTCGATCTCCGTCGCCGGGTCGGTGCCGAGTAGTTCCGCCTGGGCGGCGACGGTGGTGAACCGCAGCAGCTCGGCCACCTCGACCGCCCGCTCGAACGTGTCGCTCAGCCGCTGGGTCAGCTTGACCAGCAGCATGGAGTTGCCGCCGACGTCGAAGAACCGGTCGGTTGTGCCGATCACGTTTTGGGGGAGGACCTCCTGCCACAGGCGGAGGATGGTGGCCTCCAACTCGGACTCCGGTGCCTCGATCGGCCGGTCCGCATCGCCGACCGACGGTTCCGGCAGCTTTGCCCGGTCGACCTTGCCGTTCGGGCTGAGCGGCATCGACGGGAGGAACATCCAGACCGACGGGACCATGTAGGCCGCCAGCCGCGCCCCGATGTGCTCTCGCAGCGACGCTTCGGACGCAGCGTCCGCAACTACATAGGCCACCAGCGCGGCGTCGACGGTTGACGCCGCGGTCGCGGTCACCACCACCTCCTTGACATCGGGGTGGGAGCCGATCGCAGCCTCGATCTCGCCGAGTTCGATCCGCTGGCCGTGGATCTTGACCTGATGATCCAGCCGCCCCATGAATTCGACCGCGCCGTCCGGCAGATGGCGGACCAGGTCTCCGGTCCGGTAGAGGCGGGCGCCGTCCGCGGTGCGGAACGGGTCGGGGACGAAGCGGTCCGCGGTCAGCTCCGGCCGGTTGTGGTACCCCCGGGCCACCTGCACACCGCCGATGCACAGCTCGCCCGCGGTTCCCCGGGGCACCGGGTGTAGCCGCTTGTCCAGCACGTGGATCTGGGTGTTGGCGATCGCGTACCCGATGGGCACGGTGTCCAGCGGCGAGTCCGCCGAGCACGCCCACCACGTCACGTCGACGGCGGCTTCGGTTGGACCGTAGAGATTGTGCAATTCGGTGTCCAATACATCGAACAACCGATCCTGGAGCGCCCGGGGCAGTGCCTCGCCGCTGCACACGACCCGCTTGATGGACGAACAGGTGGCGGCGGTCGGCTCCTCGACAAAGAGCTGGAGCATCGACGGCACGAAGTGGAGGGTGGTGACCCGGTGTTGGCGGATCGCCCGCACCAGGGCCGCCGGATCCCGATGGTCCCCGGGTGGTGCCAGGGCCAGCGGCACCCCCTCGAGCAGCGGCCAGAACAGCTCCCACACCGACACGTCGAAGGTGTACGGCGTCTTCTGGAGTACAACGTCTCCGGCGCTGTCCCCGCTGCTGTCAGCCGTACCGGCTCCGGTGTCGTCAGCCGTACCGTCTCCGGTGCTGAGCGGGAAGGCCTCCTGCATCCACAGGAGTCGGTTAATGACCGACCGGTGCTCCAGTATCACACCCTTTGGCCTGCCGGTTGAACCGGAGGTGTACAGCAGGTAGGCCAGGTTGTCCGGCCCTGCGCCGCTGTCCGGGTTGTCGGTCGGCCGGTCGGTCCATGCCCAATTTTTGAGATCGATCACCTCTGCGGTGGCGCCGTCGGTGGGGAGCCGGCCCACCAGGTGGGGTTGGGTCAGGATGAGCTGCAGGCCTGCATCGTCGGCCATGAACGCCAACCGGTCCGCAGGGTGATCGGGGTCAAGGGGCACGTACGCCCCGCCCGCCTTGATGATGGCGTAGATGGCGATCATCAGCT
>JBCCGJ010000254.1:0-8966 GCA_039029335.1 Actinomycetota bacterium | reverse complement strand
TCGACCGACAACCGATCAACGTAGCCCAGATCATGGCAGTCACCGCTGCAGGGCCGTCGATGGTCGTGATCGGTTCGGACGATCGGTACCGAGGCCGGTCAGAGCACCCGAAACCGAGCAGTGGTCGCCCCCGGCGCTAGGACGGCTCCCTCGCGCCGAGCCACCAGTCGTTCGGTTTCAGTCGCTTTCCCCCGCCGAGCCGGTCATCGATGGCCAACAGCAACCCTCGCAGCCGGGTCCCGGCCAACCGTCGCCACAACCGGTGCCGCCGCTTGCTGTAGTCCCTGGTCCAGGGGCAGATCCTGACGCAGATGGCGCAGTCGGTGTTGATCTTCGACCAGTAGCCGAAACACGCCTCACCGTCGACCGACCATTTGCGCACGCCCTTCAACCCGGACTGGTTGAGCGCGACGGAGACCGGTTCGCCGTGAGGGATCGCCCGCGCTGGGCAGGCCCCGGCGCACCGGTCGCACTGCTCGCAGAAGGACTTCACACCGAAGGTGATCGGCCGGTCGTGACTGAGCGGCATGTCGGTGAAGATCTTGCCGAACCGCAACCGGGAACCGAACTCCGGGGTGATGACCATCCCGTGCCTGCCGTACTCGCCGAGCCCGGCCTTGATGGCCAGGGGTATCGCCAGTGCGGTGTCGTTCATCGATGGGATCGCCTGGTAGCCGAGGTTGCGGATGTACTGGGCAACCCCGAGGAGCACCGCCGCATCGCGGGAGTAGCCGAGGCCGGTGGCGGCCCCCGACAGTGCCGAGGGTGCCGTTCGGATCAGGTCCACATCCATCGACTGGCCGATCATCACCACGCTGGTCAGGTCGTCGGGCAGGTCGTTCGGTTTTGCCGACCCGGTGGCGATGCTGAACCGCTCGGTGTAGACCCACCGGCTGTCCCACGCGGTGATGCCCACGAGGTCCGCACCGAACGCCTTCGCCACGTGTTTGAGGTCCCGGGCGCCGTCCTCCGGCGAGTCCGGCGGCAGCTGTTGATCCGTACCGTCCCGCAGCATCGACAGCGGATCGAGGAAGCCGTCCCGCCTGCCCCGATCCTCGTACATCTCGGTGAAGACATCGCTGACGTGCCAGGACGCATTCCGCAGCGCGTAGTCCCGCTGGGTGAACCCGTTCGCCTTCCGCCACTTCTCCAGCGGGCGCCGGTACGTCGCATAGAAGGTTGCGGACTTCTCGCTCCGGATCCTGTCGTCCCACCAGGAGCGGGAGAACACGTCGTTGACCTGGCTGAACCGCTCGAAGTCGTCGAGGACCTCGAACCCCGCCTCCTCGTCGTCCACCCGTGTCATGACACTCCAGGTTAGAACCGACCGGGGCCGCCGTCCCAAGCTCCCGCAATCGACCGCACCGGGGGCCTCCGCTAGATTCGGATCCACAGCTTCGAAGGGGGAACTGGCCGCGATGACCGAATCGGATTGGCCGAAGCCGCTGGTGCCCGTGCAGGGACCGTTCAGCGGGCCACGGCTGGCCGGCGCCGCAGCCGGCATGGGTGACGCCGGTCCGGCCACCTGCGAGTTGGCCGCCGCCGGTTTTGTTCCACCCGACCTCATCACCGGCATGACCCTCTTCCTGCTGGCCAGGCAGAAGCGACAGGCGACCGCGTCGCCCACCAAGGCCACCGAGGACGGCGGGGAGCGCTCGTCCGGCACACCGATCACCGGTGGGGTGTGGGTCCGGGAGCAGTTTGTCATCCACAGACCACTGGCCACGTCCGACGCCTTCACCGTGACCGGGGAGTCAACCGGCCGGTACGTGCGTAAGGGCCGGCGGTACGGCACCACCCGGTCGGTGACCACCGGCGAGGACGGCACCGCCGTCGCCACCAACCTGACAACCGGTCTGCTGTCCTATCACGTCGAGCCCGGTGCCGAGGACGAGGTCATCGGTCTGCCGCTGGCCGAGACCCCCGGCCCCGACCCGGATCATGGTGCGGCGGCCGACAACCCGCACCTCACCGCGCTTCGGGCGGCAACGGTCGGCCAGGTACTCGGCGGTGCGGCGGTCACGGTCTCGCTCGCGATGATGGCGGACCGGGACACCAGCAATCCGGACAACGCGATCCACAGCGATCCGGAGCAGGCGAAGAAGGCGGGGCTGGAACGCCCGATCGCCGGCGGCTCCCATGTCCTGTCGTTCGCCCTCGAACCGATGCTGGCCACGTTCGGGCTGCACGCGCTCAACCACGGCACCCACTTCGACGTCCGATGGCGGGCACCGACCCACTGCGACGTGGTCATCACCCCGACCGTCATGGTGACCGCGGCCGAGGCCGACCGGTTGGTCCTGGACCTGACGGTCACCCTGGCGGACGGACCGGCGGCGATGGCCGGCACCGTCACGATCCCCTTGGCCGAACGGTGATGACCGCACCTCGCACTGCGGTCCGACCATGAGCACTGCACTGGACGGCATCCGGGTCCTGGATCTGACCGACCGATCCGGGGCACTGGCCGGACGGGTCCTGGCCGACCTCGGCGCCGAGGTCATTCTGGTCGAACCGCCCGGTGGCGGCTCCATACGCCGATTGCGTCCCCAGCTCCGTCGAGAGCGGGAATCCGAGCGGTCCTGCGCCCACCAGTACCTCAACGCCAACAAAAAGTCGGTGGTACTCGACCTGGCCGACGATCAGGATCGTGAGCGGTTTCTGGCCATGGTCGCAACAGCGGACCTGGTGATCGACACCGAGCGGCCGGACCGCCTCGACGAGCTCGGCCTCGGTACCGACGACCTGCTGGCGGTGAACGAGCGACTGATCCGGATCTCGATCACCCCGTACGGCCAGCACGGCGAGTGGCGACACCGGAAAGGGGTCGACCTCACCGCCGGTGCATCCGGCGGGTTGATCTGGGTGTCGGGCGAGCCGAAGGGGACCCCGGTGCAGGGCGGGGCGGACCCGTCCTACGTCATGGGGTCGCTGGCCGCTGCGTCCGCCGCGCTGGTGGCGCTGACCGCCCGAGACGAACAGGGTGGATCCGGGGTCCACATCGACGTCTCGCTCCAGGAGGCGACGGTGATGACGGTCATGCAGACCGCAACCCCGACGCTGCTGACCTGGCAGGGCCGGATTCCCCGACGACCCGGCCTCTCGGCGGTGGTCCGCTGTGCGGACGACGGGTACGTCGGGCTGCTGATCCGACCGGACCGTTTCGAGCGGTTCCTGGCCTGGTGTGACGCGGTCGGCGTCGACCACGGGATGACCGCGGCCGACTGGGAATGGTCGCTGCTCAACGCGCCCCGCCAGGGCAACCCGGTCTCGGCCGCAACCCTGGCGCTGGCGTCGGTGTTGACCAGGGACGAGTTCGCCGCCGGTGCGCTGGAGGCCGATCTGGTCTGCCTACCGGTCCTGGGCTTCGACGATCTGGCCGACCATGAGCAGTACGTGGTCAACGAGCAGTTTCTCACCGTGCGCCACGATCCGCTCGGCCGGGAGTTGGGGTTCGTCCGCTCCCCGGTCGACGCCATGGCGGACGGGGTTGTCATCAGCCGGGCGCCGATGCTCGGAGAACACCAGCACCTTGTCTCCAGACCGGTCTCCAGACCGGTCTCCGGATCGGTCTCCGGATCGGCGCAGGCGCCGGGGTCCGCCGGGTCGGTGATGACCACGACACCGGATCCGGCACCCACCGCGCCGACACGCTCGGCCACGCATCCGGGGCAGGCTCTGGCCGGGCTGCGTATCGTCGACCTCGGCTGGGTTCTGGCGGCCCCCATCGGCACCAGGCTGCTGGCCAGCTTCGGTGCCGAGGTGATCCGGGTCGAGTCAAGCAGGAAGCCGGACTCGATGCGGAATCAACTCGGCCCGGACGGCACACCGGACCCGGACCTGGGTGGACTGTTCAACACGGTCAACGCCGGCAAGAAGTCGTTCGCCGTCGACCTGTCGACGGACGAGGGCCTCGCCCTGGTTACGGAGTTGATCGCCGGGGCGGACGCAGTGGTCAACAACTTCCGACCGGGAGCCCTGGACCGGATGGGCCTCGGGTACAAGACCCTGCGGTCGATCAAGGAAGACATCGTCCTGTTGAACATGCCCGGCGCCCACCGGAAAGGGCCCTGGGCGGTCCGGTCGAGCATGGGCAACATCCTGATGGCCGCATCGGGCTTCAACATGCTGACCGGGTTCCCCGACGAGCGGCCAAGAGGAATCGGCATTCCCTACCCGGACTTCACGTCACCCCACCTGCTGGTGGCCACCGTGCTGGCCGCGCTCCGGCACCGCAAACGGACCGGTGAGGGTCAGGAGTTGCACCTCTCCCAGCTGTCCGGTGTCGTCTCGCTGCTCGGCGTTGAGTGGATGGCGTATCAGTCCGGCGGCGATCTGCCGGGGAGGCGGGCCAACCGGGACCTCAATCAGTGCCCGCACGGCGTCTACCCGGCACAGGGTTCACAGGACGGCGACTACCCGGGCCACGACGGCCCCGGTGACGAGTGGGTGACCGTCGCCGTTTCGTCCGACGAGGAGTGGGAGGCGCTTGCCAGCCTCATGGGCAGGCCGGAACTTGGCACCGACGATCGGTTCCGGACGTTGGACGCCCGCAAGACGAACGAGGACGAACTGGACCGGCTGATCGCCGCCTGGACCGCGGACCAGGACAAGTGGGCGTGTGCCGAGCGATGCCAGCTGGTCGGTGTCGCTGCGGCCCCGGTGGAGAATCTGTGGGACACGTACCACCGGGATCCGCAGCTCCGGCACCACTATCAGATCGTCCACCAGCCCCATGCCCCGGACGTGGACATCCCGATCGACCGGGAGATCGCCCAGTGGATCGGTTTCGACCACCGGCTGAACCGATCGCCGATGCTCGGTGAGCACAACGAGTACGTCGTGCGGGAGCTGCTGGGACGGTCCGAGGCCGACTACATCGATCTGATCGTCAACGACGTTCTCGGATAGGTCACTCGGCGGTTGGGTGAACGCGGGGCGGTACCGTGGCCCGGATGGCAGAACGTACAACCGTCGCTCGACTCGAGACGACCGACGATGACCTCCTCGTCTGGCTGACCGGAGCCGACCAGCCGCTGACCCTCCCCTGGTTCTGGGTCCGGGATCACAGCCGGGATCCTGACTCGTTCGACCACCACACCTCGCAGCGAACCGTTGACACCTTCCGCCTGACCGCAGACCCCCGACCCTCGTCGGCCGACCTGGTCGACGGTGACGTCCACGTCTCATGGCCCGACGGCTCACCAACCTCGATCCTGCCCGCCACACTGCTGGCATCCGTCGGCCAGGCCCACCTGATCAGCGCCATCGCCGGTCCCCATCGGGCCACGCTGTGGCGGGACCCGGCTGAGGTCACTAGCGCCCGCGTGCCGTTCACCGAGCTCGGTGTCGGCGGGAGCGGTGACCCCGGCGCCGGCCTGGCCGAGCTGCTGGCCGGTATGAGCCGGTTCGGCTTCGGCGTGGTTGCCGACGTCCCGGGCAACGCCGAAGGGACCCAGCAACTGGCCGACGCCATCGGTTACGTGCGGCGGACGATCTTCGGGGACATCTGGCCGCTTTCGTCCGACCTGACCGACCATGCGGACTCCGCCTACGGCCAGTCCACCCTGGAACCCCACACGGATGGTTCGTACTCCCACGACGGTCCTGGTATCCAGCTCTTTGTGTGCTCGGAACGGACGGGCACCGGTGGCGAATCGATCCTGGTCGACGGGTTCGCCGCGGCGGAGGCGCTTCGGGCGGAGGACCCCGAGGCGTTCGAGCTGCTCTCGACCGTTGCGGTGCCCGCCCACTATCGGGAACCGGGGGTGGATCTGCGAGCGGCTCGGCCAACCATACGTCTCGAGGGGGACACCGTCGTCCAGGTCACCTTCAACAACTACGACCGCTCGCCGTTCCTGCTGGAACCGGATCGGATGCGTCAGTGGTATCGGGCCTACCGGTCCTTCCACCGGTTGATCGTGGACGAGGACTCCTGGTGGATCGGCCGGTTGGAACCGGGCGACGGATTGGTCTTTGACAACTGGCGGTGCCTGCACGGCAGGCTGGCGTTCACCGGCAGGCGCTCGTTCTTCGGTTGCTACCTGAACCACGAGGATCTGGAGAGCCGCCAACGGACAAACGCCGCAGCCTCATGACCGAACGTATGACCGACGGCTCGGACCTGTCGTGGCGAAAGCTCGGGTCCCGGTACGGCGAAGACGGGCTGATCCTGTTCGACACCCGGTTCGACCGCATGGAGCACCCGGTCACCGGGGCCGAGATGGAACGGATCGTGCTGGAGTCCGTCGACTGGGTGAACTGCGTAGCCGTGGACGGGTCCGGCAACCACGTCATGGTCCGCCAGTTCCGGTTCGGGGCCGGTGCCGTGACCCTGGAGACCCCCGGCGGCATGGTCGACGAGGGTGAGGACTCGGAGACGGCGATCCGTCGGGAGTTGACCGAGGAGACCGGCTACGGCGGTGGGACGTGGCGTTACCTTGGTGCCGTGCAGCCGAACCCGGCGTTCCACGACAATCTGTGCCATCACTGGCTCGCCACCGGGGTCGAGTTGGTGGCGGGCCAGGATCCGGGCGAGGGTGAGCACATCGAAGTGGCGCTGCTGACGCCGGACGAGGTCATTGCGGAGGCCCGCGGTGGGGAGATCCAGCACGCACTGGCCCTTTCCGTCATCAGCCGGGTCCTGGACATCTGGGAACCGCTCAGATCGGGCGCCGACGGTGGCTAGGCGACCGAAGAACTGTCTGGTGGTCCACGCCCACCCGGACCCGAACTCCTTCAGCGCCGCGCTTCGTGACCGGGCGGTTGCCGCCCTGGCGGCAACGGGCGCCACCGTCCAGCTGATCGACCTCTACCGGCCCCGCTACCAGCCGATGCTGACGGCCCGGGAGCATCGGGACTACTTCTCGATCGCCTCCGATCACCCGGATCCGACAACGGCGGAACACATCGCCGCCATCACCGCGGCGGACACGCTGGTTTTTATCTACCCGACGTGGTGGTCCGGGCTCCCGGCGATCATGAAGGGATGGCTGGATCGCACGCTGCTCCCCGATGTGGCCTTCACGCTGACCCCGAGCGGTGACCCCGGCGGCGACGACCAGACCACCGCGCCGGCGAGCAACGGCGAGGATGACAAGCACGGCGAAGCCGGCGAGGATGACAAGCACGGCGAAGCCGGCGAGGATGACAAGCACGGCAAAGCCGGCGAGTGGCCGACCGGGGTTGTCGCCCCGGCGCTGACCAACATCACCCGGATCGTCGGCATCACCACCTATGGATCCGGACGGGCGGAGGTCCTGCTGCTCGGCGACGCCGGTCGCCGCACGATCACCCGGACGGTTCGCCTGGTCTGCGCCCGGCGTTGCCGCACCACGTGGCTGGGGATGCACCGGCTGGACACCGCGACGGACGAGGAACGGGCCCGTTTCCTGGATCGGGTCGAGACGAAACTCGGGGGCCTGTGATGACCGAGCCGTCGGGAGCCGGACCGGCGGCCCGCGGGACCGCAAACACGCTGGTGGTGATCTGCCACCCGAAGCCGACCAGCCTCACTCGGACGGCCGCGACCCGGGTCCTCCGCGGCCTTGACCGGGCGGGACAGCCATATCGGGTGCTCGACCTCGATGAGCTCGACTTCGATCCGGTGTTGACGATCGAGGAGGTCCAGGACCACCTCGGCTCTCCGGACAGCCGCCCGTACCTGGCCGAGCACCTCGATGCGCTGCGGTGGTGCCAACGGTTGATCCTGATCTACCCGACGTGGTTCTCCGGCCAGCCGGCTCGCCTCAAGGGCTGGTTCGACCGGGTGTGGATGAACGAGGTGGCCTTTGTACTGCCGGACGGAGCGAACCGGATCCGTGGCACGCTCGGCAACATCAACCAGATCGACGTGGTCACCGCCCACGGTTCATCACGGCGGGTCAACTTCATCCAGGGCAATAGCGGCCGGATCCGGGTGAACCGAACCCTCAGGGTGCTGTGCGGTCTGCGATGCCGGACCACCTGGAACGCGATCTACGACATCGACAACCGTTCGCGCGCCGAGATCGGCGCGTGGCTGGACCGTGTGGAGGCGGATTTCAGCCGGCGGCCAGGAGGCCTTCGGCGGCCTTCGCTTCCCTGGCTTCGCGCCGGGACTTGATCCGCTCCGCCACGCGCTTCGACTTCTCGATATAGGCGATGGTCCGCTCCCTGGCCTGCTCCGCGTCCCCGTTCAAACCTTCGAGGTGGGGCAGGTCCCAGTAGCGCATGACGATCGGCTCAAGGATCTGCTCGTAGTGGGCGGCCAGATCGTAGATACCCGCCGCGGCGATGGCCTTGGCGTGCACGTTGAAATCGGGGATGCCCTCCCCCGGCATGGCAAAGCCGACGATCTGCCGCTCCATGGCCTGCACGGCCTGGTTCGGATCGATCTCGATCGAAGCCTTTGCCGCGTCCCGGTAGAACAGGAAGTGGTGGTTCTCGTCCATGGCCACCCGACGCATGATGTCGTAGCCTGCCCGGTCCTCGATCCTGGCACCGGTGTTGCGGTGGGAGATTCTGGTGGCCAGCTCCTGGAGGGTGACATAGATCATGCCGTCGATGGCGGTGGGCGGCTCCGGCACCTCGCCGCCGCTCATCTGGGCCATCCGACCACGCTCCAGGGCAACCGGATCGATCGCCCGGGTGACGGTCAGGTACTCCCGGATGACGGTGGCATGGCGGGCCTCCTCTGCCGTCCAGCGGCGAACCCATTCGCCCCAGGCCCCGTCACGGCCGAACATCCGCTCGATGTCCCGGAAGTAGTACGGCAGGTTGTCCTCGGTCAGCAGGTTGACGAACAGTGCACTACGAACCTCGGGTGACAGATCCGTCTCCTCAGGAGACCACTCATAGTCCGGTTCGAAGTCCCTGCCGCGCGACCACGGAACCAGCGTGTGGGGGTGCCATTCCTTGGTTGCTTTGAGATGATTTTCCAGGAGGCGCTCCGCCTCCGATTCAAGTTCTGCCAGCAAGGCCAGGTC
>JBCCGJ010000253.1:0-8981 GCA_039029335.1 Actinomycetota bacterium | reverse complement strand
GCAATCGGGCTCCCGGTGGTCGGGTTGGCGGGCGCCCTGGCCCAGGCCTTCACCCCGGCCGCTCCGACGGTTCAAGCGGTGGACGGACAGGAACTGGTGCTGCTGGCTGCGCCGTCGGCGGCATCCCCGGCAACGACCGCACCGAGCACAACAGCGAACGTCGAGGACCCGATCGACCCGATGCGGGGCTGGTCCGAGTCGGACAGGGACGGCTACGCCGCGTTCTGGACCGCCGGCTACAACTACCAGCAGCTCCTGGCCCTGGCCGAGGAGTGGAACCTCAGCGAGTTCGAGGCGAAGGCCAGGGCCGGCGCCGCCATCCTGGCCGGTGACACCTCGAGCTTCGACGACATCGTGGTCGGCATCGCCCCGGCCCCGGAAGAGATCTGGGCGCCGGACCCGGTCGAGAACACCCTGCCGTTCTGGGATGCCGGATACGGCTACGAGGACGCCGTCGCCCTCGCCGAGGCGTGGAATCTGGACATCTGGGACGCCAAGGTTCAGGCCGCCGAGCTGATCGAGGACGGCCGACAGACCACCGTCGATGACGTCCTGGCGGCCGCGTGACGAGGGCCGCGCTGACCGGAGCGCCACGGACTGACAGGCTGGACCCATGAGGGCACCGATCGATTCACTAAGGGCACCGATCGAATCACTGAGGGAACCGATCGATTCACTGAGGGAACCGATCGAATCATCCCTTCTGGCCGACCGGGCGTGGAGCCGCCTCGGGTTCGAGGTCGAGCTGCTCACCCCGGCGGGGGCCAGCCGGTTGACCTTCGCCGAGGAGCTTGCGGACCGGTTCGGCGGTTCAATCCGACCGGTCTTCCATCACGACACGGAACCGTCCCTGGTGAAGGGTCGACCGATCTTCCACCACCTGGCCACCGCGGTCGACGTGGTCTCCCGGCACGGCGCAATGATCTGCCGGATGGTGGACGACGTGACGATTCTGGCCGACCTGGACCGCGACGCCGAACCGACGCCGGGTTGGTACCGCATCCTCAGCGACGAACCGAGACTGCTGCGGCTCGTCGAGCAGTTGGCCGATCCGACGGCACCGATCGACCAGGTACTGGACCCGGTCGCCGAGGCCTTCGGGGTGAAGGTGGAACGATTGGACGGCGACACGTTCCGACTCGACGACACCTCGGGGGCCACGGTGGCCATCGCCGCCCCCCAGGGTGGGCAGCGGGAGCGGGTGTGCGAGGTGATCACCCCGCCGATCTCGGCGGACCACGAGCGCACGCTCGACACCATCCTGAGCCCGGCCAGGGAGCTGGGGTTGGCCATCCCGGCCGAGGCAGCGGTGCACGTCCACCTCGATGCCGCTCCGTTCCGGTCTGCGGTGATGCTCCGGGCGCTTGTGAAGCTGTTCGCCGACGATCGGGACGAGTTGTGGACCGCGCTCGGCACCAATCGCCGGTGTCGGCGGCTCGGCCCGCTGCCCGACGAGTTGGTGGCGGGGGTGGCGGCTCCCGGCTTCACCGACAAACCCTGGGCCGAGATCGCAAGGTGGTTGGCGACCCTGCCGCTCTCGAAGTTCAGCGACTGCAATCTCGTCAAGCTGGCGCGGCCCGGCAACCCGGTCGACACCGTCGAGCTCCGGACCCTCCCCGGCGCCATCGGTGGCGGTGCGATCATGGCCGGCGTCGAGACCCTCAAACGGGGGTTCCTGCAACGGCTATGACCGACCGTTCCGACCGTCGCAGGACACCGGACTTCGAGGTCTGGTATCGGGAAGTGGCTGATCCGCTGACCCAGCGGATCGCCGGTGCGGTCGGAGATCCGGTTTTTGGGCGGGAGCTGGCGGCCGAGGCGTTCGCTCGGGCGTATGACCGGTGGGCTCGGGTGTCCAAGATGGACTCGCCGAGCGGCTGGGTGTACCGCACCGCCCTCAACCTGAACAAGCGGTCCTGGCGGCGATGGGCCATCGAGCGCCGGGCGGTGGCCAAGCTGAACCGCGGCCTTGCCGACCTGACCGGCGGATCGACGTACGCCCCCTTTGCACCCCGGATCGAGGTGGCGGGCTACTCGCCGGAGCAGGTCACCCCGCTGATCGACGAACTTCCGGAGCGGATGCGCACCGCGGTCCGATTGCGGTACTGGCACGGGCTGTCCGAGGCAGAGGTGGCGGCGCGTATGGACACGTCCGTCGGGTCGGCATCGGCCACGCTGAGCAACGCACGCAGGCGCCTGGAGGTGCGGCTGGAGGAATTGCGCGAGATGGGCCACGACGGCCCCGGGCCGCCCCGCACCGGGCCGAACGAAGCCGGGCGGAACGGAACCGGCCAGAACGGAACCGCTCAGAACAACGCGGAGTGGGGCCAATGAGCAACGTGAACCGAAGCAACAGCACAGCCAGGAGAACGGGCAGGAACACGGTATGAGTCAGGATCACGAGACGAACCGCTTCGGGTCGCCCCACCTCGGCCCGGTCACACCGCCGAGTCTCGGTGAGGTGTACGAGATAAGTACCCGCCGGCAGCGGACCCGCTATCGGTTCATCCAGGGGACCCTGGTGGCCGTTGCGGTCGCCGGGGTCGGTATCGGCTTGCAGACAAGGGGCGGCGAGTCGATCGCCACCCCGGCGGACGGAGGCGTGGCGGACGGCGCCGCAGGCGGGGCGGAAGGCTCGACCGCCTCCGACGGTGCGGCCACGACGCAAGACGGCGAGGACACCGTCCAAGACGGCGAGAACACCGTCCAAGACGGCGAGGATACCGTCCAGGACGGCGAGGATACGGCAGCGGCCGGCGCGGGCGACGCCGAGGACACGGTCCCGCCGACGACGCAGCCGGAAGCGGCTGCCGAGAGTGCGGAGGCGGTCTCGCCGGACCGGATCGATTGCTCCGATCCGGTGACCACGGACTGGATCCAGGACGCCAGAAGCGCCTACGTCGACGAGTCGCCGGTGCCGATCGAGGACCTGGAGGCCCTTGCCGACAACTGGGTCATTCCGGTGTTCGAGGTGAAGTCGCTGGTCGGCATGGCGGATCAGGTCGGCACCACGCTGGTCAACGAGACGCTCGACGAAGCGTTCTTCGATTGGTACGACCAGGGGTACACGGCGGAACAGCTGGCAGACATCGCCGACCAGTGGAACGTGTCGACGATTTCGGTGAAGGTGCTTCGACTGATCGGTGGCCCGCAGGCCGATGCGGCGCTGGACGGCTGCGGGCTGGCGCCGGTGCGCGAGGGCTGATCGACGGTCTGCGGCCGTCAGAGGATCTTGGCCAGCGAACCGATCGTTCGATCCACTTCCTCCTCGGTGTTGTAGTGGACCATCGACAGTCGGACCACCCCGTTCGGCAGGCCAAGCGCCGAGCAGAGCCGGACCGCGTAGAAGTCGCCCCGACCTCCACCGATTCCGTCGGCGGCCAACGCCTCGACCACCTGGGTCGGCTCGGCCCGGTCGGTCGTGAACGCGATGGTCGGGGCCCGGACATCCCGGGAGGCGACGGGTGAGCCGATCAGCCGGACCTCCCGCTCCTGGAGAAAAGCCAGCAGCGGCGCCATGAGTCGTTCCTCGTGATCGGCCACGAGGTCGTAGACCGCGGCGATCCTGGCGACCAGGTCCGGCCGATCGCCGTCGCCCGCGCTGGTGGCACCGGCGCCGCCGGTGGTCGCTCCGAAATGGTGATCGTACAGCGCCTCGTAGTAGTCGATCATGCCGGCAGACGCGGCCACCGCGGCGTGGTCCGGCCCGGCGGGGGAGAGCCAGGCGGTCGGCGTGTCGGCTTTGAAGAAGTGGCCCTGGTTTGTCAGCCGCTCGAGCACGGACCGTCTGGTGTAGATCAGACCCTGATGGGGGCCGTAGGTCTTGTAAGTGCTGTAGAGGTAGAAGTCGCAGTCGAGCTCGGCCACGTCGATCGCCGCGTGCGGCGCCCAGGACACTCCGTCGACCAGGACAAGCCCGCCGTTCTTGTGCACCAGATCGGCGATGGCCCGTATGGGGTTGATGGTGGCCGCCAGATTCGAGGCGTGGGTGACACAGACCAGCCTGGTCCGCTCGGTCAGCAGGGCCGACAGGTCGCCAAGGTCGAGCAGCCCGGTGTCGGAGTTGACCGACCACTCCCGCACCGTGACGCCGGTGTCCGCCAGGCGTCGCCACGACCCGATGTTGGCCTCGTGATCCTGGTTGGTGACGATCACCTCGTCACCGTCGTCCATGGTCGCCCGCAGCGCCCGGGCCAGCACGTAGGTGTTCTGGGAGGTCGACGGGCCGAACTGGACTTCGTCCGGTGCGGCGTTCAAGGTGGCGGGCACCAGCGCTCTCGCCCGGTCCATGGCCTCGCCGGCGGCCCTGGCCGGTCCAGCCGGTCCGTAGGGCTGAACCTTGGTTGCGGTGTAGAAGTGGGTCAGCAGGTCGATGACCTGCGACGGGACATAGCTGCCGCCCGCGTTCTCGAAGTGAACCCAGTCCCGCAGGTCGGGTTGGGAGAACGCCGGGAACTGGGCCCGGACGAAGTCGACGTCGAGGGTGCCGGCGGTGGGGCGTTCAGACGCGCTGCTTGTCTGCTGGTCGGTCATGGCCCAGACCCTACCCCCTTGCGTAATTTGGGCAGCCAGGCCGCTAGAATTGTGGGCTCGGTGCCCAAAATTCCCCCGGTGGGGTTACCCGGTCTTGCCGAGCCCGTCGAGGAAGCCGCCGAATCGGTCGAGTCCGGCTTCCAGCGTTGCCAGGTCGTCGGCGAAGCCGATCCGGAACGTGCGGGGGATATCGAACGCGTCACCGGGCATGAACATCACGCCGGTCTCGGCCAGCAGCCGTCGGCAGAGATCGTACGACTCGATGTTGTAGTAGTACCGGATCAGCGTGACGGTGGCTGCGGTCGGTTTGACCCAGTCGAGGTCATCCCTGGCGGTCATGAACCGGTCGAGGACCGCCAGATTCTCCCGGGTGATGCGCCTGCCCCGATCCAGGATCTGCTCCTTGTGCTCCAGGCCGACCGAGGCGAACAGGTCGTCGACCCGGCTGACGCTGATCGTGTTGTAGTTCCGATGGATGCTGACCGGTTCGAGGACCTCCTGTGGGCCGACGATCCACCCGAGCCGGAGACCGGCCAGCCCGAACGCCTTCGACATGCTGCCGGTGGAGATCCCTCGTTCATACAGGTCGGCGACGGAGGCGGTTGTGCCGTCGCCGTGCTGATCGATGCCCCGGTAGACCTCGTCGGCCAGGATCCATGCCCCGCAGCGACGGGCGATGGCCACCACGTCGTTCAGCATCGCCTCATCCATCAGGCTGCCGGTCGGGTTGTTCGGGTTGGTGAGTGCGATCAGCTTCGTCCGATCGGTGGCCAAATCATCGAGCCGGTCCAGATCGGGGAGCCAGTTCCCCTCCTGGGTGAGCCACAGCTCCTGCACGCCGGCCCCGTAGCTGGCGGGTATGGAGTAGTGCTGCTGATAGTTCGGCCGCACGGCGATCACCCGGTCACCCGGTTCGACGAGCGCCTCGTGGACCAGGGCGTTCGCCCCGATGGCACCGTGGGTGATGATCACGTTGTCCGCGGTCTGGTTGGTGAACAGCGACGCAACCAGGGTCCGCAGCCGATCGCTGCCGGGAATCGGCCCGTAGGTCATCCGGGTACGTCCGAGCTCGGCCAGGATGTCCGCCCGGCGGCCGGAGAGGTCGAGAAGCTCGTCGATGGAGAGCGACCGGACGCAGGTCTCCGCCAGATTGTGCGAGCACGTGGTCTCGTACTCGTTCATCCAGATCTCGACGGCGAAGTCGTCGATCTTCATCGGTCGGCTCCTTTCCGGGGCAGGCTCACGGCGCCACCAGATCCAGGTCGGCAAGACCGGTGTTGGCCCCGCACACGACCACACCGATGTGAGCGCCGGCCGGCGGCTCCCACGCCCCGGACGCCAGCACGGCGACCGGCACTGCAGCCGACGGCTCAACCACGATCCGGAAGCGGTCCCACAGCAGCCTCCTGGCGTTGACCACCGCATCGTCGGGGACCGTAATGCTTGCCGCCCCGGCGGCCTCCAGCGCCTGGAACGCCAGCGTGCCGATGGTCGATGCCCCGAGGGCGTCCGCCGCAACCCCGCTGACGTCGACGTGGACCGGCGCACCGGCGGCCTTGGCCGCCGCGTAGGCGTTTGTGGTGTCGGTCTCGCACACCACGGCGGTCACCCCCGGCCCGAACCACGAGGCGATCCCGCCGACGAGGCCACCACCGCCGCACGCCACCAGCACAGCATCGAGCGCGGGTAGGCCGGCGTCGGCCACCTGGGCCTCGAACTCCCGGCCGGTGGTGCCCGCCCCGGCCATGACATCCGGCGCCTCGTAGGCGTGGATGCCGGTTGCTCCGGTTTCGGCCCGGTGGGCGTCACACGCCTCCAGCGACTCCGCATAGACCGCGCCGACCTGGACAACCTCCGCGCCGTAGCTCCGCAGCCGAGCCACCTTGGCGGGGGCCGAGATGGTCGGCACGAATATCGTGGCCCGATGGCCGAGCTCCCGGGCCGCCCACGCCACCGCGGCGCCGTGGTTGCCGCCCGAGGCCGCCGTGACACCGGCATCGGCGATCTGGTTGTTCAGCATGAAGTGCATCGCCCCCCGGCCCTTGAACGTCCCCGAGTGCTGGAGGTACTCCAGCTTCATCGAGACGGTGGCGGTGCTGTCCAGCTGAGATCCGGGGACGGTCAGGATCGGCGTGGCGCGGATGCGGGATGCCAACCGCTCGGCAGCGGCGGCGATGTCTGCTCTGGTCACGGGTGTGGTGCTCACCCCGCCACCGTACCCGTAGCCTGGAGAGGTGCCTGAAGCGGTAAACGTTCTGGTGGCCACCACCGGGCCGGAAGACACCCGAGACCTGGCGGCGACCCTGTCGACCGTCCTGTCCGACGGGGATCTGCTGGTGTTGACCGGGGATCTCGGCGCGGGCAAAACCTGCTTCACCCAGGGGCTTGCCCGGGGCCTGGGGATCGAGGACCGGATCACCAGCCCGACGTTCACGCTGGCCAATCGGTACCGGGGGCGGCTGGTCCTCAACCACCTGGACGTCTATCGGCTGAACTCGGTCGCCGAGACCCTCGACCTCGGCCTCACCGAGTTACTGGAGGACGGGGTCACCGTGATCGAATGGGGCGACCGGATCGACGAGGTCCTCCCGCTGCATCACCTGACCGTGCGGCTCCGCTACCCGGACCTCGAGCCGGAGGCGGATTTTGACGGGGATCAGGATGCCGATGAGTCGCAGTTCGACAGACGACTGATCGAGTTCGTCTCGCCGGACCCGGGAAGCTGGCGCGGTCACGATCTCGGCGGGTTGCTCGCCCGCTGGGTTGTGACCAAGGACGCCCAGACGGTGATCGGCGACGAGCAGGCGGTGGTCGAATGAGCGGTTCGGTCGCACCCGGCCGCCTCCGTGATGATGTTGACACTGAGCGGCCCGTGACCCTGGCGGTCACCTCGTCGACCGGGGTGATGAGCATCGCCCTCGGTCGGGGTGTCGCCGACGCCGTCGAGATCGATGTGCCGACGGAGCGCCGCCACGCCGAGGAGATGAGCCCTCGGCTGCAGGAGGCCCTCGCCCGGGCCGGGATGGCCTTCGGGGACGTCGAGCGACTGGCGGTGGACGTCGGTCCTGGTCGGTTCACCGGCCTGCGGGTCGGGCTGGCCACCGTTCGAGCCCTGGCTTATGCGCTCGACCTGCCGGTTGTCGGCTTGTCGAGTCTGCAGATTCTTGCTGCCGGCGCCCTGAGCGACACCGGGGAGTGGCCGGACGAGCCGGTCACCGCGGTGATCGACGCCCGCCGGGCCGAGGTGTTCCAGCAGACGTTTGTCGGCGGCGAACCCGTCGCCGGACCGGCGGTCGGTCAACCGGAGGAACTGAACGCCTCTGCGGCCGGGTTGGTCCTCGGTGACGGCGCGGACCGCTACGCCGAGCACTACGACCGAAGCGGTCTCCACCACCGGCGGGACCGAAATCCGCGCGCGGCATCCATGCTGGTGCTGGCTGGAACCTCGGCCGGGGTCACCGGCACGGCAATAACCCCGCTGTATCTCCGCGATCCCGACGCCAAACCGAACATCAAGACCCGCCCCGTTGCGAGCCCGGCGTCATGACCGCCGTCAGGATGATCGAGATGGGAGCGGCCCATCTCGACGCGGTCCACACCATCGAGACCGACGCAAGCCCCGACCCCTGGAGCCGTGATCTCTTTGCGTCCGAGCTGGACGGCGGTGGACCGGATCGGCGTTGGCTTGTTGCGTTGAATGACCGTGGCGAGGTGGTCGGTTTCGGCGGACTGCTGTTTGTGCTCGACGAGGCCCACATCATGAATCTTGCCGTCGCCCCGACGGTGCAGCGTCAGGGCCTGGCCTCTGCGCTGGTCGCTCGGCTGTTGCTTGACGCCGGCGATCGGGGGACCATCTCGGTCACCCTCGAGGTACGGCCGTCGAACGGACCGGCGCTGGCGCTCTATCGCCGCTTCGGGTTCGAGTCGGCAGGCCGCAGGCCCGGGTACTACCCCGACGGCGAGGATGCGGTGATCATGTGGCTCCATCGCATCCACCGGCCGGAGGTTCGTGCCAGACTGGCCGCCCTCGCCGGCGCGGAGGGGAGCAGGCAATGCTGATGCTCGCCATCGAGACCAGCTGCGACGAAACCGCGGTGGCCATCGTGGAGGACGGCACCCGAGTGCTGGCGAACGTGGTCTCCAGTCAGGTCGATCTGCACGCGCGCTACGGCGGCGTGGTGCCCGAAGTGGCCAGCAGAGCCCACCTTGAACAGTTGGAGGCCGTCACCGCCGAGGCGTTCGCCGACGCCGGTGTCACTCCGGCTGATCTGGACGCGGTTGCCGCCACCTGCGGGCCGGGGCTGATCGGGGCGCTGCTCATCGGGGTCAGTGCGGCAAAGGCGTTCGCCATGGCGTGGGACGTCCCGTACGTGGGCGTCAATCACATGGAGGGCCACCTCTTCGCCACGTTCCTGGAGCGGCCCAACCTTGAACTGCCGCTTGTTGTG
>JBCCGJ010000252.1:0-9107 GCA_039029335.1 Actinomycetota bacterium | reverse complement strand
GCGTCCGCCGCAGCCCGCAGCGACTCGCCGAAGTTCCACGCCCGATGAAGCGGCGTGAGCGGCGGTCCCTGGCAGTTGATGTTGGCCGGGATGATCGGGATGTCGTACTCGGGGGTCAGTAAGTGCAGCGGCACCATGATCCCATGGTCGAACTTCCACTCCTCGGCGTAGGCGACGTCCGCCGTCTGCATGACCTGCTCGATGACTCGCTGTGACAGCGCCCGGTCGCCGGGGATCCGCACCTTGTCGATACCCAACCACGCCGGATCCTCGATCGGGCCGTCGTAGAAGTCGCACATGCCGACGGCAAAGCTCGGCATGTTGTTCATAAAGAAGTTGGCGAAGTGCTCCGCGGCCACAACGACGATGGCGTCCGGCTCGGTCGCCCGGAGGTCGGCCCCCATCTGATCGAACGCCTCGTAGAACCGGTCCCGAACGTCCGGGTCGGCTTGGTCGGCCCGGCCGGTGATACCCGGCGCATGGCTGGCGACTCCGGCAAATACCAATGGCATGGTGCGCTCCTGTTCAGTTCCGGTCGGGGGCCTCGTCGGCGTCCCGGTTGTCCTGTTGGCCGAGTTCCCTGGTGTGGACCTCCACCCCTTCGTAACCGGTCATGGCGTACACGCCCTCCCTGACCGGACCGTGGGTGTCGATGCCGTCCCGCATCTGCTGCAGGTAGTCGGCCCACGGGATCTGATGCATGGCGGCGAAGTGCATGAGGATTTGACCGTTCACGCCAAGGTGGAACAGAAGGCCGATGTCCGGTTCGGTGAGCGCCTTCCGCTCCTCGGCGGTCAACTCGTAGGGGCCCAGCACGGCCTGTCGATCCGCCCGGTACTGCTCCTGGAGCGGCTCGCTACGGTTCAGTTCGTAGAGGAATTTCTGCACGTAGTAGAGGCTCATCGCATCACCAGCCTAGTTGTCCATGTCCGGTCCATCGGCTCGTCGGGGGCCGATGCGCCGGGCGTTGTCGATACTGTCGCCGCGATCCCCGGTGTCCGGTCGCCATGACGCTCATGAGAACGACACCTCAAACGACCCCAGTTCGTTGTAGTCCGCCTGGAAGACGTCACCGGGCCGGACGTCCACCGGCCTGGTGAACGAACCGGCCAGAATTGTCTGACCGGCCTCGAGCCGCAGGCCCTGCTCGGCGTACCGTCTTGCCAGCCACACGATCCCGTTCGCCGGATGATCGAGCACGCCTGCGGCCACCCCGGTCTCCTCCACGATGCCGTTGCGGTAGAGCAGCGCCGATGCCCAGCGGAGGTCGATCTCCCGGGGTCCGACCCGATTGCCGCCGGAGATGATCCCGGCGTTCGCCGCGTTGTCGGCGATCGTGTCGATGACGGTCCTGGTCCGCCCGGTATCCGGGTCGCGCCGGTGGGAGCGGGCGGCGATCAGTTCGAGCGCGGGGACGACGTACTCGGTCGCGTCGAGCACGTCGTCGACGGTCAGGTCCGCCCGGTCGAGGTCCGCCTGCAGGACAAACGCCAGCTCCACTTCCAGCTTCGGATCCCCGTAGTTGGCCGCGGTCAGCGCACTCCCTGCCTCAACGACCATCACGTCGGTGATGAAGCCCGAGTCCGGTGTCTCGATGTTCATCGCCGCCTGCATGGCCCGGGAGGTGAGGCCGATCTTGTGCCCGACCATACGTTCACCCCTGGCCAGTCGGAGGTCCCGCCACGCCGCCTGAACGAGGTAGGCGTCATCGATGGTCATGTCCGGATGGTGCAGGGTGGTCTGGGACACCTGGGTGAATCCCCGCTCGGCGTCGTCCAACCTGGCCGCTTCGGCGGACACCTCTTCCGGGGTCAGGGTGGTCATCGCTGCTCCTGTCGGTCGGTGAGTTCGTGAAGGCATTCCAGCTCGTCGAGCAACCGCATCAGCAGGGTCAGGTTCTGTGCACCGAAGGCCTCTTCGATCGCCATGTACCGGGCTTCGGAGTGCGGGGCGATGGTGGCCACCAGATCACGGCCGGCCTTGGTGAGGTTGATGATCCCCCTGCGGTGGTCATCGGCCGCCACAGACCGTTCGAGCAGCCCGCGATCGCCGAGGTTGGCCAGTATCCGGGTCAGGCTTGGGCCGAGCAGGAACGTGGCGTCGGCCAGCTCACCGACCCCGATCGGACCGTCGTGCCTGGTCAGCGCCCGAAGGACCCGCCACTGCTGCTCGGTCAGGTCGTTGGCCGCCAGGAGCGGTCGAAAGATCCGCATCGTCGTCTCCCGGGCCCGGAGGAGGGCCATCGGGAGCGACTGCTCGAAGGGGCGGAGCTCAACGGTCATACCGGCGGCGGGGGGTCGATGGTTCTGCCGTCGGGGAACTCGTCGGCGACCGGGTTCCGGAGCGTGCCGATCTGGGGGACGGTCACCTCGACGACGTCACCCGGTTTCAGCCAGATCGGCGGGTCGAAGCGGGCGCCGGCGCCGGTCGGTGTGCCGGTGAAGATGACGTCACCGGGGCGGAGCTCGGTGAACGTCGACAGGTAGCTGATCTGATAGTCCAGCGGATACTTCATGGTCGCCGGCGTGTCGTGCTGCCGCTGCTCGCCGTTGACCGTGGTGGTGAGCTGCAGGGACTCAAAGTCGACGCCGATCTCGTCCATGGTCACCAGGTGCGGGCCGAATGCCCCGGACTGCGCCCAGTTCTTTCCCTGGGTCACGTTGAACTTGGCATGTCTTACCCAGTCCCGGATGGTGCCCTCGTTGCCGAGGGTCAACCCGGCAAGGTGGTCAAGCGCCCGGTCCCGGGGGATGCGCCGCCCGGCGGTCCCGATGACCGCGACGATCTCGCCTTCGTAGTCCAACTGGGGGCTCTCCGGTGGCCGGCACAGCGGCTGCAGGTGCCCGGTGAAGGTGTCGGCGAAGCGGGGGAAGACGCTGGGGTAGGCGGCATCGGACGGGTCCTCGTACTCCGCGGCCCGCCCGCCGTAGTTGACGCCGATGCAGAGGATCTTGCCGGGCCGGTCCAGCAGTCTGGGGTAGGTCACCGAGTCCAGTCGGTGGTCCGGTGAATCCTGTCGGAACGGTTCCGCATCGCCGAGGCGGCCGTCCCGGATGAGTTGATCCAGGTCGGTGACACCATCGAGCCGTCCGGCGAGGTCGATCGCTCCCTCACCGTCTTCGGTCACCAACCCGAACGTTGGTGGGCCGTCGACGGGGATGTAGGAAACGAATCGCATCGGAATCTCCAGCGGAGGGTTTCGCCAAAACTATTGAACGTGTTAACTATATAGGCGAGAGGACGAGGTCATGCCACATCTCATCATCGAACATTCGAACAACATCGGCGATGCCACCGCCTCGCAGTTCCTGGTCGACCGGGTGCACCGTGCGGCCCAGGAGAGCCCGATCGTGCCGGCGGCCGGGCTTCGGACAAGGGCTACGGCCCGGTCCGCCTACCGGGTGGCGGACGGGCGGGAGGACAATGCCTTTGTTGCGGTTGTTGCGAGGCTCGGCCCCGGCAGGACCGCGGCCGAGAAGTCGACCTTCATCTCGCTGGTGCTCGACGTAGTGGAAGCGGCGGTCGTTGAGCTGGCCCCGGACCTCGTTGTGTCCTACAGCGTGGAGTACCAGGAGATCGACGCTGAATTTCGCCGCAACCGGAACCACATCCGTACCCGCATGGAGCAGGAGGCGTCGGACCGTCCCGACGCCGGCTGAGGCCGACCGACACCATCACACGACCACACCGGACACCAACGGACAAGACGACATCACCGGACACCCCCGAGCACCAAACGACCCGAACGAGGAGCACCCCGATGGCCACCGAGACCGAACTGGACAGGAACCTGGTCGACGCATCGACCCACCTGGCCCGTTTCGCCCAGCAGGAGACCACGCACTGGATCAATGGTGAGCCGGTGTCGAGCGCAGACGGCGCCACATTCGAGAACACATCACCGGTCGACGGTGCCGCGCTCGGGGTGGTCTCGGCCGGCGGCCCGGACGACGTCGACGCCGCCGCCCGGGCCGCCGCTGCCGCCTTCCCCGCGTGGGCCGACACACCGGGGGCCATGCGACGGGAGATCCTTCACGCCGTGGCCGATCTGATAGAAGAGCGGGCCAGGCAGATCGCCCTGGTCGAGTCGATGGACACCGGTCAGGCCATCCGGTTCATGAGCAGTGCCGCCGTACGGGGTGCGGCCAACTTCCGGTTCTTCGCCGATCAGGCGCCGTCGGCCGCGGACGGCCAATCGTTGCCGACCAGCACTCACCTCAACTACACCTCCCGCCGGGCGATCGGCCCCATCGGTGCGATCACGCCGTGGAACACCCCGTTCATGCTGAGCACCTGGAAGATCGCCCCTGCGCTTGCAGCCGGCTGTTCGGTCGTCCACAAGCCGGCGGAGTGGAGCCCGCTGACCGCCCAGCTCCTGGCCGAGATCGCCACGGAGGCCGGACTGCCCGACGGTGTGCTGAATGTTGTTCACGGGATCGGAGAACGGGCCGGGAAGGCCCTGACCGAACACCCGGACGTCAAGGCCATTGCGTTTGTCGGTGAGTCGGCGACCGGATCGATGATCCAGGCCCAGGGAGCCGAGACGCTGAAACGGGTCCATTTCGAGCTCGGCGGCAAGAACCCGGTCATCGTCTTCGACGACGCCGATCTGGAGCGGGCCCTGGACGCCGTGATCTTCATGATCTACAGCCTCAACGGCGAGCGTTGCACCTCGTCGAGCAGGGTCCTCATCCAGCAGTCGATCTACCAGCGCTTCACCGAGGCTCTGGCCGAGCGGATCACCTCGATCCCGGTGGGACATCCGCTTGACCCGGGGACCGTGATCGGCCCGCTGGTCAACGAGCGTCACTGCCGGAAGGTCCGCAGCTACATCGACAAAGCCACCGAAGCCGGGGCGACCGTCCACTACGGGACGAGTGCGGACGACGACGGCGTCTCGAACTACGTCAGGCCGATGCTGTTCACCGAGGCGGACAACAGCATGGCGATCGCCCAGGATGAGATCTTCGGTCCTGTTCTGACCGCAATCCCGTTCGCCGACGAGGCGGAGGCGGTCAAGATCGCAAACGACGTTGACTACGGGCTGGCCGGGTACCTCTGGACCGGCGACGTCGCTCGGGCCCACCGGGTGTCCGACCGGTTGGACGTCGGCATGATCTGGGTCAACTCACAGAATGTTCGGCATCTGCCGACCCCGTTCGGCGGGACAAAGCGGAGCGGCGTCGGACGCGACGGCGGCGACTGGAGCTTCGACTTCTACATGGAGACCAAGAACGTGGCGGTCGCGCTCGGCGAGCATCCGATCCCCAAGCTCTACACCTGAGCCCGCCGGTCACCGTTAGCGACGGCCGGCCGATTGCCGTCCAGCGCTCAGGCTCCCGGCGCAATCCTCAGGCCGCCGACGGTTCGGTTGCGATGGCCAGCAGCCGCTTGACCGCGGATGATCCACCGATGACCGGGCCGTATCGGGCGACCAAGGCGATCTCAAGCTTGTGGAGCGCCTCCGGGGTCCACCCGACCGCAGAACCCCGTATCTCCCTGGCGAGGGCGTCAAAGACCGCGCCGGCGTCGTTCAGGGGTACGACGATGGCGTCACCGGCAGATGGGTCCGCCGAATCCTCGAGGTCTTCGAGGTCTTCGAGGTCTTCGAGGTCTTCGGGGGATTCTGGAATTTCGGGGGGTGCGGGAGGTAACCGCCTCATGTTCATCACTCTGACGACGGCCTGTGACACCGAGCGGTCCGGCGGCCCGTTCACCCCTTCTCAAGCGGCTGTGGCGACGTATCCGCATGTCGAATCCGCGTGGCTTTTACGCCGATTCGGGGCGCCGGTCCGGCTGGAGCGCTGTGCACGCGGCGGCATAGGATCCTTTTGCACAACAGCGGCGACGCAAGCGGGCATACTCGCTGCGTCGCGTCAACGACCCGACATTCCAGACCAAGCAGGAGAATCATGAGCGACGAACCAGCAGTCCTGACCGAGAAGCGCGATCGGGTACTGCTCATCACGCTGAACCGTCCGGATGCGATGAACGCCATCAACGGAGCACTGTCGGCCGGTCTGGTCGCGGCCACCGAGGAGCTGGACAATGATCCGGGCCTGACCGCCGGGGTGTTGACCGGTGCCGGACGGGGATTCTGCTCCGGCATGGATCTCAAGGCGTTCGCCAGGGGCGAGGACATCGGTCCGATGATGACGTTCGTCAAGGACGGGGCGAAGAAACCGCTGATCGGTGCCATTGAGGGTTTTGCCCTCGCCGGAGGTCTTGAGCTGGCCCTCAGCTGTGATCTCCTGGTCGCCGCAAAAGGGGTGAAGTTGGGGATCCCCGAGGCCGGCGTCGGCCTGTTCGCCGCTGGCGGCGGTCTACTCCGCCTGCCGAGTCGGGTCGGGTTCGGCAAGGCGATGGAGATGGCGATCACTGCGGACCCCATCACGTCGGAGGAGGCGGCGGAGTACGGGCTGGTCGCCCGTCTGGCCGAGAAGGGCGAGGCCGTCTCGGTCGCCATGGAGTTGGCGGAGCGGGTGGCGAAGAACGCCCCGCTGGCGGTCGCCGCATCGAAGCAGCTGATTCGGGCGACGCAGGGAACCACCGAGGAGGACTTCTGGAAGATCCAGGGGCCGATGCAGGCGTCGGTCTTCTCCTCCGAAGATGCCAAGGAAGGACCGAGGGCGTTCGCCGAGAAGCGGCCGCCGGAGTGGACCGGCTCGTGAGCGACGCCCCTCGGTCGGACGTCGGCATCGCCACGGCGGGCCACACGATACGGCAGCTGTCGGCCGGCCTGGCCGACGGTTCGGTCACCGCGGCGACCCTGGTGGCGGAGTGCCTGAAGCGGATCGCCGCGCCGGACGGTGAGGGTGGTCGGGCGTTCCTGTCGGTGGCCGCCGAGACCGCAACCGAAACCGCTGCGGCATACGACGGAATCCGTGCCGCCGGCGGCACGCTCCCACCGTTCGCCGGCATTCCCGTCGCCGTCAAGGACCTGGCCGACATCGCCGGACAGGTAACCACCGCCGGTTCCGTGGTCCTGGCCGACCGGTCGCCCGCCGTGGTCGATGCGCCGGTGGTTGCCCGGCTTCGGGCCGCCGGGTTCATCATCGTCGGCCGGACCAACATGACGGAGTTCGCCTACTCCGGCCTCGGCCTCAACAGCCACCACGACACACCCCGCAGTCCGTGGGACCGGGAGACCGGCAGGATCCCCGGCGGTTCGTCATCGGGCACCGCGGTCGCCGTGGCCGACGGCATGGCGGTCGCCGGTCTTGGAACCGACACCGGCGGGTCGTGCCGAATCCCGGCCGCGTTCTGCGGTGTTGTCGGTTTTAAACCGACCGCATCCCGGGTGCCGCTCCACGGTGTGGTGCCGCTGTCGTTCTCCCTGGACTCCATCGGTCCTCTCGGTCGTTCGGTCGACTGCTGTGCCATCGTGGACGACGTGTTCGCCAGTGGCTCCGGCCTTGTTGCGAACGAGGCGCCGCCACCGGAACGGCTGCGGTTCGGCATGCTCACCGACCTGGTGCTCGACGACATGGCGCCGGAGGTGGCCGTCATCTACGAACGGACGCTGGCCTCGTTGGCGGACGCAGGGGTGACGCTGGTCGACGTGTCGTTTCCCGAACTGAATGAGCTTCCGGAGATCAACCGCGGTGGTGGCCTGGCCGCCGCCGAGGCGTTCGCCTGGCACCGGGATCTCCTCGCGGACCGCGGCGACGAGTACGACCAGCGGGTCAGAAGCAGGATGGAACTGGGGGCGAAGCTCACCGCTGCCGACTACATCGACGTGCTGGAGGCCAGGAAACGGTTGATCGCGGTCGCCGAGGCCCGCATGGATGCCCTTGACGGTTTTGTCCTGCCGACGGTCCCCATCCTGCCCCCGCCTGTCGCCGACCTCGATG
This sequence comes from Actinomycetota bacterium, assembly GCA_039029335.1. Lineage (GTDB taxonomy): Bacteria > Actinomycetota > Acidimicrobiia > Acidimicrobiales > SZUA-35 > JAHELU01. Next base: position 1,254 of record JBCCGJ010000252.1, on the reverse strand, counting down.
ACGGCGACGCCGCCCTCTACTCGACCAACAACCTGTTGACCCTGCGCAACACGTCCGTCGGCAACTTCCTCGACACCTGTGCACTGTCGGTACCGGCCAATGCGCCCGACGAGCCGCCGGTCGGGTTCATGCTCATGGGTCGGCCGCAGGGAGATCGTCCGCTGTTGGCCGCCGGCAGAACGGTCGAACGGATCCTGGCCGGCTGACGGCTGCGGACCGGGCCCGGAAGCGTGGCCGGTTGTGGTGGGGGTTCGCCGGGACGTTCCTCGGCGCCGGCCCGCCTGCGGTCTGCTGCCACCCGTCCGTACGGCCGCCCGTCCCGGTGCAGTGTCGGGTGCCTGACAGACGGCCGGCGCCGTCCGGGGGACACTCATCCCACACCGAAGGGAGTGGGCCATGGCGATGTCGAGGAAGTCACAGGGCGGGGCGAGCGGCTGGTTGATCGCCGCACTCTTGCTGCTGAGTGTGTTCGCCGCGGTCAGCAACGACAGCGACGGTGCCCACGCCACCGAGTCCGGCACACCCGCCGAGGCCGCCGCCGAGGACTGACCTATCCTCGGGGCATGGCGTACCCCTGGGCCACCACCCGTCGCAACCCGTCGAGGCTGCTGATCCTCGGGTTTCTCGCTGTTGGGCTGGCAATCGCCGGTGGCTGCGGGTCCGGGGACGACAGCGCCTCCGACGCCGCGACCTCGGCGGCAGCCACCCCGTCGGATGAAACCGCCGACGATGGTCCGGCAGACCAGGGCCCAGAAGGCGAGGATCCGGCAGACGAGGGCCCGGCCGACGACGGCACCACCTCGTCATCGGTCACCGCAGCGGAGCCGGCCGATCAGACCGCAACCGACGGCGCAACCGCAGGGGAGTTGTTCCCCGATGTGATTGCGGCCACCGCCGAACTGTCGGCGGACGGCACGTGGCGGTTCTCGGCAACCCTGAGTTCCCCGTACGACACGCCGGAACGGTATGCGGACGGGTGGCGGGTCGTCGGTCCGGACGGAACGGTCTACGGCGAACGGCCGCTTGGCCACGACCACCAGTTCGAGCAGCCGTTCACCAGAAGTCAGTCCGGTATCGAGATCCCCGACGAGGTGACCGAGGTGACCGTGCAGGGCCGGGATCAGGTCAGTGGCTGGGGTGGAGACACCGTCCAGGTGATGCTCGAACGCTGAGCCTACCCGGCGTGCCGCCGTGCGAACCGCCGTCGGAACCACCACCGCCGTCGGAACGAGAGGTCCACGCGCCTAGTCTTCT
>JBCCGJ010000251.1:0-9123 GCA_039029335.1 Actinomycetota bacterium | reverse complement strand
GCCGAACATCACATCGGCTACCGGGAGACCACGTTCGAGGGGACGCGGACGGTGCGGATCTACAACCTGTTGGCGATGCATCGGGCCTTCGAACAGATCCCGGTCTCGCCGATGGTGCTGCCGATCATGGAGCAGGTGCTGGATCCGGAGCTGCAGCTGTCATCGCTTTCGGCAATCTGCCCCGGCCCGGGCCAGCAGGCCCAGGTCCTCCACGCCGACACCAACATGATCCCGCTCCCCCGCCCCCACGTCCCGATCGCCATGAACGCGATGTGGGCCCTGAGTGACTTCACCGAAGCGAACGGAGCGACCCGCATCGTCCCCGGCAGCCACCGGTTCGACCAGGATCCCGACTACGGCTCGACGTACGACACCGAATGTGCGGAGATGGCAGCCGGATCCGTCCTCGTTTGGCACAGCACCCTCTGGCACGGCGGTGGGTCCAACACCACGGACCAACGCCGTGACGGCATTGCCTGCTACTACTGCGCCGGCTGGATCCGTCAACAGGAGAACCAGCACCTCGGCATTCCGTGGGAGCGCCTTGGCGGGTTCGATCGACGGCTCCAGGAGCTGTGCGGCTTCTCGGTCTACCGGGGCGTCTACGGTCACATCGACAACCGGGACCCCATCGAACTCCTCGGACGAGAGCGGGCGAAACCGATGGTCTGGGAGGCGAGCGATCAGGCGACGGCTCGAACGTCCGGGGCAGGCTGAGCGCACCGGCGGCCCGGCCGGGCCGTGCGAGTCCCGGATCCGGCCTCTGGCTGGGGCGCAGCGTCAGATCCGGCCGGCGGCCGCCGCCGCCTCCTCGGCCTTTGTCAGCTGGGCGTCCACGATCTGCAAACCGGCGTCCCAGAACGAGGGGTCGGCCAGGTCACAGCCGACGATGGCCCCCAGTTCCTCCGGCGAGCGTGAGCCGCCGGCCCGCAGCAGGTCGAGGTAGGCCGGCACAAAGGCGTCACCCTCAGCCTCGTACCGCGCGTAGACCGACAGGGCCAACAGCTGCCCGTAGGCGTAGGCATACACGTACCCCGGGGTGCCCATGAAGTGCGGTACGTAGGACCACCAGCTGGTGTAGTTGTCGGTCAGCTCGACCGAATCACCCATCATGTCGGTCTGGGTGCCGATCCACAGCTCACCGAACCGGTCGACCGACAGCTCACCGGCCTCCCGACGCTCGGTGTGGCACGCATCTTCGAACCGGTTCATCGCGACCTGGCGGAACACGGTGGCGATCGAATCGTCGACAACGGACGCCAGGATGGCAAACCGCTCCGCCGGGTCGTCGATCATGTCCAGCAGCCGATTGTTGGTCACCGTTTCACCGAAGACCGATGCCGTCTCCGCCAGGGTCAGCGGCGTCGACTGGTGGAAGATGCCCTGCTCCCTGGCCAGGTAGCCGTGGACCCCGTGGCCCAGCTCGTGGGCGAGGGTCAGCACGTCACGGGACCGGCTGGTCCAGTTCAGCAACACATACGGGTGATGGCTCGGCACCGCATACGCGCAGAACGCCCCCGGTTGCTTACCGGGGCGGACGGGGGCGTCGATCCACTGCTCGTCAATGAACCGGCTGACAACGTCCGCCAGCTCCGGCGAGAACGACCGGTAGGCGTCTTTCACCATGTCGGTGGCCTCGGCCCAGCCCACCTCCTGCTGGCTGTCGGCAACACCGGCCATCCGGTCGTAGTCGGCCAACTTGTCGACGCCGAGGGCCCTTGCCTTGAGGGTGTACCACCGCTGGGGGATGTCGTAGCGGCCGACCACCGAGGAGATGAGCGCCTCGACCGATTCGTCGCTGGCCTCGTTCGACAGGTTGCGGCTCGAGACCCAGGTGGGGAACTCCCGCAGCCGGTCCTGGACCGACTTGTCCAGGAGGAGCGTGTTGTAGATGAACGCCCGGGTCCGCAGGCCGGGCTCCAGTCCTTCGGTGACCGACTGGGCCGCGGCGGCCCGCACCGCCCGGTCCGGGTGCTGCAGCAGGGACAGACCCTCCTCAAGGCTTGCGGTCCTCGTCCTCCCCGGTTCGGTCTCGTCCGACTCACCGTCGCCGTCCGGCAGTTCGATGGTGATGGCCGACGTCAGCTCGGAGAACAGCCGGACCCATGCGGAGGCACCGGAGACCGACGTCTCCATGAGGACGGACTCCTCGGCTTCGGACAGCATGTGGGGCCGGTTTCGCCTGGTGTTCTCCAGATGGTGGCGACAGAACGACAGGCGCTCGTCGGCCAGAACCGCGGCGGCGTGTTTGTCATCCGCAGCGGCAAACTCCAGGTCGATGAAGACCAGCTGCGATGCGATGGACGTGGACTCCTCCTCAAGCCGCTGCATCATGGCTCCGGCCTCGGCGTCCGCCGTGTTCTCGGTGAAGCGGAGCATGCCGTAGTGACCGGCCCTGCTTATCAGCTCGTTCAGGTCGGCCAGGTGATGCATCAGCGCTGCGAGGTCCGCGGCGTTCAGCGTTGCAACCCGTCCCCGGTAACCCTCGAGTTCTGTGGCCAGGGTCTTGGCCCGCTCGATCAGCTCGTCCGGCGAGGCGGCCCCGTCGAGCAGGGTCTCCAGGTCCCAGCTGACGTCTGCGGCGGTGAGGTCTGCGTCGGTGGTGCTCATGGATCAATGATGCCACCAGGTGCGGCACTTCGGACTTCGAGCCGGGGCGATATCGGACGCTACGCTCTGCGCCATGGGTGCACTCCACGACGAACTGCTTGCCCGCCTACCGGCGGACCGGATCCAGACGGACCCGGACGTCGTCGCGGCGTACGCCCAGGACCGGGCGATCTTTGAGAAGGGTGGCACGGCGGCCCTGGTGGTCAGCCCCCGCAGCACCGAGGAGGTGGTGGCCACCGTCAAGGCCGCCGTGGCGGCGAACGCCATCATCGTGCCTCGGGGTGCAGGCACCGGCCTGACCGGTGCGGCCAATGCGATCGACGGCTGCGTGATGCTTTCGCTCCACCGGATGAATCAGGTCCTGGAGGTGGACCAGATCAACCGCATGGCCCGGGTCCAGCCGGGCGTCATCAACTCGGACCTCAAGGCCGCAGTGGCCGCCGAGGGGCTGTACTACCCGCCGGACCCAGCCAGCTACGAAATGTCCAGCATCGGGGGAAACGTCGCAACGAACGCCGGCGGGCTCTGCTGCGTCAAGTACGGCGTGACCAGGGACTACGTCATGGGCCTCGAGGTGGTCCTCATCACGGGCGAGGTGATCCACACCGGCCGCCACACCATCAAGAGCACCACGGGCCTCGACCTGACCGGTCTCTTTGTCGGCTCGGAGGGGCTGCTCGGCATCATCACCGAGATCACCGTCAAACTGGAAGCCGCACCCCCACCGCCGGAGACCGCGGTCGCCTACTTCAACAACCTGCCGGACGCCGGGCGAGCGATCGAGGACATCTTCGCCGCCGGGCTCCAGCCGACGGTCATGGAGATACTCGATCAACAGTCGTTGCACTACGTCGAACGGTTCTTCCCGATGGGCCTGGACACCGATGCGGCCTGCCTCCTGCTGATCCAGGCCTCGGTCGATGACCAACCGATCAGTGCATTCGTCGAGCGCTGTGAGCAGCACGGGGCGACCGGTGTCTACCACGCGGTTGATCCGGCCGAGGGCGAGTTGATGCTGGAGGTTCGCCGTAAGGTCTGGCCGGCCCTCGAACGGCTTGAGGTGTCCCTGCTCCCCGAAGACGTGGCGGTCACCAGGGAACGGCTCCCGGAGTTGCTGGGCGGCATCGTCGAGATCGCCGAGCGGTACCGGGTGGTCTGTCCGGTGATCGGCCACGCCGGGGACGGCAACCTACATCCGATCTTTGTGTTCGACGAGCGCGACCCGGACGAGTTGGCCAGGGTGAAGGAGGCGTTCGCCGAGATCATCGCCCTCTCACTGAAGTTGGGCGGTACGATCGCCGCCGAGCACGGGGTCGGCACCCTGAAACGGCAGTTCGTCGAGGACGAGATCGCGCCGAATCATCTCGCCATCCAACGCTCCGTCAAAGCGCTGTTCGACCCGGACAACCGGCTCAACCCCGGCAAGGCCCTCTAGCACCCCCCACGCCCCCGAAATTTGGGCTCACCGACCACAAAATTTGTAGCCCTGGTGCCCAAATTTCGTCTGGGCTGGGCTGGGTTGGGTTGGTTTGGGTCGATTTGGCAGCGCGGGGGAAACGGTCAGAGGGCGGCGTACACCGCCTCCTCCAACTCAAAGAACAGGGCGGTCGATGCCTCATCGGCGAACGGCAGGATCTGGCTGAGGTACGCCCCGGCGATCCCGTTCTCCCGATCGATCCAGAAGAAGCTGTTGGCCAACCCGGCCCACATCAGCGTGCCGGCCGGACGGCCGGTGAACCCGGGCGCCTCGTTGATCTGGAACGTGAGACCCCAGCTCTTCGGCTCGCCGGGGAAGAACTCCGCGTCGTTTGAGAACTCCGGCGCGACCGTGGCCAGGTTCTCGACCCGCAGCTCACCGATGTGGTTGTCGGCCATCATCTGCACGGTCTCCGGCTTGAGGACACGGACCCCGTCCACTTCACCGTCGTTGAGGATCATCCGCATGAAGCGGCCGTAGTCACCCATCGTCCCGTGCAGGCCGCCACCACCCATCTCGAACTCGGGATTCTCCGGCGGCGGAATGTCGATGGCGGCCAACGACCCGTCCGGACCGCGGCCGTGGATGCCGCAGGCCCGCTCCAGCATCGACGGGTTGTGCACAAACGCCGTGTCCGACATGCCGAGTGGTCCGGTGAGGTGTTCCGCCAGGTACTCGCCGAGCGTCATACCGGTCACCTCCTCGACCATCAGTCCGGCAAGGTCGATGCCGATCCCGTACTCCCACTTCGTTCCCGGATCAAACATGAGCGGCAGTTTCAACGAGGACTTCTCCAGCGACAGGATGTTCGGTGTGCCGGTGACCTCGTACCAGCGGGCCGCGTCGGCGTTCCAGATGTCGTAGACAAAACCGGAGGTGTGGGTCAGCAGGTGGCGAAGCGTGACCGGGGTCGCCGGGGGCCGGGTGATCGGCTGCCCATCGTCGTCGAACCCCTCCAGCACCTGGTTGTCGGCCAAGCCGGGCAGAACCTCGCTGGCCGGAGCGTCGAGGTCGAGCTTGCCCTGCTCGACCAGTTGCATCGCCGCAGCGCCGGTTACGGCTTTTGTCATCGAGAAGATCGCTCCGACGGAGTCGGTGGTCATCGCCACGCCGGACCCGATCACCCGCTCGCCGGCGGCGCCCTGCCATCGAACCCCGTCGCGATCGACCACGATGGCCGACGCTCCGGGTGCGGCTCCGCGGGCAACACCCGCTGCAAGCAGTCCGTCCAGTTGCTCGTTCAGTGCATCGCTCACGGTACTCCCCCGTTTGGTTCCGAGTCCTCACAACGGTTCCTTGCCCACGGATCGGTCCGTGCGCTTCCGCTGTGTTCGCCAAGCCTAGGTCCGGGCCGAGCGCCGGGCCAGTGGCAGTTGGAGGGTCCGGTCCGCGACGGGCTAGCCGCGGAGCTCGGCCCGGTGGGCCTTCGCCACGGCGTCGATGCAGCGCTGTCTGACCGTTGCCACCTCTTCGTCCGTCAACGTCCGATCATCGGCCTGCAGCCGGAGCTGGTAGGCCAGCGAACGAACCCCGTCGCCGAGCTGGTCGGAGCGGAACACGTCGAACAGGGTCACCCGTCGAATGAGCCCGTTACCGGCCTTTTTGATGGTCCGGGTGAGGTCGGTGGCCGGCACGTCGTTCGGGGTGACAAATGCCAGATCGACATCGCTGGAGGGATAGAGCGAGACCGGCTTGTACTTCGCTGCGGATTCGAGGGCTGCAAGGATCGGCGCCACCCGAAGCTCGAACCAGGCGACACGACCGGAAACGGCGTAGTTCTCCAGCGCCGTCGGGTCGACTTCACCGACGGCACCGAGCACCTTGCCCCGGAACCGAACCTCGGCGGCCCGGGTCGGGTGGAGGCCGGTCACCTCGGCGTTGGCCAACTGCAGTCCTTCCAGCCCGAGTTCTCCGGCGAACCGGTAGAGCGCGGTGGTGGCCGCAGCGGCTGCGGAGTCGGTGCCGTCTGCCTGACCCGGCCCGAAGCCGGTGGCCAGTGCGGCGACCATGTCGTACTCGTCCGGCAGTTCGTCCTCGGACGGATGGAACACGTGGCCGATCTCGAAGAGTCGAACCCGCTCGATCCGATGCGACTGATTCCGGGCGACGGCCTTCAGCAGGCCGGGAAGGAGCGAGGTCCGCAGGACCGACTCCTCGGCAACAAGCGGATTGCCAAGGGTGATGCCCTCCGTCGGCAGGCCGGCCTTCGCCAAGTCGTCGGGGGCGAGGAACGGCATGGGCATCGCCTCCGCGTAGCCGGCGCCGACCAGGGTTCGCCTGACCCGCCGCCTGCCGAGTTGGGCCGGGGTCAACCGCCCGACCTGCGCCGGTTTCGGCACCCGCTTGCCGGACTTGCTGTAGCCGTTGTGCCGTCCGATCTCTTCTGCGATGTCCTCTTCGATCGCAGCATCAGGCCGCCACGTCGGAACGGTCACCGAAAGCGCACCACCGTCCGCCGGCGCGGTTGCGAACCCGATCGGTTCCAGCATCGCCACCATCTCATCCGCCGAGAGGGCGGTGTTGAGAATCATGTTGATCCGATCCGGTCGGACCGTCACGGTGGTCTGCTGTGGGAGGTTTCCGAGTTCCACGCCGGATCCGGCGGCAACGGTGGCACCGCAAATCTCGGCAGCCAGCTCGGCGAAGCGGTCGAGGGCCCGCTCGATCCCCATCGGGTCGACGCCCCGCTCGAAACGGGTCGATGCCTCGGAGCGAAGGTTCAACCGCCGTGAGGTGTGGGCGATGGTCATGCGATCCCACATCGCGGCCTCCAGCAGGACGCTGGTTGTCGACTCGCTGATCTCCGTTGACGCGCCGCCCATGACACCGGCGAGGCCGATCGGCCGGTCGCCGCCGTCAACGATCAGCCCGTCCTGGCGGGTGAGCGTGCGCTCCTGATCGTCGAGGGTCACCAGGGTCTCACCGTCGCGGGCCCAGCGAACGCCGAGCTTGCCGTCCGGCACCAGCCCGAGGTCGTAGGTGTGGTTCGGCTGCCCGAGTTCCAACATCACGTAGTTGGAGATGTCGACCACCGAATTGATCGGACGCATGCCCGCGGCGATCAGGCGGGAGGCCATCCATCCCGGGGACTCTCCGACGGTGATGTTGTCCAGGACCCGATACCCGAAGCGGGGACAGAAGTCGGGCGCCTCGATGGCCACCGACGCCCGTGCGGCGGTCCCCGGTTCGCTCTCGGCGAACTTCGGTTCCGGCAGGGTGAACGGCACACCAAGCCTGGCCGCCAGGTCCCGGGTTACCCCGGCCACCGACAGCGCGTCGGGCCTGTTTCCTTCGATGTCGAGGTCAAAAAGAATGTCGTCGTCGGCGCCGAGCGCGGTCGCCAGATCCTGGCCGACGGTCAGCGACGGTTCCAGAATCATGATGCCGGCCGCGTCCTCCCCGAGCTCCAGCTCGGCGGCGGAGCAGATCATGCCGTTTGACCACTGGCCGCGCAGCTTCCTCCTGCCGATCTCCAGACCGCCCGGCATCGTGGTGCCGATGGTGGCCAGGGGCACAAGGTCCCCAACGGCCATGTTGAACGCCCCGCAGCAGATCTGCAGCGCCTCACCATCACCGAGGTCGACGTCGACCAACTGGATCTTGTCGGCCTCCGGATGCTGTTTCAGGTCCAGCACCTTGGCCACCACGATGCCGTCCCAGGACGGTCCGGTCGTTGTGACCTCTTCGACCACCATGCCCAGGTCGGTCATGGTCTCGGCCAGGAACGCCGGTTCGCCCTCGATCGGTGCGAACTCTTTCATCCATGACAGGAGGACTTTCATCGTGACTCTTTCGGGGTACGGGCGTGCGGTGGGCGGGCTTGGATGGTCGATTGGGGCCGGACGGCGGGCCGACCCGTGCCGGTCAGAACTGGCTGAGGAAGCGGATGTCGCCGGTGAACATCTCGCGCAGGTCGTCGATGCCGAACTTCAGCAGCGCCAACCGGTCGATGCCGAAACCGAAGGCAAAACCGGTCCACTCCTCCGGGTCGATGCCTCCGGCCCGCAGCACGTTGGGATGGACCATGCCGCAGCCGCCGAGCTCCAGCCACGAGCCGTCCGGCATCTGGATGTCGAACTCGGCGGACGGTTCGGTGAACGGGAAGTAGTTCGGTCGGAGGCGGGACGAGAAGCCGGCCCCGAAGTAGGCCTCGGTGAACGCCTCGATGGTGCCGGCCAGGTCCGCGAGGGAGATGCCCTTGTCGATGACCAGACCTTCGATCTGATGGAACACCGGCATGTGGGTTGCGTCCGCCGTGTCCCGCCGGAAGACACGACCGGGGGCGACGATGTAGATCGGCGGCTCGTTGTCCAGCATGGTGCGGATCTGTACCGGGGAGGTGTGGGTCCGCAGCACGGTGCTGCCCGCTTCGCCGTGGTCGACGTAGAGCGTGTCAAACCCGTCCCTTGCGGGGTGTCCCTTCGGAATGTTCAACGCGTCGAAGTTGTGCCAGTCGGTCTCGACCTCCGGACCCTCCGCCACGTTGAACCCCATGCCGACAAAGACGTCCTCCAGTTCCTCCCACGCCTGGGTGACCACATGGGTGTGGCCGACCTGGGGGTCGACCGGGACCTCGGTCAGATCAAGCCGCTCGGCGGCCAGCCTGGCCACCCGTTCCGCGGCGGCCAGTGCGGCGGTCTTGTCCTCGAGCATGGATTCGACCCGACGCCGTACCTCATTCAGCGCCTGTCCTGCGGCCTTGCGATCCTCGGCCGGTAGGGACCCGAGGCTGCGCTGGGCCGCGGTGAGCGGGGCCCCTTTGCCGAGGGCTGCGGTCTTGGCCTCATTCAGCTCGGCCAGGGTGGTGGCGGCGTCGATGGCGGACGACGCGGTGCGCTCGTGCTCGGTCAGCTCATCGATCATGTCAGCTGTTCCATCCCTGTCGGTTCGTCTGTGTTGGCTGCGTGTTCACAACTGTTCATTTTCTGCGATCGGGACGCCGTCCGGTGGCCGGTACGCCCTGGTTTGTTCCACGTAACAAGTGTCCTGCTCCGCTGTCCAGCGAGTTTCAGCGTGGTCTCAGCTCCTGGCTGCGG